>DYIT01000092.1 GCA_020723505.1 Candidatus Kuenenia stuttgartensis
CTTCGCCCATCTCTCCGCCCTGGCGAACACGAACAGCCCGAGAGGTATCAGCACGGCGCCGGAGACCAGCAGAATCAGCATGTCTCCGCAATGAAGGCTTGCGGATTTATTTTTTCCCCCATTCCTTCGGAATGGGGAAGTGGGGCGTATCCCGGTCGGGCGCCTCGGCCTTGAACCGGGCCGATCCCCAGTCGAACCACTCCTTCTCGAGAGCGCCAATCTGCGCGCCGGCCCGGGAGAACGCCTCGGCCGCGTCGCAGCCTTCGGCCAGGGCGCGTGCGACGGCCGGGGGCAAATCGGGCTTGCGCTCGACCATGAACGCCATCAGGCTCGCGAGCTGGGCGTAGTGGTTCGGCCCAATCCTTTCGGAGAAAAGGACTGCCAGCGGCTTGAAGAAGCCCTTGCCGTCCTGCCGGATGGGCTCGCTGAAATTCCGGACGAACGCCTCCCTTTCGAGGGAGTCGGGGAAGAGGCAGAGCTGTAGGTAGTTCGCCGCGCACTCCTGCAGCCAGGAATGCGATCGCGTTCCGGGAACGAGGCGCAGGTAGCGGGCGAGCGCGGCATGCACGGCCTCGTGGAAATAGACGGCCCGGTCGAAGCCCTTCGCCGGGTCGTAGTAGGACGTTGCGATGTCGAAGACCGTGTACCCGCCTGCCTTCGGAGGGGAGATGTTCACCCGCCACGCCGTTCCGAGCCGCCTGAAGAAGTCGACGTACGCCTTCCTGTCCTCGAAAACAAGGAGAGACACCGGCCTGGTGGCGGCGAGCGGCCGCACGGCCTTCCCGAACACCCTTCCGATCCATGCGGGAAGCGGTTCAAGCTTGAGGAGCAGCGGCCTGAAGCCCTCCCCGCCTGCGCCGGCCGCGTCAGTGGCGATCAGGAACCCGTCCGCCTCCAGCGCAGCCGCCTTCCCGCCGGAAAACGCGATGCCCAGCAGCCAGTCCTTCCCAAGGGCCGAACCCGCCCCGGGACCGCCCTCCACCCTGAGGTCGTCAATCCTTATGGATTCCCAGTCCTTCGACTCGACGACCAGGGAAACCGCCGCGACCTCCGACCAGTCGCCCATTCTCTCGTCAGCCCAGCGCCAAAGCGAAAGCGGCCATTCCTCGCGGTGCCATACGCCCCCGCCGTCGAAGAAGAAGCGGCGCTGGAATATGGCCTTCCCCGCGGAATCGAGCATCAGCCATCGCAGCCTCAGCGGCTCTGCCGAGAAGGCCGCGCAGAACCATGCCGACAGCGCCCTTCCGGTCCTCATGGATGCCGTCCCGGGGAGGCGAATCGTTACCGAGTCCTCGCTGCCCTCGGCCCGGCGCCCGGATTGGGGCGCAAGGAACAGGCAGGCCTTCCCCTGGGCGGCGGAGCCTTCAGACAGATCGATTGAATGCCTGATGCCCGAGGCGGAAACCAGCCGGGCGCAATCCGGACTCTCGAAGTCGGCAATCGCGAAGCCGCCGGAGTCGGCGCCCGAGACAGGCGTCTCAGCGAAGGCCAGCGCCGCCAGCAATGCCGAGGCCGCCCCGAACATGCAAGAAGTGCGAATCATGGGAGGCCCTTCTCAGCGTCCCTTGACGAACAGCTCCGCGGCGTTCCTGAATCCCGCGTCCTCGATTTCCTTGAGGAAGGTGGGCGCCGTCCCCGTAGGAACGAAGGAGCCGGCGATTTTTCCGTCTTCGGACGCGCCGGACACTTCAAAGACGAACAGGTCGGCCGTGACGTACCTGTCGGCGTTCCGGTCGTAGTCGAGGAGTTCCGCAATCGAGGATATCTTCCTGGACCCGTCCTGGAACCTGTGGACGTGCATTAGGACGTCCACGGCCGCGCAGATCTGGGAGCGCACGGCGTGCAGGGACAGGTCGATTCCGCCCATCATGGCCGTGGTCTCGAGCCTGAGCAGCGTGTCCCGAGGGGAATTGGCGTGGATGGTCGTCATGGAGCCGCTGTGGCCGGTGTTCATCGCCTGGAGCATGTCCACGGACTCGCCCCCCCTCACCTCGCCGACTATTATCCGGTCGGGCCTCATGCGCAGCGAGGCCTTGAGGAGGTCCCGCATGTCGACCGCGCCCGACCCGTCCCTGTCCGCCTGCTTCACCTCGAGCGGGAGGGTGTGCTTCTGGCTCAGGTTGAGCTCGCTGGCGTCCTCTATGACGACAATCCTCTCGCCGTCCGGGATGAAGGACGAGGCGAAGTTGAGGAGCGACGTCTTCCCGGTCCCCGATCCGCCGGAGAACACGATGTTCTTCTTCGCCCTCACGCACATCCTTATGAACTGGATTATCGCGGGCGAAGCGGAGCCGAAACGCAGGAGGTCGTCGGAAGTGAAGGAGACTTTGGAGAACTTCCTGATGGAAACGTAGATCCCCCTGCGGGCGCAGGGGGGCAGGATGACCTGGACGCGTGAGCCATCGGGAAGCCTGGCTTCCATTATCGGGTTCTTCTCGTTGACCGTCCTGTTCACGTAATGGGCTATGTTGTTCACGGCGGCCATAAGCGCGGCTTCGGTCTCGAAAACCTCGGGGACGCGCTCAATCAGGCCCTTCCTCTCGACGAAGACCTCGTCAGGCCTGTTGATCATGATTTCGGTCACCGAGGGATCCTGGACGTACTTGAGAACGGGTTTGAGAAAGGTCGTGATTACGTAGTTGAAGTCTGATTCGAACATGGGCTGTTCTGCGAATCCTTCAATTCCTGAGTTTGGATTTCGATGCCGGGTTTTCCCTGCCGCCTGTCTCCCGGCTTATGCGCAGCAGGGTCAATCCCCCCCGTCCTCGCCTTCCCCGCCGTTCTTGCCGGGCTCTTTCTTCCCGCCGTTCCCGCCCGGATCCTTGCCGCCGCCCTCTCCTTCGCCCGGCTTATCCTGCCCCTCCCCGCCTCCCTCTTCCCCTTCGCCCTCGCCGGGTTCCCCTTCCCCTGGCTTCGGCGTGCCCTTCCGCTTCGACCAGTCGAAGGCCAGCTTGAAGCGGTCCTTGTTCTGCCTCCACCAGGACTTCCACTTCGCAATCGCGGGCTTCCGCTGGTCCTTGTTCTGCTCCGCGTTGAAGCCCATGTCGGTCTTCGTGAAGTGGGTGAGCCTGGAATTCGCGAGGAACCTCCGGTCGTACTCCGGATGGTCGAGCTCCTCTATGAGGGCAGGCATCCCCGACATGTCCCCGAGCACCGCAAGCGACGTCGCAATCTGGACGCGCACCGACGGGTCCTCGGAATCGAGATACGGCGCAAGATGCTCAATCGCCTCCTTGAGCCCAAGCTTCTCGATTGTTTCCGCGGCGATGAGCCTCGTCTTGGACACCTCAAGCGCCGATACCAGCGCCGGAAGCGCAAGCGGATCCTTGATTTCCCGGAGCGCGTCTCCTGCCCTCGTGAAGTTGCCGTCCTTGTACGACTGCAGGAGATAGGGCACCACGAGGCTGCCAAGCCGCACTATCTGCTCCTTGATTCTCCCCCATTCCTCCTCGCTGGCCGACGGAATACGGCTCACGAGGTCCAGCATCTCCTCCTCGATCTTCTGCCTGTCGCCGATGTCCTTTATCGGCTGCACCTTGTTCTGAATCATCTTGAACTCGAGGTCCAGCCTGCGGTAGCGCGTGTCGAGGTCGATGTACCTGGTCTGCAGCCTGTCGAGCTTGAGCTTTGTCTGCTTGGTTTCCTCCTCGAGCAGCTGGATTTTCTCCTTGAGCCAGTGCGTCCTCTGGCTGAGCTTGTCCACCACTTCAGGGTCCACCTGCGTGCAGCCCGCAAACAGCGGCAGGACCAGGATTTTCAGCAAACCGCGCTTCATCTCGTCGTTCCTTTCCGGGGAGTCCTGGGAGGGTTGGGCATATACAGCGCAAATCGGCACGACCGGTTCATATCCCGATGCATGAGAGACTACAGGATTTCCCGTATCGCGTCAACCAGCTCCTCGTTGGTGAACGGCTTGTTGACGATTCTAACGAAACCGCTCTTGTCGGCCGTGCGGAACATTTCGGAGTCGTAGTACGATGTGACCAGCACCACGGGCATGCCGGGCGCGATTCTGCGGATTCCCGCAAGGAGGGCGTCCCCCATCATTCCGGGCATGTTGAAGTCCGCAAGGACGGCGTCGAAGTGCCTGTCGCCGACGAGCTTCATGGCCTTCTCGCCGCTCTCCGCCTGCTCGACCGCATGCCCTTCGGAAAGGAGTATGTCGCAAAGGACCCTTCTCGCGAGCGCGCTGTCGTCCACGACAAGGAATTTCGCCAAATCCCGCCTCCGGGGTGCCCCGTCAATCAGGCCTTGGCCGGTCCGCCCGCTATCGTGGCGTCAATCGCCGCAATCAGCTTCTCTACTCGGAAAGGCTTCCGGATATAGCCCGCGCCGCCAAGGCGCTCGCAGGCGTCCCTGACCTCGTCCTCGGGAAGGCCGGACAGGATTATGAACGGATCCCCCTTGCCGAGCTTCCGCAGGCGGCCTATCAGGTCTTCGCCCGACATCTCAGGCATGTCGAGGTCTATGAGATAAAGGTCGTAACCCCTGCGCGCGACCTCCTCGAGGGCGAGCACTCCGCTCAGGACACCGACGATGCGGTGCCCCCTCTTGCCGAGGACGTACTTCAGGAACGTGTGTATGGTCTTCTCGTCGTCAACGAGGAGAATGCTGGTCATCTCGGAACCTTTCTTCCCTATGCGATTGGACAAGAATAACCGCAGCCCGCGGTTTTTCAAGCGAATTGATTCGCCGAAGCCGCGGACGGACGCGCCCGGTGCGACAGGACGCCTTCCTATTTGCCCGGGAAATACAGTTTGCTGGACGCTTTGACGATTTTCGGCCTGATGAAGAAAAGGAGCTCCTTCTTCACCGCCGTCTTCCAGTACGACTTGAAAAGCAGCCCGAGTATCGGAATCTCGCTCAGAATCGGGATGCCCTTCTCGACCACGGTGTTCTCCTTCGTGAAAAGGCCTCCCATCACGAGTTCCGCCCCGTCCTCGAGCACGACCTTGGTCTCAATCTCGCGCTTCACCGTGAAGGGGTTCTTCACGCCCTGCGCCCCCTCGACGTATCCCACGACGTTCTCGACCTGGGCGCTCACCGAAAGGTGGACCTTGTCCTCCCCGACGAGGAATGGAGTTACGGTCAGCGTGATTCCGACCTGGAGGAACAGGGTGGAAATGCTCACGGTCCCGGCCGAAAGGGTCGCGGACTGGTACGGATACCTTCCTCCGGTAGAGACCTTCGCCTGCTGGCCGTTCTGGACCATGATGTCCGGCTGGGCGAGGATGTTCGCCTGCTGGTACGCGCTCAGCGCCCTGATTGAGGCGTATACCGCGCCCACGCGGTCGTATTCCTTCTGGCTTATGACGTTCCCGTTCGCGTCAACCGTGCCGAAGACGGTCGAAGTGCCCTGGAAGGGAACGGAAGTGGTGGTCCTCGTCAGGCTCTCGAGATAGTCCTTGGGGCTGTAGTTCAGGGAGAACCCCCTGAAGAACGTGTCCTTTGCCGTCTTCCGGTCGAAAGTGACGTCGAGCCCGCTCTGGAAATCGGCGGTCGTGGACGTTTCGACGACTCTCACGCTCACGCGGATTTGCGGTTCGTCTTCCTCGAAACCGGCCAGCAGGCTTTTCACGAGTTCGAGCACTTCGGGAGAGGCGGTTATCGTGATAAGGTGCGTCGTGTCGTCGCGCTCCATGAAGTAGTCCTGGCCGTGGACGATTCCATGCTGGGCTAGTATGTTCTGGACGATGCTTTGCAGCTGGGCCCGGTTCGCGGGCTTGAGGTAATAAGTGAAACTGACCTTGTTCTTCGAGACCAGCCTGCCGTTCTTGAACTCCGGCAGGGTCTTCTGAGGCGGTGGAGTCTGCTCCTCGCCCGCGGCCGGATTGAACCCGGCCGACGCCGCGAAAACCGCGCACACCAGAATGCCTGCTCTGAAGTTCATGGTAAATACCCCGACCTGCAATTATATCCCGGAATTTACGGTTTCCCTATTCATTTCCGCGCCGCAAACGTCAAAAGCCCGCTCTTTCAGGCGAATCGGTTGCCGCGAAGGCGCAGGGGAAGAACCTTGCGCTGGGGTGTTTGCCGAAAACCTGGCGGCAGGCGAGATTATAGCGAATCGATGACCTTCTGCGTGATGTCGGGTATCGTCTTGCCCTTGACCTTCACCGTCCCAGTCTCTCCCACGAGGTCATAACCCCCGTCCTTGGCTGCCTTTTCGAGCGCTTTCTGGAACTTCTGATTGGCTTTGTCCAGCAGGATGTAATAGTCAGGGTCGTCTTCGGATTTCTTCTTCGCGTCCTGGTACTCGGTGATGTTGCTGAAAACCTTCGCGAGTTCAATCACTGCAGGGGTTTTGAAGTTGTCGGCGTTGCCGTAATACACCTTCTTCTTGTCGACCTCGGTGTCCTTGTCGGCGGGAGAAACCGGATGGATGAAGACGAGGAATGAAAACAGGACCGGAATGCACAATACAACGTGTTTCATGCGCTTCCCAACGTAAAGTTCCCCGGACCGGTTCCCGGATACTCATATTTTATCCCATATCCTGGTAAAATCAAGATGAAAGAACAACATTAGGGCGGAAAAAAACGTTGGAAAAGATATGAAACCTGCCATCTTCGTTTCAATCTTCGCACTGGCCGGCGCAGCGGGAATCGCAGGTCTCTCCGCCTTCGAGGCAGGGTATTCCGAATCGGGGGTCTATGCGGACTTTTCCACTCCCAGGAACGCCCTCAAGTCTTATTTAGCCGCCGTTCGCGCGGTCAATGAGAAGATGGAGATCTCGACCGCCAACCGCTACCTGAGATATCGTGCCGGACGCTATCGCGGATTCGACGTCCATACGAGGACCAAGGGGCTGTCCGACAAGATGCTGAGCTATTCGCAGATGGTTTTCAGAATCAGAAGCGAGAGGATTTGGGGGCAGACCGCCGTGCTTTACTGCGATCAGGTGATTTCGACCGGAATGCCTTTCCCCTACGTGTTCAAGTTCCAGGAGGAAGACGGCGAATGGAGAATCTCATGGATGGAGGCGGGTTGAGAGGAGCGTTTCGGATCCGCTGCTCGGTTGCGGCCATGTCCGTGCTGCTCGCGGGGCCGCTTGCGGCGGCCGGACAGGACGCGGAGAACCTGTTCGACGCGCGCAGGAAGGGCAAGATTGAGTTCGAAGCCGTCTCCATGTTCGGGTACGAGAAGATCGAAATCACCGTGAAGAACCTCACGGCCGCCACGGTCAGGCTGAATCCCGCGGGAAGCGTGCTCATGCCTCCGGATGCCGCTCTTCAAAGGCTCGGCCTCGGCGGCGTGGTGGGCGGCGTTCCCGGCGAGGACTCCTCCCTGATAATTATCGGTCCGAACGGCGTCTGGACCGGGGAAATCCACTCGGTCTGCCTCGATTGCGCGAAAGGCACACCGCCGAACGGGATCAAGTACTCCCTCTCTTCCTCGCCCGCCGAGGAGGAGGTCTTGAAGGTCCTGAAATACTGGTCCGAGAACCCGAAGATATCTCAGTCCGCGGTGAACGACATCATCTGGGCAGGCAGGAAGCTCGATACTCTGAAATCCCAGGTCCTTCCCCAGTGGCTGCTCGGCGGGAGGATTATTCCCTCCGGAGGAAAACTGTATTTCCTCTCCGGGCTCAAAGCGGTCTTCCAGGTCTCGGACGACTTCGCCTTGTGGACGAAAATCGGCGAGAACCTCGACCGCGTGATTGCAGGAGGAGGGCAGGTCTCCGGATACATCGAGAACATACCCGGACTTCGCTGGTACAACCTCAGCGAAAGGAGATGGGAATACTTCTTCCTCCCTGCAGCGCCGAAGAAGGTGCTCTTGGGGCCTGACAGGACGATATTCGCCCTCTGCGGCGGGAAGCTGCTCAGGTGGGCGCCCGGCCAGAAGGACTTCACCCTTTTCATGCCGGCGGAGATTGCCGACGCCGCCATCGGGCCGTCGCCGGTGTCGCCGGTTCTGTGCGTACTGACCTCCGACGCGGGCCGCGTGCTTCAGTTCGACCGCGCCGGGGAGACATGGACGGAGCTTGCGGGCAGGGGATTCTGCAGGGTAGGTGCGTCTGACAAGTCGGTATATGCATGCTCGACCGGCGGTGCCCTGTTCAGGTTCCAGGGCCAGTGGAGGAAGATCCATCCGGCTTCGGATGATTTCGAGGCGGGAAAACGTTCCTGCTTCGTCGTCGAGAAGAGACGGGTCCTTGTCGACGAGGCCTCTGACTCTTTCGTCGCGACGGCGACGCTGCCGGGCAACCTCATCTCCTACTGCGTCGACGGGCCCGCCGATTCGATGCTCGCGATTGACGAGCAGGCGCGAGTCCTGAAACTGTCCTCCTCCGGGGCGTGGGAAGTCATCTGCAGCGTCCCGGACCTGGGATCAGGGAAATAGCGGGTTTGCCGTGGACCGCTGAATCCTCATCGTCTCGGACGAAGCCTCTCCGCGGCAAGCAGCGCAGCTCCGATAATCCCGCTGTCGGATCCGAGACGGCCTGTCGCGATTTCCGCCTTCTCGCGGGCCGGGGACACCGCCCTGCCGCGGAACCGCTCCAGCAGGGCCGGCATGAAATGCTTCGAAGCCGCAGCCATGCCGCCGCAGAAGACGAATATGTCGGGATCAAGCACGTTCGCGAACGACCCGGCGGCCTCCCCGAGCCAGGCCCCGGTTTCGGCGAATATCAGAGCCGATCCGCCGTCCCCGAGCTCGGCGAACTCGAAGAGGTCCTTCGCTGTCACCTCGCCAGGCTGCTTGGCCAGGGACGCAGGCGGCCGGATTCTCCCCGACGAAACCCCTTCCCGCCAGCGCCTCGCCGTCGCCGTCGCCGACGCGTAGGTCTCCAGGCAGCCCCTAGACCCGCATCCGCAGGGCGGACCGGTCGGGTCCACGATCGTATGGCCCAGCTCCGCAGCAACGCCGTTGCTTCCCCTGTGGAGCCTGCCGTCGATTATTATCCCGCCCCCCACGCCGGTCCCGAGCGTCAGGGCAACCATCGACTGCGTCCCTCTGCCTGCGCCGAGTCTGAATTCGCCGTACGCCGCGGCATTGGCGTCGTTCTCGATGAACGCGGCCGTCCCGAACTCGCGTTCCAGCATCCCGGCCAGCCTGGCGTCCTTGAGTCCCCTCATGTTGGGGGGGGAGAATATCCTACCTTCCTTCCAGTCGAGGGGCGCCGCCGCGCCGACGCCGATTGCCGCCACCCTGCGGCCTTCGGCACGCCTGAACGCCTCGGCAATCAGGGAGCGGATTTCGCTCCAGATTCCCCGAGGGTCGTTGGGCTCGAGCAGCGGGATGGAATCCCTCCAGAGGACCTCGCCGGACATGCCTAGGACGCCGCACTTGAAGTTCGTCCCGCCCAGATCGGCTCCAATCAGGACAGCGCCGGGCTTCGTCCGCCTTGCGTGGGGCTTCTTCCCGCCCGCTTTCCCCATGGCTTTCTTCGAAGCTTTCATATCAGTGAATCATTTCAATGCGAATCACGATTCCGCCAGCTTCTTGAACACTATGTTCACGAGCGTGAGAATACCGTCGAGCAGAAGGTATTCGCAGGCCGTGGAATCGAAGAGAATCCTCCCGTCCGCCGGGAATTCCTCGTCGGCTTTCCAGAGCCCAATCCTCATCGGAACTCTCGGAAGGGCCGGAATCTCGGCGCCGGCATCGCCGAAGCTTAAAGCCCGGCCTCCCGCGCGCGCCGCCGCTCCGGCGAAGGCCGCGGGATTCGGCGCGTACCTGGGCAGCAGAATGCCGAACGGGATTGAATGATTGCCCCGGAAGTACACGTCGCCCAGCGGCAGCATCTTTTCGGAAACCCATTCTCCGGACAGCGCCCTGCCGCTAGCCGTGGCCAGATACGTGACCGCGACCACGGACTCGAGGAATTTCGCCGGCTTCCCGTCCGGACCGGTTATCGTCCTCGTCGAGGGAAACACCCGGTGCTCCGAGCCCGCGATGGGGACGATAATCGCGGCTCGGCCGGCGCTGCACCCGGCATCGGACGCCGCGTTTTCAATGCCCTTCGACTCAATCGTTTCCCAGAACTTCGCATGCGTTGCGCCAAGGCCCATCGCAGGTCACTCCATTCTGCGCGTTCAGCATTCTTTCGGCGTTCTCGGTTTTGCGCTCCCGCAAGATGACGCGCTGGCGCGCGCATCGCGCAGCAATTCCGCGGCGCCGTGCGAGCTCCGGACCAGCGGTGCGCAGGCCGCGGCCCTGAATCCCATGGAGAGCGCCTCGGCCTTCCACCGGTCGAACTCGGCAGGCGTCACGAACCGCACGACTTCGAGATGGCGCTCCGAGGGCCTGAGGTACTGCCCGAGCGTGAGGATGTCGCAGCATGCGCGCCTCAGGTCCTCGAGGGCGTCCCTGACCTCCCCATCCTCCTCTCCGAGCCCGAGCATCATCCCTGATTTCGTGATGACGCCCGGATTGACCCATTTCGCGTACTTGAGCACGTCGAGCGACGTCCTGTAGTCCGCGCGCGGCCGTACGCGGTAGTAGAGGCCCGGCACGGTCTCGATGTTGTGGTTGAAGACCGCGGGGCCGGATTCGACGACCTCCGCGATGCTCGCTTTCCTGCCGCGGAAATCGGGGACCAGGACTTCCACTTCCATGCCGGGGATCTCCCGAAGCCGCCTCACCGTTTCGGCGAAATGCCCGCTTCCTCCGTCGGCCAGGTCGTCGCGGGTCACGGATGTGATCACGGTGTGGGAGAGTCCGAGCCTGGCCGCCGCTTCCGCGACCTTCCGCGGCTCGTCGGGATCGAGCGGCCCGGGATTCGACGCGTCGATTGCGCAGAAACCGCACCCGCGCGTGCAGGACGGACCCAATATCAGGAATGTGGCCGTGCCCGAAGAGAAGCAGCCGCCGATGTTCGGGCATCCGGCGCTCTGGCAGACGGTATGCAGCCCCGCTTCGGCCAGCATCCGCTTGATTCTCCCGATTCCCCCGCCCTCGGGCAGAGGCCGCCTCAGCCATTCCGGAAACCTGCTTTTTCCCGGTTCGCCCATCGAAACACCATCCATCCGTTTCCGCCGGCGCGCGCACGCCGGGAAATCGCCGTCCTGACCCGATGCTGCGCGGAGATGCGTGACGACCGGATCTGCTGCCGCCCCTGTATCTTCTCCCGCTGCGTCGGAATCACTGTCCCGGCGGCCACGCGTCGCCCGGCTTCTTCCTCGTCGACCTTCTCGCCGTCCTTCTCGTTTTGCCGGCGGGCCGGTCCGCCGCCTTCGCGCCCGGGTCCATGGCGCGCGCCTCTCCAGGCGAGAGGTCCGCCAGCTCGGTCCTGTTCCTGCCCCCTTCCTTGGCCCTGTACAGGGCCGCATCCGCCCGGGATATCAAATCTCCCGGAATCTTCATCCATGAGGCGAACGACGCAACGCCCATGCTGATCGTCACCGGAACGGTTCCGCCCCCGTCGCTCCTGAAAGCCTTTCCTTCCACCTTCTTCCGTATCCGCTCGGCGATGACCACGGAATCCTCCATGCCGGTCTGGGGAAGGATGACGCACATCTCCTCGCCTCCGTAGCGGAATGCCAGGTCGTACTCCCGGATTTCCTTCTGGATGACCTTCGCGACCTGGTTCAGCACCATGTCGCCGGTCTGATGCCCGAAGGAGTCGTTCACCTTCTTGAAATGGTCGATGTCGCAAATGATGAAGCCCAGCGGAGTCCCCCTTCTCACCGAGATGTTGAAATGCCCCTCCAGCTGGTTGTTGAAATGCCTCCGCGAATAGAGGCCGGTCAGCGCGTCGACCACAGCCCTGTGGTACAGCGACGGAGCCTTTATGGCAAGCGCCAGGTGGCGCTCCAGGCCCTTCAGGAACTCCTCCGCGTTCTTCACCCTCTCAACCGCGTCCTCCCCCTCCTCCTCGATTTCCAGCGTGGCTTTCAGGGCCCCGACCGCCTCGCCGTCGACCACCAGCGGAAGCGTGAGGACCGGCACCCCGCCGTGGAAATCCTTCATCATGGTCCGGTGTTCCAGGGCCTCTATGACCTTCCCGGCGGCGGTCGGAGGCGGGGCGAGCTTCCTCCCGAACCTCGTAGCCCCGTCGATTCTTCTCGCGGCAGGCTCGACGTCGCGCGATTCCCCGTCCACTAGGTACAGCACAAGGTCGGAAGCCTTGAGCGCGCCTGCGACGGTTTCAAGGACCTTGGCCATGACGTCCTTGAACTCGTCGCCCGCGTTGACAATCACGCCGATTTCCCTGATGGCGGAGAGCAGCTCCACCTCGCGCCGCAGGCGCCTCAGTTCGGCCTCCCTGGTCTTCCTCAGCGAAATGGAGCCTATCAGTTCCTTCTCCAGGAGAACGGTCCTAGCCCTGGACAACCCCAGAAGGATTCTCGACGCGACCGCGAAGCCTGCGACCGCAACCGCCAGCACAAGGAACACGGGGAAAATCCAGCTCCGCACCAGGTCCTGCGCGGTCTGGGGGGAGTAGACGAGGATTGCGGCGAACAGCGCCGAGGACAGCGGCAGGGCATAGAAGACGGCCGAGTACAGGACGGCGGCAGGCAGGCTGCGCTTCAACGCCGGTCTTCCTTTCCCGCCGGCCGGCCCGCGGTGACGAAGCCTTCGACCGCCCTCATCGCCGGCCCCGGGAGCCCGCGGACGAACCTCAAGTCGGCCCCGGTCTCGAACCCGCCGTAACGTCCCCTGTGCAGGACTATCCTGCGCGCAAGCGAAGGCCCGATGCCCGGAATGAGGCTTAGATCCCCGCAGGAGGCGCTGTTGAGGTCAATCATCACCCTGCAGGCGAACGGGGAAGGCGACGGCCCGTCCCGCGTAGGAGATCCGGAGACCGCCGCTGCGGCTGCGGCTGCGGCGCAGGCGGCGAGCAGGACGGCGAATTGCCGCCTGCCCGGAGTCCGCTCCTTCCTTCCGCAGAGCCGCGGGCATGACGATTCATTTGCCGCGCTTGTTTCCACCTTCTTTGTCCTTCTTCTGGGCGGTAAAGCGGTGGTCGTCGAATTTCCTGGGTTTCTCGGCGTTGAACCGCGCAGGCGATTTGTCCATCTTGCCCTTGTCCTCGAACGAGAACCTGTGCTTGATGAGTCCTTTCGGCGGCGGCAGCGCCTCGGGAGCCGGGGACGCCGACCGTTCGGGCGCCGCCTCTCCTATCTTGCGCATGGTCGGATCCAGGATGGCCGCCGGAGCCGCCTTCCCGGCCCTTGCGTTGCCCGGCGAAACCGGAGCCTGCGGCCTCTGGGGAGCCTGCTGAGCCGGGGGGGCCTGCTGGGGCTGGCCGGCGTTGCCAGGATGCGCAGGCGCATGCGCCGGGAAGGGAGCCGCGGCCTGGGGGCGCGGAGGCGCGGGAGAGGGTTCCTGTCCGGCGGGCGGGTTGGAGGGCGCGCTCAGGCTGGGGGCGCTCTTCGCCTTCGGCGGCTCCGGGGCCGCGGCGACACGCGGTTCCTGCGCTGGAGGAGCGGCTCCGGCGGCTCCGGATTTCCCCGACGCGTCGCCTGATTCCATCCGTTGGGTGATTTCCTTGCTCTCTTCCTCCTTCTTTTTCCTGATTTTTTCCCTGAGAGCCTTGAAAGGGTCTTTTTCCTCGGGCATGCATGACCTCCTCAAGACGGGAGAAAAGGCGCGGACCGCGCCGCCGAGTCGCTTCCGGCGCTCGAGCGGCCCGGAGTCGCGTTTCGCCACGGTCAGTCCGGTACCGGAATGATGTTAAAAAACCGCCGGCATTGTCAACAGGATTGCAGCCTGGCGCCGCATCAGCCGCCCGCCCTGCGGCCGCGCCCGGGCTTGAGGGACGCGATGAATTCCTTCATGTCCGCGGGAAGCGGCGCCTTGACGGCGACCTTGCGCATGTCGGATGGATGCAGGAACGCGAGAGATGAGGCGTGCAGGGCCTGCCTCGCGAACGCCGGAGCCGGAGGTCGCGACTTCGGGGGGTACAGCCTGTCGCCCGCCACCGCGTGTCCGAGGTGCTGCATATGGACCCGAATCTGGTGCGTCCTTCCGGTGCGCGGCTTGAGACGGACGAGGCTGAAGGACTCGAACCGTTCGATTACCCGGTACAAGGTCTCCGCCGCCTTGCCGGACACCGGGTCGGCTATCTTCCGGTTGAACCTCTTCGGGTCCTTTCCAATGGGCACAGATACCTCGCCCTCGTCGAACTCCACCACCCCATGCACCACCGCTATGTATTCCTTCTCGACGAGCCGGTCCCGGAACTGCTTCTGGAGGCTCGCGCCGGCCTCGGGGTCGAGGGCAGCGACCATCGCCCCGGACGTGTCCCGATCGAGCCTGTGCACCAGCCCCGACATCGAGGGCTCGCTGTCCTGGCGGAAGATCTCCCTCCCCCTGTATCTCCAGATGAGCGCGTTCACGACGGTGCCGGATCTCTCCTGCCGCGACGGGTGCGCAGGCATGCCGGCCGGCTTGTTGAACGCGACCACCCTTTCGTCCTCGAAGAGGATTTCGAGCGGAATGTCCTCAGGACGGGGCGCCTCGTCTTCCTGTTCCGGCAGGCAGCCCTGGATTTCATCGCCTTCTACGATTCTATGCCCCGCCCTGGCCGGGGCGCCGTTGATTACAATCGCCCCGGTCCTGAGAAGCTTCTGGAGCGCGGAACGCGATCTATCGAGGCGCGCCGCCAGGAATACGTCCAGCCGCGCGCCGGCATCGTCCGCCGATGCCGTGAAACGGAACGGACCTCCGCTCATTTCGTCCATCCGAACTCCGGTGCTCAGGAACGCGTCCGAGGCACATGGTCCATCGTCCACAGTCCAAGCCAAAAGGCCCAGGGTCGAGTGTCCCGATCCCGGAGTCTAATTCATGAGTCCGATATTATCGAGCCCCAAACCCGTCCTGCAGCCGGAATCGAACGTCGACGCATCAACGGGATCGATTCGTTCCCGGGAACCTCCTCCCGGCAAGGTCGAGGACCGCGAGCGCCGCGGCGTAGACCGCGGCGGCCAGAGCGAGCCTGAAAAGCACGTGGCCTCCTGAACAGACTGCCGCAGCCGCCATGGCCGCCGAAGCGCCCGCGACAGCCAGGATGACCGGCAGGGGGTTGCCCGGGACCGCCGATTTGAGCGCAAATACAATCAGCAGCGTCTCCATTGCCAGTTCGGCGGCCAGCACCGCATATGAAGCCCCCTCTATTCCGAGGCCCGGTATAAGCGCAAACCCGAGGACGGCGTTCACCGCCGCTCCCGCGCATGCCGCGAAGAGAACGGCCTTCCCCCTGCCGAAAGCCATCAGCACCTGCGAGAAGGAAACGCCGGCGAACACCGCCGGCACCTGGAGGATGATGATTCTGAAGGCAGGAGCGGCGCCGGCGTAGCCGCCGCCGTATATGAATACCATTATCTCCTCCGCCATCAGGCACCCTGCCACCGCTGCCGGGGCTGACAGATACAGGCAGAACCTCAGGCTTCCCCCAAGGAGCGGCTTCACAGCCGGTGGGCCGCCCGCCCTGCCGCTCACCATCTCCGCGATGACGGGTTCGAGGGCGAAGCCGAAAGACGAGGCTATGAAGAAGAAGAACAGGACGACCCTCGCCGCCGCGCTGTACATGGCGACTTCGACCTCTCCGTTGCCCGGGAGCACGCCGATGAGGAAGACGTTCATGTTCTGATAGAGCTGCAGCAGGATGAACGACAGTCCGAGCGGGAGGCCGGACGAGAGCAGCGACTTCCATGCGGAGGGGCTTGCGCATGGGGCTACCGCCCCGAAGCGCCTGACGAAGACCGCCCAGAGAAAGACGCTCATGACCGCGGAAGAAAGCACCCACGACCATGCCGCGTTCATCAGGGCTCCGGACTCCCTTACCAGCAGCACCGCGGCGGCGAGGAACACCGCCGACTTGAGGAGCACCGCCAGGCCCGTGGATCCCATGCTCTGCAGTCCCCGGAAAGCCCAGTCGAGGAACGCGGCCTGCGGAAACAGCGAGAGCATGAAGACCAGCATCACGGAGTTCCAGCCTGCCGGCCTGCCAATCAGGCTCACTACGGCGGCGAAAAGCCCGAAAGCGCATGCGGCAAGGAGCAGCCTCAGAGTTGAAATCGACGACACCAGCATGCGGGTTCTCGACGGATCAGAGGCTATGCCGTTGATGCCCGCCATGTGCAGGCCCATGTCCGAAGCCAGTGCGAGGTATGCGGCAAGCGTCTGCGCGAACGCGAAGATTCCGAAGAGCCGCTGGTCGAGCGTCCGGGCCAGGTAGACGACCGCAATGAATCCCAGAACCGCGCTCATGGACTGGGCGGCGGCCATGGAGACGAAGTTCCGGACCATCTTGCCCTTGAACAGGGCGGTTGTCGCATCAATCAGCGGCATCCTGTCGAGTCCGAAGTAAGAAATCTGAATTCCGAAGTCGAAAGTCTAATGTCCAATGTAAGAAGTCCCAAGTCGATTCCGCCGGAGAAACCAGGTTTTCAAATTCCGGCGGTCAATCGCCGCCTTGGACTGCAAGTCAAATCCGCGCCCGAGTTTCGATTAAAGGGCGGCCCGAAACTCGCGCGCGGATTTTGGTTGATCCGCGTGCCGGGTGTTGTTAGATTCCAAAAAAACAGGGAAACCGGTTCGCACTCGCGAAGCGCGTGGTATAGCCTGGACGAGCCCGGACTTGCGCCCTGTTTGGTTCCGGCTCGTCCGGGTTATGGAGGGGGCGATGACGGTAAGGGTTGACGGCCGGGAGCATCCCTGGCGGCTCGGTATGACCGTTGCCGACCTTCTTTCATGCCTCGAGCCGTCCGAGGCTCCGGTCGTGGTCAGGGTCGGATCCAAGACGGTATCCCGCAAGGATTTCGACGTTTTTAAAGTACCCGACGGTTCAGAAATCCGCCTGATTCACATGATCGCCGGAGGATAGGTTCTCCATGCCGAAGAAGAACGGACAAATCGCCGAGTTCGCATACGAGGCCGGGCAAATCAGCCGCGGCTACAACATGCGGACTCTGTACGTGAACGTTGGAACGGGAAGAATCGAGAGCAGGCCGGTATCCGAGGAGATGAGGGAGATATTCATCGGAGGAAAGGGATTCGACCTGCGCCTCCTGTGGAACGCCCTTCCCTGGGACCGGACGATTGCCTGGGATGATCCGCTCAACGAAATCTGCATCGCGTGCGGCCCTCTCGGCGGCAACACGTTCTATCCGGGAAGCGGCAAGAGCATAGCGCTCTCCATTTCACCCCTGACGGGATCGGTGGTTGACTCGAACGTCGGCGGCTATTTCGGCCCCTACCTCAAGTTCTCGGGATTCGACGCGCTGGAGGTCCAGGGGAAAGCGGTCGAAGACGTCATCATCGTGATTGACGGAGACAGGAGAAGGGTTGCCATCGAGAGGTGCCCGAAGGGGCTCCCTCTCGAAACGCACCTGATTGGCGAGGAGCTCACGCGGAAGTACGGCGGCGGCAGTCCGCGGAGCGTGTCGGTGGTCTCGGCGGGGACTGCGGCCGGGCATACCCTGATAGGATGCCTGAATTTCTCGTGGTTCGACGCCCGGAGGGGCGTGGTCCGTTACAAGCAGGCCGGCAGGGGCGGTATCGGATCCGTGCTCCGCGACAAGAAGGTCAGGGCCATCGTCGCGAAGAAGTCGTATTCGTCGCCCCGCTGGGTCATAGACTCCGGCCCCGCGTAGAAGGGTCATCCGGCGGATGCGCCGGCAATGCGGTTTGCGCAGACGGGGAGATGGCAAGCATGTCCGTGAAAATTAGCATCGACGGCAGGGCGATAGAGGCAGCCGAAGGCGCCAGCCTCATGGAGGAAGCCGGGAAGATTGGGATCCGGATTCCCTCCATCTGCAAGCATCCGAAGCTGCGTCCGATAGGTTCCTGCCGCATGTGCATCGTTGAGATTCGGAAAGAGGGCGGGAGCAGGCTCGCGACGTCGTGCAACTACGCGATAAGCGGAAAGGACGACGGCATCGAGGTGCTCACCGAATCCGGGAAGGTGGTCGCAAAGCGCCGGGAGATTATCGGGAAAATGCTGTCCCGGTGGCCCGGCGTGGGGCTCCTGCGCGATCTCGCCGCGAAATGCGGCGTCCCGGAACCCGCCGAGTTCCATCCGAAGGTCCACCGGTCGCCGACCGCGTGCATACGCTGCGGGATCTGCATCTCGGCATGCGAGCAGATCAAGCAGCAGAAGGGGATCATCGTCTGGTCAGGCAAGGGCGACGACCGCCGCGTCATGATGCCGGATGACGAGATGAACCCGAACTGCCTCGGCTGCGGTATCTGCGCCCTCTGCTGTCCGACCGGGGCGATATCGTTCGACTCGTCGCCGCTCAACGAGGCGGACTTCGAGAAGACGAAGAAGGTCGCATGGGAGCACGCCTGGGAAATCCTGACCCTCGATTCGGTCCAGAACGAGATGGCCGTGCTCGGCACCACGCATCTCGTGCCGATTATGAACGACCACGACTGCCTCCCGGTGCGCAACTTCCAGTACGGCAGCGACCCCGGGGCGGCTGGGCTGGACAAGGAGGCCTTCCGCGCAAGGTTCGACAAGGGCTTCGACGGATGCTGGGCCGGATGCGCGGTCGCCTGCGCGCACGGGGTGAAGAACTTCAAGCTCAGGACAGGGCCCTTCAAGGGGCAGAAGGTCTTCGTCGACGGCCCCGAATACGAGACCATAGCCGGAGTCGGGTCGAACTGCGGCATCTTCGACCCGGATTTCACCATCGAATGCAACTTCTACTGCGACACGTACGGCCTTGACACGATTACCGTGGGCACTGGCATGGCATTCGTCATGGAATGCTTCGAGCGGGGACTCATCGACGCGAAGCACACGGGCGGGCTCGATCTGAGGTTCGGCTCCCAGGACGGATTCCTCGAGGTCCTGCACCAGGCCGCGAGAGGCGAGGGATTAGGAAGGATTTTCGGCCTCGGAATACGGCGCATGAAGGCGGTGTTCGAGAAGGAATTCGGCGCGGACAGGGCGCTCATGGACGACATCGGCATGGAGGCGAAGGGTCTCGAGTTCTCCGAATACATCACGAAGGAGTCCCTCGCCCAGCAGGGCGGATACGGGCTTGCGCTCAAGGGCCCGCAGCACGACGAGGCGTGGCTCATTTTCCTCGACATGGTGCATAACTACATGCCGACCTTCGAGCAGAAGGCCGAGGCGTTGCACTGGTTCCCCATGTGGCGGACCTGGTTCTCCCTGAACGGCCTGTGCAAGCTGCCGTGGAACGACATAGTGCCCGAGGAGAACAGGAAATCCAAAGAGCCCGCGAAGGTGATGACGCACGTGATGAACTACGCCAGGTTCTTCGAGGGCGTCACCGGAATCAGGACCGGGCCCGAAGACCTCATCCGCCAGAGCGAACGCGTTTACAACTTCCAGAGGGTGTTCAACCTCAGGATGGGATTCGGCAGGAGGGAGCACGATTCGATTCCCTACAGGGCGGTCGGGCCGGTCACAAGGGAGGAGTACGAGAGCAGGAGGGAGAGATACGACCGCCAGATCTCCGAGAAGCTCGGCATCGACCCCCGGGGCCTGCCCGTGGACGAGAAGATGAGGCTGCTCAGGAAACACCGGGAGGACATGTACGAGCAGCTCAAGGACGCTGTCTACGACAGGCGCGGCTGCACGAGGGTCGGGGTCTTGAAAACCGGAAAGGCGAAGGAACTCGGCATCGATTTCCCGGATTTGATTGCGCTGATAAGCCGG
>DYIT01000093.1 GCA_020723505.1 Candidatus Kuenenia stuttgartensis
GCAGGAACACCAGAGGCTCAAGAGTCTTGTCTCGGAAATCTGCGAGCGGCAAAGATACGCGCATACAGCTTCGTCTGGACACATCTTGACTCCCACCTGTTCCCGCCGCCTCTTCTGCACATCCCGCTTCAATGAATACCACTGGCTTCCCGTCGACATGATAGCCGCAACCGGGAAGCGCGGCAGTTCCGTCTCGCAAGTCCTTCCAAAACCCCACGACTCCCTTGCCGGCCGCCGGCCCGACCGATCCCGCGCCCTGCATCTTGTTTTTTCCCCGCTCCCGCCGGATACTGGTTGCGGAGTCCCGCGGCGCACTGCAGAAACCCGGACGTCATCTCCGGATGCCCGCCGCGAGGCCCAGGACGCGTTTTAAAGGAGACTCTCATGAGAAAAGCAGCTCTTGCGGTCATTCTGGGCCTCGTCCTGTCCGCGCCGTTCGCGGCATGGGCTCGCGATCCGGAATGGAGCGGTCTTGGCGCAGTCGCCGTGAGCCCGGACGGGAAGACCATAGTCGCGGGCGGGCAGAACCGGGTCCTGTACATGATTGACGCCCAGACCATGGAGGTGAAGCAGCGGCTTTGGACGGGCGTCAGGATAGGGGCGCTCGCCTACAACAAGGACGGCACCAGAATCGTGTTTGAGGACGAGGAGGAGGAGACGGAAATCCTCGACGCAGCCACGCTCGAAACCGTGAAGAGAATCGGCAAGGCGGGCTTCGTTGAATGCGCAAGGCTAGCCGATCTCATGGCCGTCGCCACTGACGTGATGTACAGGAAGCAAATCCGCTTCCTCTCCATGACCGACGGCTCCCAGCTCGGTTCCGTGGACGTGGCCGACAAAGTCGCCAGCTACGGATTCAACGCCGAGGGCACCAGGTTCGCGGTGCTCACGACTTCGTCCGAGGGGAAGGAGAACAAGGTCGCATACAAGGACGTTCCCAAGGAACTGACCGGCCTCGCGCGCAAGGAGTTCGTGCAGAAGAACGACGGCAAGACCTCGAAGCTCATCGTGTTCGAGGCGCCGACCGGCAAGCAGCTCCGGGAGACGGCGCTGTGGTACTGCTCCGACACCGGCGCGATGGTCTTCATGAACGGCGAGACCGCTTACATAATCAACTACAGCAACGAGAACCTCATCGTCCCGGCAGAGGGCGACGTGAAACTCTTCGAGTCCCAGAGCTCGTACAACTACGCGAAAGGCGTCTCCGACGACCGGAAGGCGTTCCTCGTGGGCGGGCTCGCGACCGGAACGTACACCAGAATCGACGGATTGAGCGGCCTCACGTTCCAGATTGACAGGCTTCGCGGCTGGCCGGAGTACTTCGGCGGATTCGCGTTCCAGCAGGACGGCACGGGCTGGGCGGTGACATCGTCGTGCAGGCTGATTCAAATCTCGAAGGAAGGTAAGTTCCTGAAGGCCGTTCCGGTGTACTAGGCTACTGATTTTTCGATCCTGATTGACCTGATTGTTTTGCTGATCTACCTGATTCGGATCGAAAACTTTGACTGGCCCTGCTGCGAGTTCAGCGTTGAAGGGTTAATCCGAATCGAAAAGGCGGCGACAACTTGCCGTAGATTTCCCAGCGAAGCAGGGTATTATCCTTGTTTCCTCGGTGTCTTCGGCGTCTTCGGTGGTGAATTCTAGTCCTCTGCGTCCCTCTTTCTTAGTGCACTTGAATTGCGAAATCAATCGCTCTTCTTCTGCTTATCTTCTTCCTTCTTCTTCTTGCTTTCTTCCTCCTGCTTTTTCCGCTTTTCCTCCTCTTCTTTTTTGAATTTCTCAATCTTTATCTCTAGCGCCTTCCTCGATTCCTCGCAGAGAGATTTTGCGAAGAACTTTTCAATGCCTTCTTTGATATATCCAGCCGGGTATTCGTTCGGGTCGAAATCAATTTTGTCCTTGCAATATATTTTGAACAGGGCTTCCGCGACTTCGCCTGGATTCTCGATCGATAATCGTCGCAGTTTAAAAACTTTGAAATATCTATTTTCATCTGGTGGTAACTCAAATATATTCAAATGAAGTCCATTCGGATCCAATATGCCTGCTTTTCCATCTAAAGTCGGATATATTCATCTGACATATGCAATTGTTCTCTTTACCTTTTCTTCAATCGCTTTAAATCCGTCCAATTCCATTTCCAAATATTTGAACTTGTTAAATGTTTCTATTTCATCTTGTAATTTCTCTAGTTCCTCCGATGAATATTGATCCTTCTTGGCCATGATATTGTTCTCACATTTCTCGACTGCATTCTGGCACTCCTTGTTGTTTACGTCTCTAATCATCAGTAAAATACTAATTCCTGAGTATTTTGGATCGCATTCTAAACAGATATCTTGAATGAAACGTCTGTCTCCAAGGTTGTATATAGTTGCAAGAATCAATGATGCTTTCCAGTCCGCAACCTTCGGTATATCACCTTCACGAATAGTTATGAATATATTTTTAAGCGGTTATAGTGCAAATGAATGTTTATTCATATAGATATTATTAAGTATTTTACAAAATCTGTTCCATTCTTCCTCCAGATTAATCTCCATTTTCTTTACTTTTATCAATTCCGAAATAATATTGTCTTTTTCAGTCTTATTGTCTTCCCCTCTGCTTACGCTATTTATTAATATTGTTAGATATATTATATTAAGCATTATATATTTCATAAATTCATTCCTTGAATAGTAATTGTGGATTAGTGGACCCTGGGCCGCTAGTAAACCTTGCCTTTTCGCCTTGTTTCGAAGTTAGCCTTTTTGGCGAATCATACCTGTCCGTTTGTGCCTTCGATATATCGGTAAATTGCCCCATAAGATTTCCTTCATCATCAAGGTGACCTACTCCAAAATATATATGTCCAACTTCATGTCCTGCAACGAAGGGCCAATCCGCATCGTCAGTATCAGCTGCTTTTTCTGCAAGAAATATCGTATTTTGAGATCCAGGGAGATATACGCTGCTATTTGGATTTGAGCATTCAATGTCATGCGCAAATCCCGGGTTTTCAACATCCATAAAATTAATTTGCATTCCCCGTGGAAGCACAAATATATCAATCGTGCTATCGCTATTATCCGCATATTTCATTGATAAAATCCAGGTATCAATCCAAGCTTTTACTTCATTATCGTATATCTTCTCAGTAAACTCGTATAAATTATCTACTACATACTTATAATCATCATCTTTTATTTTAATATTTAGATCGGATCCCTTTTTTATTTGAACTATATAGCTCTCCACATTTGATAAATATTTATATGGAATTACAAATGCCGGAAGCTTAGTCGCTTTTATAATCTCTGCAGCGAATCCATCCGCTAATTCCTTATTAGTAGGTAAGCGCCCATCCTTTAATTTTATATCGTATTTTATATCTACACCTTCTATGTTGATTCTGACTTGTCCTTCACTCTTTGCGCCACTAATCTCAATTATATTCGCGGGATGGACTGCCATCGCGAGAATAAAATCATTGGAGCCCGGCCCTGGGTCACACGTCCAGGTTCTTGACGTCCGAGGCGTGCTCGCGGATGAATTCGCGGCGTGCGTTGACCTCCGTGCCCATGAGCACGGTGAACATCCGGTCGGCGTCCGCCGCGTCGTGCAGCCTCACCCGAAGCAGCGTCCGCTTGGCGGGATCCATCGTGGTATCCCAGAGCTGCTCGGGGTTCATTTCGCCGAGCCCCTTGTACCGGGTTATCTCGAGCGTCCCCTGTATCGCCGTCCTCAGGACCTCCGGGAGCTGCCTCAGCCCGGGCACGTCGTGGTGCTTACCCTTGAGCTCAATCTGGTACATGGGCTCCCCCTCGGCCCCCGCGTCGAACGTGGCGATTGGGAACCCAAGCCCCTCGACTTCCCGCACGATTCTCTCCATCTCCTCCCGGCCGACTATCTCGCGGAAGACGTACCGCACCTTCCCGTTGTCCGCGCCTTCATCGTCGCGCTCGGCGAGGACGACCTCCTTGCCCAGCCTCGCCTCCTCCTCCTTGAGGAATCCCTTGATTTCCGCCTCCGAGTAGAAGAACCTCTCGCGGCCCGCCTGGTCCTTCACGAGGCAGAGGGGCAGCTGCCCTTCCCTGCGCTTGTTGACAAGGAAATCCGCGAAATCTATCCCGTCCCTGGATAGCGCGGCCTCGTATTTCTTGAGCGGAAGCAGGAGCCTGACGAGCCTCCCGAACGTTTCCGCGTCTTGGTTCATCCCGCGCCCGAGGTCCTTCAGAGTGCAGCGGGAAATCCCGAGCTCGAGCAGCGTCTTCTCCATCTCCTTCTCGGAATGGATGTACCGCTCGGTCTTGCCCGACTTGATTCTGAACAGCGGGGGCTGCGCTATGTATATGCGGCCGTTCTCCACGAGCTCGCGGTACTGCCTGAAGAAGAAGGTCAGGAGGAGCGTCCGGATGTGGGATCCGTCCACGTCCGCGTCGGTCATGACCACGATTTTGCCGTAACGGAGCTTCGAGATGTCGAAATCCTCGGCGCCGATGCCCGTTCCGAGCGCGGATATGATGGTCTGGATTTCCTGGTGGCTGAGCATCTTCTCGAGCCTGGCCTTCTCCACGTTCAGGATTTTACCCCTGATGGGAAGGATGGCCTGGAAGCTCCTTTCGCGCCCCTGCTTGGCCGATCCGCCTGCCGAATCGCCTTCCACGATGAACAGCTCGGTGGTTTCCGTGTCCCTGCTCTGGCAGTCCGCAAGCTTCCCTGGAAGCGACCCGGAGGAGAGGGCGCCCTTGCGGCGCACGAGGTCCCTCGCCTTGCGGGCCGCGACCCTGGCCCTCAGGGCCTGGAGCGCCTTGCCCACGATTTCCTTGGCCGCCTTCGGGTTCTCCTCGAGGAAGCTGCCGAGGTTCTGGTTGACCGCCTGCTCGACCAGCCCCTGAATCTCGCTGTTGCCGAGCTTGGTCTTCGTCTGCCCCTCGAACTGCGGGTTCGGCACCCTCAGGCTTATCACTGCCGTGAGCCCCTCCCTCAGGTCGTCGCCCGAGAGCGATTCCTCCTCCTTGAACGCCTTGTTCTTCTTCGCGTAGGCGTTCACGGTCCTCGTGAGCGCGGACTTGAACCCGCTCAGGTGCGTCCCGCCCTCGACCGTGTTGATGTTGTTGACGAAGGAGAATATGTTCTCGCTGTACCCGTCCGAGTACTGCATGGCCACGCCGAGGAAGATTTCGCCCCCCTCCGGCGCCTGCTCCGTGTGCTCGAAGCAAATCGGCTCCTGGTTGATGGGCACCTTGTTCTCGTTCAGGTGCCTCACGAACGCCGCGAGGCCTCCGTCGTACTGGTACTCGTCCGACTTCCCGCGCCTCTCGTCCCGCACCGATATCTTGAGGCCGCGGTTGAGGAACGCAAGCTCCCTGAGCCGAAGGGCGATGATTTCATAGTTGAAATCCGTGTCCTTGAACACGTCTGAATCCGGCATGAACGTAATCTTGGTCCCGCGCTGCTTCGTCTTCCCTATCTCCTCCAGCTCCGAGACCTTGATGCCCTTCTCGAACCGCTGGCGGTATATCATCCCGTTGCGGAACACCAGCACCTCGAGCCACCTGCTCAGCGCGTTCACCACGGAAACGCCCACTCCGTGGAGGCCGCCCGACGCCTGGTACGCCTTGTGCTCGAACTTCCCGCCCGAGTGCAGCGTCGACAGGCAGATTTCGACGGCCGGCACGCCCTTCTCCGGGTGGATGTCCACGGGGATTCCCCTGCCGTCGTCCGCCACCGTGACCGCCTCGTTCGCCTCGATGACGACCGAGATGTTGCGGCAGTACCCCGCCATCGCCTCGTCAATCGAATTGTCCACGACCTCCCAGACGAGATGGTGCAGCCCCCTCTGGCCCACGTCCCCGATGTACATCGCGGGCCTCTTCCGCACGTGCTCCATCCCGTCGAGCACCTGAATCATGCCCGCGTCGTAGCGGCCGCCCGCGCACCCAGGACAGGGATCCGCCTCGTACTCCGCCCCGCAGGTCCTGCATATCTTCTTTTCTCTGCTCTCGCTCATCGCGTCTTCCCCATGCCCGCCGGAGTCACTGGAAGAACCTCACGCCGGTGACGCTCCCGGGCACGACCGACTGTATCCTCCTCAGGACCTCTTCAGAACCGAAATTCCTCATCTCGAAGAACATGGAGGGCGATTCCACCTTAATCCAGACCACGCCCGCCCTGATTTCCGACGGGCTGCACCGGCACGCGGCCTCCTCGCCCACTATCTCGACCCACCTCGTCCTGAGATCGCAGATGCTCTGCGGCTCTTTCGAGATGACCCGCGACCGGAAAAGCCGCTCGATGATGCTCCCGATGCGCTCCGCCTTCGTCTCGATTCCCTTCGGCTTGTCGGGATTCCTCGCCCGCATGTCACTTCTTCACAATGGGCATCACTACGTAGGTGAACTCCTCGGACGAGTGCAGGATTGCGGCCGTCTTGGAATCCTTGAGGAGAATCCTCATCCGCTCCCCGGGGATGAGCTTCCTGACGGTCTTTATGAACTCGGGGTTGAACTGAATCTCGAACGCCTCGCCGTCGTATTTCGCAGGAACCTCCACCTCCGCCTCGCCCGACCCGGCGGCGTTGGACCACATGACAAGCTTGTCCGGCTCGATTTTGAACCACACCCCCTTTGTCTCCGCCTCGGCGAACACCGACGCCTTCCGCACTCCGGAGAAGAACGCCTCCGTGTCCACGTCCAGCTCGTGGTTGTTCTCCTTGGGAACCGCCTTCTGGTAGTCCGGGTACTTCCCGTCTATGAGCAGCGTGCCCGCCTCCACCCCTCGCGTCTTGAGGAAGAGCTGGTTCCTCTCGAAGGAAAGCACCACGTCATCCTCGTCCCCGGCTATGTCCTCGAATATCTTTATCCCCTTGTTGGGGACAATCACCTCGATCGTTTCGCCCCCCTTGCGCGCCACCTTGCCGTTCACAATCGAAAGCCGCCTGCCGTCCGTCCCCACCATCCTCAGGCTGTTCTTCTCAATCCTCACGAACACGCCATGCAGCGAGAAATGCACCTTCTCCTGCGCTGTGGCGAACGCCGTGCTCTCGACCATCGACTTGAAATCCCTGCCTTTCAGCGTCACCGGATCGTCCCACGACGGCTCGGGCATCGGAGGGAACTCGTCCACAGGACTGGCGTTCACCTTGAACTGGCCGCCCTTGCAGTTTATGAAGAGGAAATTCCCGTCCGGAGAAGTCTCCATGCTCACGTCCTCCTCCCCCATGGTCCCGAGGATTGAAAGAGTCTTGAGCCCGTGCACCGCCACGGTTCCAGCTTCGGGAACCGAGATCTCCTCGCAATTCCTCACCACCCGGAGGCTCCTTTCAAGGTCGGTTGCAAGAAGCCTGACGGTCCCGTCCGATTCGCACTCGATTTTTATTTCCTGGGGAATGCTCTTGCCCGGCGTCTGGACAAGAACCTTGGCAGCGGTCTTGAACGCATCGAAGATGGCTTCCTTCTTCCCCGTGATCTTCATCCCAACACCTCCAGCAAGGCCGGTAAACAACGGGCGGGAATAGAATAATGAATACGGGATATTATCATAATCTCCGTATAATTCATATGGGCTGTTCAAATTGTTCATTTCAGCGGGAGCGTACCGCTTAACTTATGAGAGTGTAATGAGTTATGCGGAATTACCGCCGGTAAAAACCCGTCAGCTTCCTGTCGGGAAGCCGGGCCGGGACATGTTTGAAAGCGCGGAATCCGGGCCGCTTCGCAAGGCAGCCTCCGGATATGTTCGAATAGCCGGCGGAAACGCGCAGGAAACGGACAGTTTTTCCACATGGGTTTCCACAATTTGACCGCCGAGGGCTATTTCGAGAGCTCCCTTTCGAGCCGCTCGATGCTTTTCCGGAAATCCGGCTTCTTGCCGGCGAGCTCTGCGACCTTTTCCTCGGCGTACATGACCGTCGTATGGTCCCTGCCGCCGAAATAGCCCCCGATTTCCTCCAGGGAATGGCGTGTCATCTTGCGGGCGAGGTACATGCAAATCTGCCTCGGGAGCGAAACGGACTTTGAGCGCTTCTTGGACTGGAGATCAGACAGCCTGACCTTGTAGGCGGCGGTGACGATCTTGATGATGTCATCCATGGAAACGGTCTGGGACGAGGAGGGGCCGAGCATGTCCGAGAGCGCTTCGGCGGCGGTTTCGAGGCTGAGCTGCGCTTTTCCGGCATCCGACCAGGCGCATAGCCTGTTCACCGCTCCTTCGATTTCGCGGATGTTGGTCTTTATGGAGTTGGCGACGAATTCGGCGACGTCGTTGGGGATGGAATGGCCGTGCATGGCGGCCTTCTTGAGGATGATGGCCATCCTGGTCTCGAAGCACGGCGGGTCAATCGAGGCCACGAGGCCCCACCGGAAACGCGAGACCAGCCGCTCCTTGAGCGTTGGGATGTCCTTGGGCTGCGAATCGCTGGAGAGGACGATCTGCTTTCCGCTGTTGTAGAGGGAGTTGAAGGTGTGGAAGAACTCGTCCTGAGTGCTTTCCTTGTCCGCAAGCAGCTGGATGTCGTCGATTAGGAGGATGTCGACGTGCCGGTAGCGCGTGCGGAACTCCTCTATGTTGCCTTTCTCGACGGCCGCAATAAAATGGTTGGTGAACGTTTCGCAGCTCAGGTAGAGAATCTCCTTTTCGGGCTGGGTTTCCAGCGCGGCGTGGCAGATGGCCTGGAGGAGATGGGTCTTGCCCAGGCCGACGGATCCCTGCATGAAGAGAGGATTGAACGCCGTGCCGGGGGACTCGGCAACGGCGACGGCCGCGGCATGGCAGAGCCGGTTCGACGGGCCGACCACGAAGCTCTGGAACGTGTAATTCCTGTTCAGCGGGATGCTGTTCACGGGTCGCTTCCGATTCGGGGCATAAGGAGAGAATCTGGATTAGAGCCTTGAATCGGCGCCCATTCTACCATTCCCCAGGCGGCGGTCAATGAGCGTCTCCAGAATCCGTGGCCTGGTTCCCCAGGTCCTCGAAGCGGTCGAAAAACCCACGGTGAACGCCAAGGACGAGATTGACCGCATCTGCAGGGAGAACTCCCTGGACCAGAGGGACGCCGCCCTCCTCACCAGGATTGCCCTCGGCGCCATCAGGGCCCAGGGCATGCTGAGCAGGGTCCTGAGGGTCTTCTCCGGAGTGGGGCTCGGAATGGTAAAGAAGCCGATACGGTCCGTCATCAAGTCCGCGCTATACGAGCTCATATTCCTCGAAAAGGTCCCGGCTTACGCGGTCATCTACGAGGCGGTTGAAATCGCGAAGAAGAGGGGCGGACGGGCCGCAGGCGGATTCGCGAACGCGGTGCTGAGGAAGGTGCAGGGGAACCTCTCGTTCACGACCGAACCGGGCGAGTTCCACGGGTCGTCGAACTCGTCGGCTCCGGTCGGGGGGGGGAGGTATTGCCGCTTCGGCCGGGACGTGTTCTTCGACTGGGCGAGGGACCCGGCGGCGCATCTGTCGGAAGCGCATTCGCATCCCCTGTGGCTTGCGGAGAGGTGGGTCGCGAGGTTCGGACCGGGGACGGCGGCCAGGATAATGGCGGCGGACAACGAAATTCCGGAGCCGTCGCTCAGGGAGAACGCGGGCAACCCGCCCCCGGGCGGCCTGCTCAGATACCTCGGGGAAGAGGGCATCGAAGCGAAGCCCGGGACGGTTCCGGGCATGGTGAGGGTGCGCGACATCGGGAAGGTCCTGAAGCTCAAGGGTTTCACGGAGGGCTCGTTCACGGTCCAGGACGAGACCGCGGCGGCGGCCGCGGCCATGGCGGGCGTGAGGGACGGCGATTTCGTGCTCGACGTCTGCGCCGCTCCCGGCGGCAAGACCGGGGTCCTGGCGCCGGCCGCGGGGCCCTGCGGATTGGTGGCGGCGATGGACGTCCAGTTCTCGAGGTTGCTCGCCATGAGGGAGGGCATGAACAGGCTCGGGCTCCGGACGCAGATTATCGCCGGCGACGGAACGAGGCCCCCGTTCGGCGACAGGGCCTTCGACGTGGTCATGCTCGACGTGCCTTGTTCCAATACGGGAGTGCTCAAAAGGAGGCCGGAAGCGAGGTGGCGCATCACCGCGCGCAAGATTGAGGGGCTTGCGGCGGTGCAGGAGGAACTGCTCGCGCGATGCGAGCCCCTCGCGCGGAGGACGATTCTGTACAGCACCTGCAGCATAGACCCCAGGGAGAACCAGGACGTGGTGAGGGCGTTCGCCGCCGGAAGGCCGGAATGGGCGGTGAAGGCCGAGAGGTTCTCGCTGCCGGGGGAGGCGGACGGCGGGTACGCCGCACGGCTTGCGCGCAGGGAACCAATATAGCCGTGTCGCTACGCCTGCGCTTGCGCCGGAAGGGCCGGCGGGAACGGATCGGCGGTGCGGTTGAAGTAGCGGCGGATCTCTTCCCTGAGCCCCTGGGGGATTTCGCGCTGGAACGGGAACACGAACGCCTCCGCGACGTAGCGCCTGAGGAAGACCTCGATGAACCGGCCCATCATCTTGAGGTGCGGTGCGTCGAGGAACTCGATGGTATCGCCCCTCGAGTGGGTCACCACCGAGGATCCTCCGACCCTCGCGAACGCGATTCCCGGCACGCCGACCGCCGCAAGGCACATCCCGTCGGAGGAGAAGATGTCCTCCTTGATTGACCCGAAGGCGGGGCCGATTTCCGAGGACAGTATCCTGACCGATGAGACGAGATCCGGCGGCCCCATGGCCGTGGCGATGTTCGTGCCGAGTATTACGCCGTGCATGTCCATGTTGATGCACAGGCTGTGCCTGAGGAGCTGGGTCCTGTCCAGGACCTCGTTGAAGCCCGGGTTCTTGCGCGCGGTCCTGTCGTCCTCCCAAAGCCCAGCGGCGTAGTGGCGCGAGCCTCGGAGGCCGATTTCCTCGGCCCCGAACGCGATGAAGCGGATGGTGCGCTTAGAGCCGCTCTGCGCGAATATCCGGGCCAGCTCGATGAGTATCGACGCCCCGGAGGCGTTGTCGCCGGCGCCCGCGACGTGCCGCACGCTGTCGAGGTGCGCGCATACGACGACTATCTCCGTGTGCTCCTTGCCGCCGCCGATTTCCCCGACCACGTTCACCGACCTCGCCGGAGTCTCCCGACCCTGGGTGCAGATTCGCACCCTTTCAACCCCGTTCTTGATGATCTTCATGCCGTCTTCGAACGAAATCCTGACCGTCGGAACCGAGCCGAAGCGGTCCCTGTACGGGCGTCTCAGGTGCGTGCGCTTGGGGAGCACGCCCATCTGCTCCTCGACCGCGATGATTGCCTTCGGCTCCATGGCCATCGCCATGGAATAGTAGGCCATGGGAAGGCCCTCGAGTATGAGCCAGATCTTCCCCCGGAACCTGTCGTCGAGGTACTGGGGATGGGCGGTCTCCACGAACACGAGCTCGCCCTCTATTCCCTCCTCCGGGGTGTCGGCGGCGAACTGCTGCGCGGCGGCGTTTATCCTGTAGGGCTCCGCAGTGAGCGCCGTGAGCTCGGTGCGGATCTGCTCGTGGATGGTGACCGGGAACTCGTCGATTCGCGCATTGAGCCCCGCCTCCGAAAGGCGGTCGAGGACGTATTCGGCGGCCCTTCGCTCCTCGGCGGACCCTGCCGCCCTTGGGCCGATTTCCTGGGCGAGAGCCTTGAGATGGTCGTATGCGCGGTTCCCGTCGAATGCAGGATTCATCGTCGTCTCCTGAAATACTCAGCGGACAATGATACAAAGAATGGGCCGATAGCCAATGCCCTGGCCGCAAGCGCAGCGGATGCCAGGCGCAGGAATTGCGGTCTCCGGATGCAGGAATGCCGGTTCCTCGGTGTTGGAATGATGGCTGCGCGGCGCAGGAATAGCGGTTTCCGAATGAATGATGGCGGCTCCAAGCAGGCCGGCGCCCGCCGGCGGATGGCGTCGGGGCGGCAAATCAATATAATCATGACCGGTTCGGGGCCGGCGCTTCACGGGCCGGGGCTGTTCCCGGCGCGGGCTTTGCGCGGCCATGGCTTGATTGACGGGCCCGGTGCGACACCATGGATTTCCTGGTCCTTTCCACGCTCGTCGGCATCATCGTTTCGGCGGTGATTTCCTCCTACGTTTTCGGCAGGAACACCAGCCACCCGCTGAACAGGAACTTCTTCATCCTCGGGATTGCGGTATCGGTATGGGGCTGCGGAATCCTCCTGCGCTACAACGCCGGAAGCGAAAGCGCGGCCGTTGTTTTCTTTTCCGTCGCCATGTTCGGATCCATGTGGACCGTTGGCTGGTACTTCAGGTTCGCGCGGGTGTTCATGGCCGGAATCCTGGGCGAAGCCGGTGTCCGGCGGATGCGCGGGGCCGAGGCCGCGGTCTTCGCGTCCGGAGCCTTGATAATGGCCGGCATCCCTGTTTTCGGCGCGAAATCCATGGCCCTGGTCGGCGGGCATTTCCACTCGGTGACCGGTCCGATCTTTTTCGCGGCGGTGGTCTGGGGGATAGCCACGGTGCTGCTCGGCGTCTTCATGATTCTGGCGCATATGAAGGATGCTCCCGGGGGGCTCGAGAGGAAGCACATGCTCACGGTCGCGCTCGCGCCCTTGATGCCGGCGGTGATATTCGGAGTGCTCGAGCTCGGCCTGCACGCGACAAGCGCCGACGTCTTCGTCGGTGAGCCGTACTTCACGATCGCGATTTTCGAGCTCGTAATCGGCTGGGGGGTCATGCGCCTCGGGCTCATGACGATTTCGCCCCAGTCCGCCGCCCTCCACATTCTCCAGAGCCTCCCGGACGGCCTGGTGCTTCTTGATTCGAGGGGGATTGTAAGGAACGCGAACCCGGCCTTCCTCGAAATGACGGGTCTGAGGCGGGAGGTCGAGGCCGAGGGCAGGCCCGTTTCGGACTTCCTCGAGGGTTCCCTGCCCTGCGCTGAATCGGCCGCCCCGTGCGCCGCCAAGGACCTCTCGTTTAATGTGCGGCATTCGTCCGGCCAGGGGATCCCGGTGAGCGCGAACCTGAGGCAGGTCCGGGATCCTGCGAGCGGGGCGAGGCTCGGGACGGTGATGGTCCTGCGCGACCTGAGGGCAAGGATGAAGATGGAGGCCGAGCTGGTGCATGCCGAGAAGCTCGCGGGGCTCGGCCGGCTTGCGGCGGGAATGGCCCACGAGATCAACAACCCGCTGTCGGTCATGATGGGGCTCTCGGAGCTCGGGAACCTTCTCGGGCTCGGGGGCAAGGCGGAGGAATACTTCAGGAAGATACATGCGCAGGCGCTGAGGACCAAGAGTCTCATGGGAAAGCTGCTCCTTCTCTCCCGGAAGGAGGAGGGCAGGAGGGAGGAGACGGACCTGAACGACCTCATCGAGGAGGCGCTCGACCTTGCGAGTCTCGGCATGGATCCGGGCGGAATCACGGTGGAGAAGGAGCTGCGCAGGGGCATGCCCTCGGTGGAGTGCGATCCGGAGATGATGCGGCAGGTCTTCGTGAACCTCGCCCAGAACGCTTTCCAGGCGGTCGCAGAGTGCGGGTGTTCAGGGCACGTCAGGGTGACGAGCGGGGTCGAGGGCGGGACGGCGACGGTCAGGTTCGAGGATTCCGGGCACGGCATACCGCCTGAGGCGATGCCGATGATTTTCGACCCGTTCTTCACAACGAAGGCCGTGGGCAAGGGGACGGGGCTCGGCTTAAGCATCTGCCACGGCATCGTCGAGAAGCACGGGGGTCGGATATCGGCCGAGAACAGGCCCGAAGGCGGAGCGCGCTTCACGGTGGAACTGCCGGCAAAAAGCTGCGCCTGACTTGACATGCCGGCGGCCGGGGAATAGCCTGACTTCTTTGAGGAGCAGAACATGACTCGAATCCAGGGGCTCGGCCCGGTCATGGCGACCGGGTGCGCCATGATTGCCGCGCTCGCCCTCGTCGCCGGATGCCCGGCCAAGAACGAGAACAAAAAGCCCGTCAAGCCGCCGCGGACGGACTACAACCAGATCTGGGGGAACATCACGGCCGAGGGAGAGAAGGGCCAGATGGACCTGAAGGACGCGAGAAGGGCGCTTGGCGAGGCGCAGACCGACGACGAGACAGACAAGGCGAACGGCCAAATCGTCGAGGCTCTGAAGACGATATTCAAGGCGGTCGAGGAGGCGGACAAGTTCTTCGAGACCATGAAGAAGCTGCAGCCGGACGTGAACATCGACGCGTGGGAGAAGCAGGTGTCCGAGTGGAACCAGGACTACCAGCACTCGAAGAAGCAGCTCCCCCTCAAGTACGCGGAGATGCTCAACAACTGAAACGGAGGCGGTATGAAGTTCTTCATAGACACCGCGGACATCGCGGAAATCAGGAAAGCCAAGGCGTTCGGGGTTCTGGACGGGGTCACGACCAATCCCACCCTCGTGTCGAAGACCGGCAGGAAGTTCGAGGACGTCGTCAGGGAAATATTCCGGGAGGTGGACGGCCCCATCAGCCTCGAGGTCATGAGCCCGGACGCGCGAGGGATGGTCGAGGAGGCGAAGAGGCTTAAGGAGTACGGCGAGAACGCGGTAATAAAGATACCGCTGTCGATTCCGGGGCTCGAGGCGATTAAAACGCTTACCGGGCTCGGCATCAGGACCAACGCCACGCTGTGCTTCTCCCCGCTCCAGGCCCTGCTCGTGGCCAAGGCAGGGGCGTCGTACGTGAGCCCCTTCGTGGGAAGGCTCGACGACAACGCCCACCAGGGCATGGAGCTGATTGGCCAGATCCGGCAGATCTACGACAACTACGGCTTCCCGACGGAAATCCTTGTCGCGAGCGTCCGCCATCCGCTCCACGTGCTCGACGCTGCGCTCATAGGCGCGGACGTGGCCACAATCCCCTACGCGGTCTTCGAGAAGATGGCGAAGCATCCGCTGACCGACGCGGGCATAAAAGCCTTCGAGGCGGATTGGGCCAAGGTCCCCGGATAGCCGCTTAATCGATAGATTCATGTGGAAAGTGAAAAGATTTGCGGTAAGGCACGCGCGAAGCGCGTGATATGACCCGGACGAGCCGCACTTTTATACCTGTTTGGTTCCGGCTCGTCCGGGTTATGAGGAGGAAGAAATGCCCGACAAGAACCTGGAGAGCAAGAAGAAGGAATCCGCCTACGCCTCGTGGATGGTCAGGAGAATAGCGGGCCTGATCGTCTTCGCGGCACTCGCCCTCGTCGGCCTGCACCTCCTCGCGAGGGCTGACATGCTCCCGGTCAAGGAGCTCGATCTGGTAGGCAGGTTCATCCTGAAGACCGGTACGGACGGGGCGCCTGCCGTGCCTTCGAGGGACGGCGGGGCCGGGGGAACCCCCTGATGAGCCAGCAGGACGCGATGCTCGCCGGCGCGGCGGCCCTTACGTCGTATCTGGCCGGCTCGATTCCGTTCGGTCTGATTATCGGCTGGCTTGTAGCGGGCGTGGACATCCGGAAAATCGGGAGCGGCAACATCGGGGCCACGAACGCGGCCAGGGCGGTTGGAGGGGGCAGGCGGGCGCTGGGCGCGGCGGTGTTCGCGGCGGTGTTCGTCCTGGACGTGATGAAGGGCGCGGGTCCGGTGCTCGCCTGGGGCCAGGCCGGGGCGGCCGAGTCGCGGGCGGCGATGCAGATAGCCGCGGCGGCGGGGGCCGTGGCGGGGCACATGTTTTCCGTCTTCCTCCGCTTCCGCGGGGGCAAGGGGGTGGCCATCGGCTGCGGGGTGACCGCGGCGCTCGTGCCGCTCCCCACCGCGGCTGCCGCGGGCGTGTTCCTGGTCGTGTTCGCCTGCACGCGGATTGTCTCCCTCGGGTCGATAATGGCGGCCGCGTCCCTCCCAGCGTTCCTGGCGGCTTTCGAGGGGCCGGAGGCCTTCGGGTCGATGCTGCACCTCTTCTTGTTCGCGTGCGTAGTGGCGCTGGCCGTAATCGCCAGGCACCACGCGAACATCGGCAGGCTGCTCCGCGGGACCGAGCACAGGTTCGGCGGCCGCGGGGCCGGGAACGGCGGAAGGACCGCATGAAGATATCGAGGGCGGCCGTAATCGGGGACGGGGCGTGGGGCACGGCGGTGGCCCTGCTCATGAACGCGAAGGGCGTCCGGACGGCCGTCTGGGGCGCGTTCCCCGAATACGTCGAGGAGGTGGCAAGGACGAGGGAGAACGCGCGGTTCCTTCCGGGCGTGCGCATCCCCGGGGAGATTTCGCTGACGCCGGACATGGGAGCGGCGGTGGACGGCGCGGAAATCCTCGCGATTGCGGCCCCGGTCCAGCACCTCCGCGCGGTGCTGGAGCTCATGCCTGCGAGAACCGGACCGATCCTGGCCGTGTCGCTATCCAAGGGGATTGAGCGGAAGACCCTGCTGCGGTCCGACGAGGTGGTCCGGCAGGTCCTGGGCCGCAAGGCGAGGGTGGTGGCCGTCTCCGGGCCGTCCCATGCCGAGGAGGTTTCGAGGGGGATTCCGACCTCGGTGGTCGCGGCTTCGCGCGACCCGGACGCGGCAAGGGTTGTCCAGGACGTCCTCTCGGGAGGGACCTTCCGCGTGTATACGTCGTCAGACGTCGCGGGGGTGAGCCTCGGGGGCGCGCTCAAGAACGTCATCGCGGTGGCTGCCGGAATCTCGGACGGCTTGGGCTTCGGGGACAACACCAAGGCCGCGCTCATAACCCGCGGGATAAAGGAGATCTCGAGGCTCGGCATCCGTATGGGCGGCAAGGCGGCGACATTCGCCGGGCTCTCGGGCATTGGCGACCTCATCGTGACCTGCGCGTCCAGGCACAGCCGCAACCGCGCCCTGGGCGAGCTCATCGGCAGGGGAATGGGCCTCGGCGAGGCCATGGCTTCCACGCCGAAGATAGCCGAGGGCGTCTGGACGTCCGAGGCGGTCGTCGCCCTTTCGAAGAAGTACGGCGTGGAAATGCCGATTTCCGAGGAGGTCTACAGGGTTCTCTTCATGAAGCAGGACGTCCGGAAGGCGGTGGCCAGCCTCATGGGGCGGAGCCTGAAGGCCGAATGATAGGCGGGGCGGTCCCGGACCCCGCGCATGCCCGGTCCTTTCAATCGTGGAGCTGAGTCTGCTGGGAAAGACCAACTACAAGGGATTCGACCTGGACCCGTTCCAGGCCGAGGCAATAGAAGCCATCGAGAACGGAAGCTCGGTGATTGTCGCGGCGCCCACCGGCTCGGGCAAGACGCTAATCGCCGAATACGCCGTCGAGAAGGCCCTTGCGTCCGGGACCAGGCTGGTTTACACCGCTCCAATCAAGGCGCTGTCCAACCAGAAGTACCGCGACTTCAGGGCGCAGTACGGCGACAGGATAGGGATTGTCACCGGCGAAGTCTCCATAAACCCCGATGCGCCGGTCCTCATCATGACGACCGAGATCTTCCGGAACGAGATCTTCGACTCGCCGAAGCGGATAGCCTCGGTCGAATGGGCGGTCTTCGACGAGATACACTACATGGACGACGACGAGCGGGGGACGGTCTGGGAGGAGAGCATAATATTCGCGCCCGAGCGAATCAGGTTCGTCTGCCTCTCGGCCACGATTCCCAACCTCTCCGAACTCGCGGCGTGGATGAAGACTGTAAGGCGCGGCAATATCAAGGCCGTGTCCGAGGACGTGCGGCCCGTGCCGCTCAGGCACAGGCTCTACGTGCGCAGCTTTGGGTTCGTGCCTTTCAAAAAAATGGACGATGCCGCGGGGCACTGCAAGCGGATTCGCGCCAAAGGCGGGAAGAGCGACGGCCGGAACGACGGCAGGCTCATCGGCGAGGTGGTTGCCGAGGGGAAGATCCCCATCCTCTACTTCGCCTTCCAGCGCAAGAAGGCCGAGGACCTCGCGTTCGATAGCCGCATCAGCGGCCTTCTCAGCGACGGCGAGCGGGAGGAGGTCCTCGCGCTCTTCGACGACCTGTGCGTGAAGTACGAGGTCCCGGCGGCGGGTCCGCTCGCGCAGCGCGTCCGCAGGCTCGTGTCGTACGGCGTGGCGTACCACCATGCGGGGCTTCTGCCTACCCTCAAGGAAATAGTGGAAAGGCTCTTTCAGAGCGGGCTCATCAAGCTGCTCTTCACGACCGAGACGTTCGCGCTCGGCGTCAACATGCCGGCGGCTTCGGTCATATTCGACACGCTCGACAAGTTCGACGGAATCAGGTTCTCGCCCCTTATGACGAGGGAGTACTACCAGATGGCCGGCCGCGCGGGCCGCAGGGGCATGGACGAGATAGGCTACGTCTATGCCCAGACCGAGCCCAGGTTCTTCAACGCCGAGCAGATTCGCGGCGTCGTCTTCGGCAGCATGGAGCCGGTCAAAAGCAGATTCAATCCCGGATATTCGACGATCCTCAACCTCTATTCGAGGATAGGGGACGAGATATTCGCGATTGCCGAAAAGAGTTTCGCGGCTTTTCAGCGGAAGGCGAAGCGCGGAAGGGCGGTTCGCGACGACGGGTTCACTAAAATCATCGTCTCGCGCCTTGCCGTCCTGGGCGAGCTCGGCTATCTCGACGGAACCGAACTGCTGCCGAGAGGCGTCTTCGCGGCCGCGGCGCAGGGCTGCGAGATGCAGCTCACCGAACTGCTCTTCTCCGGCGTTCTCGAAGACCTGGACGCCGACTACCTGAACGTCGCGCTCACGGCTCTCATCTTCGAGCAGCGCAGGGACGACGACTTCGGGGACCTGAACACGCCCGAAATGCGGAATCTCGTCCGCGAGGCCGAGGCCGCCGTGAACAGGGTGAGAAGGGCCGAAAAAAAGCAGGGGATCTTCAATCGCGTGAAACCCCCGGATTTCGGCCTCAGCCTGGCCGCGTTCTACTGGAGCAGGGGGGCGGACTTCGAAGACCTGACCGAAGTTTGCTCGACCGACCAGGGGGACCTCGTCAGGACCTTCAGGATGACAATCCAGCTCCTGCGCCAGCTCAGGGAAGGAAGAGGGGTTTCTCCGGGGCTGAGATCGACTGTGGATGAAGCCGTGTCGCGGATGAACCGCGGCGTGGTGGATGCCGAAAGGCAGCTCAGGAGAGGGTAGCATGAGTGCGAGCCGGTCGTTCAAATCCCAACTTCCAATTGCCAAATCGCAACGCAGCCGAGCCGCAACCAAACGCTGCGTAGAATCTCGAAGACCCGCCGAAGTCCAGGCTTTTACGTTCAAGACGAAGGCGGGCCAAC
>DYIT01000094.1:0-7083 GCA_020723505.1 Candidatus Kuenenia stuttgartensis
TAAACCATCAGGAGCCATTCAGCGTGGTCAGCTCTTATTCAGCGTTGTCAGTGTCCAAAGCCATGGTCTGGTAAATACTAATTTGCACTTATTAGTAAGCTCTGCTGAAACCTTGGCGAGGAAGCGCCGGCTGTGATAGAATGGCGGCCCGGCGGCCGGAATACATATCTGTTCAGGCCGGTCCGCAGCCGGTATCCCGGAGGTGCCAGTGGGGCAGAAATTGATTGGGCAGATTCTGGTCGGACTCGGGTTCTGCCGTGAGGAGCACGTCAACTCGGCGCTCGCCGTCCAGAAGCAGAAGAAATGCCTGCTCGGCGAAGCGCTCGTCTCGCTCGGGCACATAGATCACGAGCAGCTGGCCAAGGGGCTCGCGAAGCAGGCGGGAGTCCCATACGTCAACCTCGGAAAGGGAGCGATTCCCCAGCAGACGATAGACGCGATTCCCAGGGCCGCTGCCGAGGAGAACAGGATTATTCCGGTCAAGGTCACCGACAAGCAGGTTGTCGTCGCCGCCGACAGGCCGCTCGACCTCCTGGTGCTGGACAACCTCAGATTCACCCTGAACAAGGACGTGACGTTCGCGCTGGCGGCGGCGCCCCAGATTGATAAGGCGCTCAGGAAATACTACGGGGCGGCGCAGGCGCAGGACGCCCCCGCGGCCGCTAGGGCGGCCGGGCCCGCCGGAGACGACGACGCGCCCATAATCATGCTCGTACAGCGAATCATCTCGGACGCGGTGCGCTCACGCGCTTCCGACATCCACATAGAGCCGATGGTCGACAAGGTGAGGGTCAGGTTCAGGATAGACGGGATGTGCCAGGAGGTCGACCCCATCCCGAAGAATCTCCAGGGGCCCATAATCTCCAGGGTGAAAATCATGTCCGACATGGACATAGCGGAGAAGCGGAAACCCCAGGATGGCAGGATTAAGTTCCTCACCGACGGCAAGCAGCTCGACCTCCGAGTCTCGGCCCTTCCGGCCTACCACGGCGAGAGCATCGTCATGAGGATTCTCGACAGGGAGGCGAGCCTCGTCAGCATGACCGGCCTCGGGTTCCATGACGAGGACTACAAGAGGTTCCACAGAATCATTAGAAGGCCCAATGGAATCTTCCTCGTCACCGGCCCGACCGGCTCCGGCAAGACCACCACGCTGTACGCCGCTCTCCAGGAGCTGAACCATCCCGACAAGAAAATCATCACCGCCGAGGAACCAATCGAGTACAACATTCCCGGCATAAACCAGTGCCAGGTGCGGAGGAGGGCCGGGCTGGATTTCGCCAGAATCCTGCGCGCCATGCTCAGGCAGGCGCCGAACATAATCCTCGTCGGCGAAATCCGCGACCACGAGACCGCCGAAATCGCAATCCAGGCTGCGCTCACCGGCCACCTCGTGTTCTCGACCCTGCACACCAACGACGCCCCATCGGCCCTGAACAGGCTGATTGACATGGGGGTCAAGCCGTTCCTCGTGGCGTCCGCAATCCAGGCCGTGATGGCCCAGAGGCTCGTGCGCAGGCTCTGCAAGGAGTGCAAGGAGCCCTACACGCCGAAGCTCTCGGAGCTCCGCGCCACGAACATATCGCCCGAACAGGTCAGCGGCCGGACGATCTACCGGAAGACCGGCTGCCCGGCCTGCAGAGGCAAGGGGTATCACGGCAGGACGGGCATTTTCGAGCTCTTCGAGATGAGTTCGCGAATCCGCGAGATGACGTTCGAGAAGAAATCGCTGGTGGAGATGAGGGAAGAGGCCAAGAGATCGGGGGGCATGATTACCCTGCAGCAGGACGGCATCCGCAAGATCCTGGACGGACAGACGACAGTAGAGGAGATACTGAGGATAACCCAGCGCGGCGACATAGGGTAGGCACTGACGTTACGGAGGCGAGATGCCGACAAGCATGGATAGCCTTCTGGACACGGTGATCCAGAACAAGTGCACCGACCTTCACATCACGGTCGGCAGACCGCCCGTGGTGCGCATAAACACGAGGCTGAGGTCCTTGAGCCTTCCGCCCCTCAAGGCGGAGGACGCGTGGGGCCTCATCAAGTCGGTCGCGCCCGAGGGCGCCCTGCGCGAGTTCGAGGAGCGCGGGGGCGCGGATTTCGCCTACGCCTTCGGATCAAAGGCTAGGTTCAGGGTCAGCATCCTCCGCCAGAAGAACAGCCCCGGAATGGTCATGAGGATGATTCCGTACAGGATTATGTCCTTCGACGAGCTGGGAATGCCCCAGGCAGGCAGGGACCTCTGCATGAAGCCGAGGGGGCTCGTGCTCGTGACCGGTCCGACGGGTTGCGGAAAGACGACGACGCTCGCCGCGATGATTGACCACATCAACTCCACGATGGACAGGCACATCGTCACGATAGAGGATCCCATCGAGTACTACCACGAGCACAAGAAGTCAATCGTGACCCAGCGTCAGGTCGGCCAGGACGTGGGGGGCACGGCTGAGGCGCTGATAAGGACTCTGCGGCAGGACCCCGACGTCATAATGGTGGGGGAGATGAGGGCTCTGGACACGATACACGCCGCAATCACGGCGGCCGAGACCGGGCACCTGGTATTTGCGACGCTTCACACGACCGGAGCCGCGAGGACGGTGGACAGGATAATCGACGCCTTCCCCAAGGAGCAGCAGGAGCAGATTCGGGTGCAGCTGTCCGTGTCCCTGGTGGCGGTGATTTCCCAGGTGCTCATGGCCCGAGCGGACGTTGAGGGGCTCGTCGCCGCGTTCGAAATCATGATAGCCACGCCCGCCGTGCAGAACCTGATACGCGAAGGAAAGACGTACCGCATCCCGTCGTCAATCCAGACCGGCAAGAAGCAGGGGATGATTCTACTCGACGACGCACTCCACAAGCTCTTCAAGGAGGGCAGGATTTCGATGGAGACGCTGCTTTCGAAAGCCGTGGACCTGGAGGATATGCTGCGGAAAATCGGCGAGGGCGATGAAGCCCCCCGCGAGAGGGGAACCGTGAACAAGGCAAGGAGGCTGCTGGGCCAGGTCTTGAAGGGGCTCGGGTTCGTGCACGAGGGGAACATCCAGCAGGCGCTGCAAATCCAGAAGAAGGAGGGCGGGCTCATAGGCGAATTGCTCGTCAGGATCGGCGCTCTGACCGAGGAGGGGCTGACGAAAGGCCTCGCCGAGCAGGCCGGCCTGCCGCTGGTCGACCTGAAAGAGGCGAACATCACGAAGGAAATGATAGACATGGTCCCTGCCTCAATCGCCTCGGCCTACAGGGTCGTGCCCTTCTCGTTCGACGGGAAAAAGCTCGTAGTGGCCATGGCCGATCCCGGCGGATCATCGGCCCTGGACGACCTCAGGTTCATGGTGAGCTGCGGCGTCGAAGGCGCCCTGGCGCCGGGAAGGCAGGTCGACGACGCGATTGCCAGGTTCTATTCTGGAAAGGCCGAAACAGTCGCCCAGGCGGTCGGAACCCTCGCGGGCGATATGGAATCCTCCGAGAAAAGGAAGGACGCGTTCAACCTCGAGGATCCGAGAGCGGCCGCCACCGCAGCCCCGGTCGTGAAGCTGCTCAACCTCATCCTCCTCCAGGCCATAAAGGACAAGGCCGCGGACATCCATTTCGAGCCTTTCGAGAACGAATTCAAAATCCGCTACAGGATTGACGGCGTGCTCTACGAGATGGCGCCTCCGCCCAAGGAGCTGGCGCAGGCGGTGATTTCCCGAATCAAGGTGATGTCGAACCTCGACATCGCCGAGACCCGGGTGCCCCAGGACGGGCGCATCGAGCTCACCATCATGAACAGGGCCGTAGACCTGCGCGTTTCCACCCTCCCGACGATGTTCGGAGAGAGCGTGGTGATGAGGGTGCTCGACAGGAGCGTCGTCTCCCTGGACCTGGAGAACCTCGGCATGAGGCAGGAGGAACTGGCCACGATGCGGAAGCTCAACACGCTTCCGAACGGCATCATCCTCGTGACGGGCCCGACCGGATGCGGAAAGACCACGACCCTCTATTCGGCTTTGAGGGAGGCGAACGACATATCGGTCAAGATAATCACTACCGAGGACCCGGTCGAATACGACCTCGAAGGAATCATCCAGATTCAGATCAACGACGAAATCGGCCTCGACTACGCCGCCTGCTTGAGGTCAATCCTGAGGCAGAACCCGGATAAAATCCTCGTGGGGGAGATTCGCGATTTGGAGACCGCCGGCATATCGGTCGAGGCCTCCCTCACGGGCCACGTCGTGTTCAGCACTCTGCACACGAACGACGCCCCCTCGGCGGTCACCAGGATGCTCGAAATCGGCGTCGAGCCCTTCCTCATCGCGGCGACCCTCGAGGCGGTCATCGCGCAGAGGCTCGTCAGGAAAATCTGCAACAGCTGCCGCATGCCCTACCAGCCGGACCAGAAGGAGATTTTCGAGCTGAACCTCTCAGCGGACCAGCTCGGCGGAAAGAAATTCTTCCGCGGCAAGGGCTGTCCCGAGTGCAACAACACGGGGTTCAGGGGCAGGACGGGGATATTTGAAATCATGCTCGTCAATGAGGACATCAAGCAGCTCATCATGGACAAGGCGTCGTCCGACTCGCTAAGGCGCGCCGCCAGGAAGAACGGGATGAGGACGCTGAGGGAGAGCGGCATGCTTGCCGTATTCGACGGAGTGACCTCCGTGGACGAGATCCTGCACGAGACGTCGGTGGTCTGATTCCGCGTTGAATTGACGCCCGGGGTTTGATATGATCTCCGGCAGGAGACATGCCGCGGCAGGATTGGGGCCGGCGGCGGCAGGAATTCTGGAGCAGCCATGCCCATTTTCGTTTTCGAGGCCGTCGACAACAAGGGCAAGAAAATCCGCGATGAAATCGAAGCCCCCTCCAAGCAGGAGGCAAAGACAAAGATTCAGAGCATGGGCTACTTCCCCTCCTCCATCGATGAAGCCGATGCGAAGCAGCAGGATCAGCCCGCCCGGAAGCAAGGGAGAAGGACCCTTTCCTTCGGCGTCAACCGCAAGCAATTGACGAACTTCACGGTCCAGTTCTCGACCCTCCAGGACGCGGGGCTGCCCATAGTCAAGAGCCTCAAGATACTCGAGAACCAGCTCAAGCCCGGCATGCTCCGCGACGCGGTCGCGGACGTCAGCGAGGAGGTCGAGGGCGGCATGGCGCTCTCCGAGGCCATGAAGAAGCATCCGAAGGTCTTCGATACCCTCTACGTGAGCATGGTGAAGGCCGGAGAGATGGGCGGCATCCTGGACGACATATTCGGGAGGCTGGCGGAGTTCATGGAGCGCGCCTACAGGCTCAAGAAGCAGATTATCGGCGCCATGATCTACCCTGCCGTCGTGCTGTCGTTCGCGCTCATCATCGTGTCCGGACTCCTCATATTCGTGGTCCCGAAGTTCGTGACCCTGTTCAAGGAAAGGAAGATTGAACTTCCGGCCGCCACCAAGACACTGATTGCAATCAGCGAATTCATGCAGAGCAGCTGGTACGTCGTGATAATAGCCGGCATTGTCGGCTTCATAGCGTTCAAGATCCTCACGAAGCAGGAAAAGTTCAAGTCCTTCGTGGATTCAATCTTGCTCAGACTCCCGATATTCGGAACCATTGCCAAGAAGACGGCGGTGTCGAGGTTCTCCAGGACTCTCGGCACGCTCATCCAGAGCGGCGTGAACATTCTCGACGCGCTCGCCATCTGCAGGGACGCAATCGGCAACAAGCGCGTTGCAGGCGAGATCGACATCATACACGACGCCATCAAGGAAGGCGAAACCATGGCCGCGAGGATGGGGGAGAGCGACATCTTCGACGACGTGGTCACGAACATGGTCGCGGTGGGGGAGGAGACGGGCGAACTGGACAAGATGCTCGTCAAGGTCGCCGCGAACTACGAGCGCGACGTCGAGATTTCCGTGCAGTCGCTCGTGAGCCTTCTCGAACCCCTGCTCATAGTAGTCCTCGGCGGCATCGTCTTCTTCATCGTCATGGCCCTCTTCTGGCCCCTCATGAAGCTCATTCAGACCATGCAGTGATTCGGATTTCCGCTCCGGGCTTGACGCATGACCCGGTTATTAGTCACTTAATGAAAATATTCTCGTAATAATTGAAAAGATTTGCGGCAGGGCACGCGCGAAGCGCGTGATATAACCCGGACGAGCCTGCATTTACATCCATGTTTGGTTCCGGCTCGTCCGCGTTATGATTAAAGATTCTCCTCCGGAATGCCGATATATGCCAAATGCGAAATGTTCGGAGGAGCGCATGAGCATAGTCAAATGCCCGGCCTACGGCGAGGACGTCGAAAGGAATTGCATCTTCACGCATAGAATCCCGCGCGAAACCTGCGCCGAGCGCAGGAAAGCGCTTTTCCACAGGTGCAGGGGATGCGTCAACGCACTCGAGCCGGCGGGAAAAGCAGGGCAGCGGGGTCCTCTGCTGCAGGCGGACTCGGCTGGAATCCGCCGCGCCGCGACGGCAATCCCAATCCTCGGGGCTCTTTGGGCGCGCGAAACGAATGCCGCGGACGGCTCCGTCCGCTGACGGAGAAATTCCCCTAAACCTCCGCGGCCTTTTTGCCGATTAATACTGATACCTGAATGAATCCGCGCGCGGACCCGCGCAATCGATTTCGCGCGCAAAACTATCTAAGGAGGGGAATATGGCGAACGTGAACGTCCTGATTGCCGACCTGATGAATTCATGCGCGTTCTTCCTGAAGAGCGTCCTGGGACGCGAAGGATTCGGGGTCTCAATCTCGATGGAGGCGGAGGAGGCGCTGAGGAAAGTCGGGACCGGCCTTTTCGACGTCATGATTTGCGACCTCGACTTCAGCAGCGACGCAAGCTTCGCGCTGATTTCCGAAGTCAACGAGCTGGTCCCGGGGATGCCGGTGGTGATCGCCACCGACTGGGAGCTCAGATATCCCCTTAAAGGCCTCGACGTGTTCTCGGTCATGGAAAAACCGCTCAGAATCGGGAAAATCCTGGAAGTCATGGGCAGGGCCAAGAGGGCGGTCACGGCCCTGGACGATTCGCGCCGCCATATGCGCAAGGAAGTGGACCTGCCCGTCGAGGTGATTGCAGGCGGCAAGAGGGTGCTGTGCAAGGC
>DYIT01000094.1:7093-18877 GCA_020723505.1 Candidatus Kuenenia stuttgartensis
AGCGCCGGAGGCGTGCAGGTCGAATCGCTGCCGGAAAACGGACGCGTGAGAAAGGCCCTAGGCCTGGCCCCGGTCGTGAAGTCGAACACCGGATATCCCATGAGGACGAGAATTTTCTTCGGCAGGCGCCGGGTGGAGGAGTTCCACACGAGGCTTGCATACGTGGAGAGGTTCAGGTTCTCTTCTCCCGAGCAGGTCGGGCTGTCATTTACGAACCTGTCGGGCGACCAGAGGAAGGCCCTCGAGACCTTCCTGCTGGAGAAGGCCGAGGCTTGATTCCGGGAAATCGAGCCGCGGAGCCCCGGCAGACCCGGAGCCGGGCGGAATCACTCGGCCTTGAAGTGGCTGATTTGATCGCCCTTGCCCGGCCGCAGGGTGAATGCCGCCTTCCCGTTGCCCTTCTCGATTCTTCCGGCCGCAGATACCTCGTCGCCCGCAGAAATCCCCGCGGTTTTCAACCCCGGCGGCAGCACTATCCTGACCAGCCTGTCCCTGACCGAACCGAGCAGCACCCATCCCGAGGTTTCCCCGGACCCGGTCTCTGTCATGACCACCATACCGGTTATCTCGACCTTCATGCCTTCGGCCAGGTTCTCGAAGGACAGCGCGGAGTCCCCCCCGGACTCGCGAAGAAGCAGGGGCGGCGGGAACCTGACTCCGCGGGCGTCGTCCACCCTCAGGTACTTGTCGCCGCCCGGGTCGGAATCGACCACTCCGGTAACCAGAACAGTTGTCCCGGCGGCAAGCCTGCCGGCAGCGCCGGACGGGCCGTGGGCCCTTGCGGTAATCCTTGCTGAAATCCGCCTGCCGCGTATGTAATCATCAATCTCCACCAGCGTCCTGTAGCCGGAAGGCGGGGATTTCGAGGGCTCGACGGAGACGACGGTGCCCATCGCGCACGATTTCTGGCCGGCCGACCATGCTGATCCCGGACCGGCCCCGGACTGCATGAGGCCGATTTCCCAGGCCATTTTCGCGAAAAGACCGAGAGCGCCGGCTAGCACGGCGAGTATCAGCGCAAGCAGGACAATCCTCCGGATATGGCGGGGCCTTCCTTCCGGCCTGGAGGACGCGGCCAGGACCTTTGCCATTTCGATGGAAAGGCGCTTGCGCTCCTCGAGTTCGCCTGCCATGCGCCAGTTCTGAATCACCGAGGCGACCGCGTCGCGCAGGGCCGACATCGAGGGGAACCTGTTCTGCGGCCGTTTCTCAATCGCCCGGTAGGTGATGTTCGCTACGTCGAGCGAAACCTCGGGAGCGAGTTCGGCGATGGGAGGCGGGAAATCGAACAAGTGCTTGCGGAAAAGGGCGTTGACGGAGGAATCTATGAACGGCATCCTTCCGGTCAGCATTTCGTACATCATAATCCCGAGGGAGTAGACTTCCGACTTCTCGTCGGCGGGTTTTCCCTGAATGCATTCCGGCGAGAGATAGTAGGGCGTGCCCATTATCTTCCCGTGATCGGTATGGACGGAGGACGGGGCGGAGCCATGAGTCCCCTCTTGATGGACGTCCCTCAGGATCTGCTCGAAGAGGATTTTAGCGAGTCCGAAATCCGTCACCATCGGCCGCCCGGATGAATCGATGAGTATGTTGCCGGGTTTGATGTCCCTGTGGAGGATTCCGGAGCGGTGGACGTGGGCGAGCCCGTCGGCAATCTGCCTCACGAGGTCCATTGCCTGCCTCTCCGGTATCTTGCCGGCCCGTTGTATGCGCGTGTCGAGACCTTCGCCTTCGACGTATTCCATGGTTATGAAGAGGAAGTCCTCGAACGTGTCAATCGAATAGATTTGGATGATGTTCGGGTGCCTGATTTTGGCGATGGCCAGCGCCTCTTTCTTGAACCTTGCGACGAAGGTCTCGTCCTTGGTCAGGGCGCCTCTCAGCACTTTCAAGGCGACGTAGCGTCCGAGCTCGGTATCGAGGCACTTGTAGACCTTGCCCATTCCTCCGGCTCCGATTTCGCGTATTACCTTGTAGTGCTTGACCTTCTCGGGAAGCTCGAAATCCTGGTCGATGTAGGCGGAGACCTGCGGCCCCGTCTTGAGGACCTGGTCGATGCTCACGGTCACAGTGGGGCTTTCGCTGCCGCAGGGCAGGGCGCCTTCGAAGGCGTCCAGCGATATCGGCGTGGGTTCCTTCTTCGCGCCTTCAGGCGGGTTGGGAGGAAGAGGATTCCCGTTGACGTCATTTGAATTCATCGGAATACATTATAACCGCTGCATGCGAAATCTTGAATCAGCACCGCGGACCAGCAGCGCTGGAGAGCCGCGCGCGGAATCGGTCGTTCCTGCATCCGCCGGGTTCCGGCGAGCACGGACTATGAGGCCTTCCTGTGGTAGACGTACCATTCGAGCGCCATCAGGATGAATGCCGCCAGCACTGCGAGCCTCCAGACTTCCTTCGTCGTCCCCTCGTCCATGCCGCCCGTGCTAACGCGGGTCTCTCCGACTTCAATCTGGTCCTTGGGCGTGATGTCCGACTCGGATTCCGACGCGAGGTTGCATGCTATCACGCGCTTTCCCGCGGCGGTTTCGGCGACGTAAAGGCCGGTCCGGAAAGTGTCGGCGAAGAGGAGGGGGCCGGAACCTTTCCTTTCCACGACCGCCTGTTCCCCTCCGGGCTTGATGATTCTCGCCGTGGTTTCGTTCTTGCCGAGCACGAGCGCGATGGGGGACCCGGGCTTGACCGGCACGGAGCTGGTCCTTTCCCTGCCCGACGAGAGCCATGAAATCGAGTTCTTCAGGAAGACCGGGAAAGAGACCTGGACCGGCCAGTCCGATCCCTGCAGGTTGAATCCGGTCCACACGACCCTGACCCCGCGGTCCGAAACGCAGGCGGCAAGAGGGCAGTCCTTCGCTTCTATAAGCGCCGAGGCGGTCTCGGGCATGCTGAAAGATGCCGACTCTTTCACGTAGAGTATGGAGAACTCGGCGTACCTGGTTATCGGGTGCGTCCTGTTCCAGTCGAAGACTACGGGCTCGGACACGATTCCCGTCCGGACGATTCCAGGGATTGGGGGAAGGCAGCCCAGGTAGAGCGAATTCATCGCGGGCCTGTTCGAGGGAGAAAGACCGTCGAAGACCACCACGTCCGGAGGCGAAGGGAAATCCTCGGGCCAGACGTCCGTCCTGCCCCCGTCCTTGCCGGAATACGAGTCCGGATCCTCGACCGTGACCTCGATCTCGCGGTCCTGCTCGAGGGCTTTTTTCAGGAAGAAGCTCCCCTTCGAATAGAGGTGGACGGCGGCCGGCGACGCGGGCTCCACCGTCACCCCGGCCTCGTCGTCGGCATCCATCAGCCCGCCGGGCGTGATTCTGACCGTATATGCCCCATGCTCCGTAGCGTCTACCCCGAACACGCACGGGACGGTAGTGCCGGGCTTGAGCGTGATCTCCGCGGCATCGACCAGCCGGTCGTCCCTGCGGAGCTCCGCCACGGCGGACTGCTCCCCTGGGAATGACGAGAACACGGCTGCCAGAACCTGGGCGCGTCCGCCTCCGTCGGCCTCCCTTTTCGCCTCGATGCCCACGATGCCCGCGTTGGCCGATCCCGACCCGAAGCGGAGGAAATGCACGGGCGCCGTGATTTCTGAGCCCTGTTTGAGGCCGACCGCGCCGAACGCCCCGTCGCTCAGGACGATGACGGATCCCGAAGTCTTGCCCTTGAGCGCCGTAAAGGCCACCTCCAGCGCTCCGTCGACGCGCGTCTCCGTTTGGAGCTGGGACACCTTGGAAAGCGCGTTCCTGAGCTCGACCGACGAGTCCGTGAACGAACAGTACGTCCGGGCGTCTGATCCGAAGCCTATTATCATCATGTTCTCCCTGTCGGGATCATCTATAAGCCCGAACGCGGTCTCAATCGCGGCCTCGAGCCTGGTCCTGCCCCCGGCATCCTTCGACGACATGCTCGCCGACTGGTCAATCAGAAGGACCCTGTGCGATCCGGAAATCCTAAGGCCAAGCAGGACGGGCCTTGCTAGCGCGGCGGCGACGAGCACGAAGACGAGAATCTGCAGGAAGAGGAGGAGGTTCTTCCTCAGCCTCTGGAACGGCGAGTTGGCCCTAAGGTCCTGTATGCTGCGCTGCCACAGTATGATGGACGTCACCGGGTGCTCCTTCCTCTTGAGCTTCAGGAAATAGAGGAGCACGAGCGGAGGGATGAAGACCGCAAGCCAGGCCAGCATTCCAGGATCAAGCAGGTTCATCCCAGCAAACCTCCGGTCCTCATGAGCTCGAGGACCGTCTTCTCGAAGGGCGCGCCGGTCCTGGCGAAGATGTAGTTCATGCCTCTGCCGATGCAGTACGCCTTGAGGCCCCCCATGAATGCTTCGAGCGTCCTGCGGTAGGTCTTGAGAAGGTTTTCCGAGACCGTGACGTCCGCGAAGCTCCTGAGCTCGCAGTCGAACAGACGGAGGTCGCCCCTGACGGGCGGATTGATTTCCGTTTCGGAAAGGACCTGGACCGCGTGCACGTCGAGGTTCCCGGAGACGAGATAGTGGAGTCCCCTATCCCATCCGGAAGGGTCGAGGAAATCCGAAATCAGCACCAGGACGCCCTTGCGCTTCGCATGGTGGGCAGCGCGTCTGCATGCCGTCTCGAGGCAGGTGGTCCCACCGGGGCTTAAGTCCTGCAGGAACTCGAAGGCGCGCATCACCATCTTCCTGCCCCTGCACGGGCCTAGTTCGCCGGAAGGGGATTCATCGAACGGGGATATCACCAGCCTGTTGTTCCTGGAAAGCGCCACGTACGCAAGCGCGGCTGCGATTTTCCGGGAGAGGTCCATCTTGCTCACCGGAGACCCGGAATCCATGGACGAGCTCGTGTCAATCATGATTCTCAGGTTGAGCTCCTCCTCTTCGAGGAAGAGCTTGAGGAAGAGCCTGTCGAGCCTGCCGAAGATGTTCCAGTCTATGAACCTCGGCTCGTCCCCCTGCACGTAGTGCCGGTAGTCCGCGAACTCGACGCTCTCGCCCTTCTTCCTGCTGCGCCTTTCCCCCTTGTCCGCGCCGCGGTGCATCTTCCGCGACAGGAGGTCGAGCATCTCAATCCTCCTGAGGAATTCCTCGTCCAGCAGCTTGGGCCTGTCCGCCATCCGCATGCCTCCGGCCCGGCGTCACTTGCCGGGATATTCCTTCACGTGCCTCAGGACGTCCTCGACCACCGCCTGCGTCCCGACCCCCTCCGCTTCGCCCTCGAAATTCAGGATTATCCTGTGCCTCAATGCGTTGGCCGCCGATGCCGACACGTCCGCGAACGCGACGTTTGCCCTGCCGTCGAGGATTGCCCTGACCTTACCCGCCAGTATCATCGCCTGCGCCCCGCGCGGGGAGGCCCCGTACCGCAGGTATTTCGACGCCATCGGCGACGCGTGCTCCGTCCCCGGATGCGTCGCGAGGATTATTCTCGACGCGTAGTCCCTGACGTGGTCGGCGATGACGATGCTCCTGGCGATCTGCTTCATCCTCCTGATTCTCGCGCCGTCGATGTTCTTCGAGCATTCGGGCTGGCCGGAGCCCGTCGTCCGCCGCGTAATCTCGTTCAGTTCCTCGCGGCCGGGAGAATTGACGATTATCTTGAAGAAGAACCTGTCGAGCTGGGCCTCGGGCAGGGGATAGGTCCCCTCCATCTCAATCGGGTTCTGGGTCGCAAGGACGAAGAAGGGGTCTGGAAGGATGTACGTGTGCCTGCCGGCGGTCACGCTGCCCTCCTGCATGGCCTCGAGAAGGGCGCTCTGGGTCTTCGGAGTCGCCCTGTTGATCTCGTCCGCGAGCAGGATTCCTGCGAAGACCGGGCCTTTCTGGAAGCTGAACGACTTCGATCCCTTCCCGTCGTCCACGACGATGTCGGTGCCGATGATGTCTGCCGGCATTAGGTCGGGCGTGAACTGGATGCGGGAGAATTCGAGCTCCAGCGTCCTGGCGAGCGATCGCACCAGCATCGTCTTGCCGAGGCCCGGCACTCCCTCGAGCAGGCAGTGGCCGCCGGAGAACAGCGCTGTCAGGACGCCTTCGATGACGTCCGGATACCCGACAATCACTTTTCCCAATTCCTTCCTGACCTTCTCGAAATCCTCCCGGAATGCCGTCAAATCCGGAGGTCCGACCTCTTCGCGATAATTACTCATCTTCTCTTCCTTTCTTTTCAAACGCCTTCTTCTTGGCGTCCAGAAGCCTCTTTATGTATGCGGCGTCCGCCTGGTCCGCCTGGGGAGCGGGAGCGGCCCCGGGCGCTGTCCGGGGCGTCTCGCGCGGAGCGGCACCGGAATCCAGGTCCACCCGGGCCTCGGGCAGAGCTCCGTGCAGGTCGATGGGCGGCGGCGGCGCCGTTTCCGAAAGCCCGCTGGAAACCTCGGATTTTCTCCTGAGAAGCGCGTCCATCGCAGCGGCGGGCGCGGGCGCGTCGGGCTTTCTCAGCACCGCAGCCCTGATTCGCCCTGCCGCGGAAGCGGCGGCTGCCGCAATCCTTCCGTACGGGATGGAAACCCTCCTTGCGAACACGTCGGCGAAGAACAGGGCCATCGCGGCGATGAGGAAATAGTGCCACTTGGGTTCCATCCCCGCCGATTTGGGCAGGTTGTGCAGGAAGACGTCGTCCTCCTCGGACAGCACCCTGCCTCCGCCGGCAGAAGCTATTGCGGCCAGCATGGCGGCGTTGGCGGAAAGATCCTTGTACTCGGGCGGGTAGGAATTCGAGGCGCCCGAGGACATGAATCCTGCCTGTACCCCGGATCCGTCGTAGGAGAGGCTTATGAAATAGGAGCCCACTTCGTCGGCGTCGAAAGTCCCCTCGTACCTTCCAGGGCCCTTCTGGGCCATGGAGACGGGGATTTCCTTGTAAGAAGGCGATACCGCCTTGGCTTTCACGTTCAGGCCGTTGATGAATCCTCCGGCGGAGTCCACGGCGTCGAGAACAACTACGCCCTTCCTGCCCGATATGGACGACGCGAGGTTGAAATTGTTCCTGGACAGGGTCCTCATGCACCAGCGCGCGACCTGGCTCCAGAACTTCCCGAACCCCGCCCACGGAACCCACTTCGACGCCCACCGGTTCTTGGCGTCCGAAGTGAAAGCAGCCGTCCTCCCCAGCCCCGCACGCCAGTGGGCAAGGAGCGGGTCCCCGTCAGGCGTGACCAGCGGGATTTCAGCGCCCGGCTTGGCGCTCGTGACAACCCTGCCGTGGAGCGAAGGCAGCGTGGAGCCGTCAATCCCCTTCATCACCTCCGAGGAGGATCCGGGTATGGGGGTGAATTCCTCCTCCTTGATGAAATTCGCGGAAACCACCTTCGCGACGGTCGTGACGATTTCCGGCAGTTCCTTCGGGTCAGAGGCCTCGTAGAAGCGTCCTCCGGTCTGCTCGGCCAGCTCGGCCATCACCCTCCTGGCCGTCTGGTCGTCGCCGTGAGGGCCGATGAGCACGGTCGAGACGGCTATCGAGGTGCTCGAAAGCCCCCGCAGCAGCATCTGGGACGGCGGGGACGGGTCGCCGTCCGAAATGACGACGATGTGCTTCTTGGCGGCCTTCGCTTCCTTGAGCTCCTTGAACGCCATTTTCAGGGCGGAGTCGAAATCCGGCATGTCCCCGGGATTGATGCTGTCGATTTTCCTCGAAATCGCCTCCTTGTCCGCGGCAGGCAGGAGCTTCTCCTCGAAGAGCCAGTCGCAACCGCCCCCGAACGAGTTGAACGATATGACGCCTATCAGGTCCTCGGGAGTGAGGCGTTCGACCGCCTTTTTGCATATCCTCTTCGTCCAGTAGTTCCCCTCGGCGAATTCGCACGTGTGCATGACCAGGACCAGGGCGCCGTTTGGAAGCACCTTCTTCTGCTTTATCTCGCAGCTCACGGGCAGGACGTCCTCGACCGGCGTCTTGTTCCAGCCGCCTGCTCCGAATCCCTTGTCGCCGCCGACCATGACGAGGCCGAGCCCGAAGTTGAGCACGCCCGAGCACAACGCCTCCATCTGGTTCTTCGACAGAATCGCGGACGGGACGTTGCAAAGGAATATGCAATCGAAGCTCTGGAATCCTGCGGCGCTGGCCGGCGCTGCCGCCGGCAGCACGGCGGTGCAGGGAATCCCGTGCGCATCGACCGCGGCCTTCAAGAACCTCACGTCCTCGGCATCGCCTATGCAAAGGATTCTCGGATCGCCTTCGACTATCGTGAATCCGCACCCGAGGTTGTTGCCCGGAACCGAGTCGTCGTCCGCCTCGACGCGGCCTGCGAAGCTGTAGAAGCCCGGTTCGTCCAGGCTCATGGAGTGGACGAGAACGTTCTTGCCCTTCGTGAGGGTCACGGGCGCCGGGGAATTCATGAGCGCCTTGTCCAGCGTGATGAAAATCCTCGCCGTGGTCTCTCTTGCGGAATTGATAATCAGCCTGACTTCGAACGCCTCGCCCTTCCTGACCCTGGACGGGAGCACAATCCGCTCGACCTGCACCTCGGCGCCGTACGAATAGGTCACGGGGAGGGCATCCACGGACGTCCCGGACGCCCATGCCCTCCCGGCTTCATCGACTGCGCTTCCGATGTTCTCGTTCCCGTCCGACACGAGCACAATCCTCTTCTGCGTCCCCTTGGGGAAAGAGGCGGTGGAAAGCCTTATTGCGTTTCCGATGTCGGTGTAGTCGGATTGTATGACCGACGATATCCTGTCGACCGGCAGCTTCTCCTCGGGCATGGACTCGATGCTGGCGTTCCTCCCGAACACGACCAGCCCCGCCCTGTCGCCCTCCTTCATTCCGGCGACCATCCGCCTCACGCGGTCCAGCGACCGGTCACGCTCCTCGCCGGGAATGCTGGCGGAATGGTCCAGGAGGAACACGACGGAGAGCCTGTCCGCGATGTCCGCGAACCTCAAGTCCGCCAGCGCGACTGCCAGAAGCAGCAGAACGAGGCTCCGCACGCAGAAAACCGCCCATTTTCTCGCCCCGGGTTCAACAGTGAGGCTTTTCCACGCGACCGCCCAAATCAGCGGAAGCGCAAGCAGCAGGAGTAATGGTTCCGGATGTATGGCGTGGAACGGCATCGCCGCTGAGCTCCTCACCTCAAGAAAGCGCCGCGCATGCCGGCCGCCTGTTCGCCTTCCGCCGGGCATGACACGGATTCGGCGCCGCTTGCCCCCTCCTGCGCAAATCCCAGCAGCCCGGGCTTGAGGAGCAGGATTCGGTTGTTGGACGTGTCTGCCACATACAACTCGCCGCCCGGCCCCGAGGCGAGCCCCCATGGGCAATAGAGCATGCCCCCGTCGTGCCCGGGTCCGCAGGCGGATCCCCTGAACGCGCCGTCGGTCCCGAAGAAGGAAACGCGGTGATTCCCGTATTCGACTACCGCCACCGATCCTCCCGGCGTTATCTCCACGTCCCACGGGTAGTTGAGCTGCCCTGGCCCGTTGCCGCGCGTGCCGAACGAGCCCTTCAACGCCCCTCTGCCGTCGAAGACCTGAATCCTGTGGTTGCACGCGTCCGCCACGTAGAGCCTGCCCTGCCGGTCCATGGCCATGCCCGACGGCCGGTCGAACATGCCTTTCCCGTCTCCCCGGGCACCGAAGGCGAGCAGGAAACGCCCGTCCTCGTCGAACGCCTGGATGCGGTCGTTTCCACCGTATTCGGCCGCGTATATCATCCCGTTCCCCGGCGCAAGGACGGACGTTACGTACAGGAACTGGCCCGGTCCGGTGCCGAAGGACCCGAATCCGCCCAGGAGAGCTCCGGCGGGCGAGAAGGCGAGGATTCGGTGGTAGTGCGTATCCGCGACGTAGAGGATTCCGGACTGAGACACGCAGATGCCCTGGGGATTGCCGTTCTTCTTTTCCGGCATCTCGATGACACGGTCCGCATGGCCGTCCCGGCCGATGGCGAACACCCTTGCAGTCCTGTCCACGACGTACAACGTGCCTTCAGGGCCGACTGCGGCGCTTCGCGGGTTTTGGAACAGCCCCGGAAGGATGGCTTCGCTTTCGACCGGCGACTCCGGCCGCCCAGCCGCCGGTCTGCCGGGGAGGGATAAAACGAGGGCTGCCGAGGCTGCGACCAGGGCGATTCCCGCGGCGATGCGGACAGACCTGAGGCTGACTGCGAATTCCGCGCGTGGACCGCTGCCGCGGGTTCTCGCGCCGCCTGGGCTGGTCACTGGCCGCCCTCCCTCCGAGGCCTTATGGAATCGAAGTACTTCTTTATGTAGTCCTTGTACTCCGCGGGTATCTTCTCCTTTGCGAGCGTGTCTTCTGCCGACTTCTCGAACCTCGAATAGAGCTCCTCGTACGAAGCTTTGGCCTCGCCGGACTCCGGAAGCCCCTTGAAGGTCGAGATTCCGACGATTTTCCCGGACAAATCCAGCTTGCCGCCCAGGAGGGTCGACTTGAATCCCGAGTCGCCCTCCTTGGCGTCGGGCTTGCCTCCCTTTCCGGTCCCGGCGCCTCCGGTGTCGTCGCCCTCGCCCTTGCCGCCGTTCCCCTTCCCTCCCTTGTCCTTCCCGTCCCCTCCCCCGGGCAGGGGAGTCTTGCCGCCCTGGCCGCCCGAGAGCCCGTTCTTCGAGTCCTCGATTTGCTTTATGAGCTTCTCGAGGAATTCCTTGTCCTCGAGCTGTTTTGCGAGCTCCTCGAGGTGCTTTATCATATCCTCGGTATCCTGCTCGAGGTCCTCGTATTTCCGATCCTCCTCGGATTGCATGCCGCGTTTGGCAAGTTCATCCGCGAGCTTCTTCAGCTTCTCGGCGAGCTCGGGCGGGATTTTGAAATCGCGGGACAGCCTTCTCAGGTCCCGCTCCATCTTCTTCCGGTCCTCTTCCGAAAGACCCTTGCCCTTGAGCTGCTCCTTAAGCTTCTCCATCTGCTTCATCAGTTCCCCGGCCGCCCCGCTCTGCCCGTCCTTTTCAAGCGCCTTCAGCATCTTCTCGGTCAGGGATCCGGGGTCGAGCGGGCCTGGGTTTTCCGGTTTGAACGCGTCCTCCATCGACTGGAGATCGCGCGACCTCTTCATCTCCCTTGCCTTGTCGGCGAGCTTCGTGAGTTCGACGAGCGCCCTCTTCTTCTCGGACTCGTTGTCGCTCATCCTGCGCGATATGTCCGAGATTTCCCTGGCCATCTCGAGCCCCTTCTCGAGCTTCCGTTCCTTCGCTTCCGATTCGAGATCCTCCGCCTGCTTGAGAAGCCTGACCGCAGCGCGGCGCACGGACTCGCGCTCGCGCCTCTTCGCGCCCGCCTCCTCGGCGGCGCCGAGGATGTCGAGCGCCGGCATGAAGAAGTAGAGGAGCAGCGCGGCGGCCGCGGGGGCAGGGAGCATTCTAGCCTCGAGCGGCAGCCGGAACGCGAGCGGACGCATCGCCCCCGACACAGCCGCCAGGGCGTCTTCGACGATTTTTCCTGCAAGCGCGTGGCTCTCCCCGGCGGTCGCGACCGCCGTAGAGACTCGTTCCTTGAATCCGTTGTGCAGGTCAGCGAGTACCGCGGCGTCGAACATGCCGGGCCTGCGGACGAACGCCGCGAGCGCGGGGACGGCGGCGGAAAGCGCCGCAATGGCCAGCAGCGGATAGGCGATGGGCAGCGATGGGCAGAACAGCCTGTGAAGCGCGATTGCGGCGCATGCGGCGGCGCTGCCCGCGAAGGCGCCCTTCGCCAGGAGAGTCAGGAAATCCAGAACAACAAGCCGGGTCCTGAACCTCGAGACTTTCCTCAGTATCCGGTCCATGGCCTGCCTCCGGAGAAACATAACCCGGACGAGCCGGGACCAACAGGCAAGAAAACGAGGCTCGTCCGGGTTATATCACGCGTTCCGCGCGTGCCTTTCC
>DYIT01000095.1:0-9966 GCA_020723505.1 Candidatus Kuenenia stuttgartensis
TCAGCGGTCTCAGCGTCGAATTTGCGTCAATATTATTCTGCACTCCTTAGTAAGTGCGGAAATCGATAGGGCTTGAGCACTGCGAATCCTGTTCTTATGCGGTAGCAGGCTTAGCCGCCATATTCGTCATTCCGGCGAAAGCCGGAATCCAGGAGTGAGGCGGGGTTTTCAGGAACCAGATAGGGGAAGGCCAGTGTCCGGCAGGGGCGGTTCGCGATCCGCATTGGTGTGTGTATAATCCGCGGTTGAGGACAGCATGCTTGACAAAACCGGAATAGAACCTGACGTTGCCGCCTGCATTGCCGCGGAGCTCGAGAAATCCGCCAAGTATTCATGCTTGAATCCCGACACGCTTTCCAGGGCGGCGGCATGGGGGCTTGCTCATGGACGCACTAATGCGGACGCGGTCAAGGCGGCCAAGAGAAAGCTGCACCAAATCTATTCAGCTTTCCTGCCTGCTGCCGCGAGGAAGAAGGCGCTTAAGCTCGCCTCCGCCGTTGCTGAGGGCGAAGGTGCAGGAAGGCTCGAGGCTTGCATGGCGATACTGCGCCTTCACGCTTCCACGGCGGAGAGGATTCCCCATCTCGGCGCAATCGGCCGCCTAATCCGGTCCTGCTTGCCGGATGCGGGCGGCACGGTGCTGGATCTCGCATGCGGACTGAATCCGTTCGCCCTGCCAATGCTCGATCTTCCTGCGGACGTCGTCTATCTTGCCCTCGACATAGACCGCGATTTGGCCCTGGCTGCGGACCGTTTCCTGAAGGCGTTCAATCCTGCGTCGATCTGCGAGTGCAGAGACGTCATCTCGAGTTCGCAGGGTAGGCATGCGGACGTTGTCCTGATGCTCAAGTGCATGACGACGTTCGAGAGGCAGGAGAAAGGATCCGCAGCATGGGTCCTGAAGTCGCTCGATGCAGGGGCGGTCATACTCTCCTTTCCATTGGCAAGCCTGGGCGGGAAGAAGAAGGGGATGGAGGGAAACTACCGGGAAGCAGGGCAGAGGATGCTCGCGGATGCGGGAATGCGTGGGGAGGAGGTAGTCATCGGCAACGAGATGTTTTTCCGCGCGTCTTTCGAGCGCAGGGGGGCATAGCCCTGAGCTACTAAGAAGTGCATAATAATATTGACAGGTTTTCGACGCTGAGACCGCTGATGGATTTCTGAAGACGCTGAAAGAATACGTTTCAAAGCCACGGGCATGCCTCAGCGTCCTCAGCTTCTCTTCAGTGTTTTCAGTGTCGAATGTTCCATCGTGTCAATACTATTTCGCACTCATTAGTATGTGGCTTATCGCAGCAATCGCAGGGCAGTGGCGGTCAGAGTCCTTCCGCAGTAGAATGGGTGCATGAAGCCGACAGTTTATCTGGAGACATCGATTTTCAGCTATCTGGCGGCCCATCCGAGCCGGGACTTGATTACGGCCGCCCGCCAGCAGGTGACGCACGAATGGTGGTCCCTGCGCAGGTCAGCATTCGATGCCTTCGTCTCCGAGCTTGTGCATGCGGAAGCTTCGGGGGAGATGCTGATGCAGTGGCGCGGCGAAAGGCCCTGCTCGAGGGAATCCCATTGATTGCACTAACCTCGTTGTCTGAAATCCTCGCCGGGAGGATTCTCGAAGTCGCGAAGCTTCCTGTTCGCGCAAGGGCTGATGCACTTCACATAGCCGTTGCCGAATCGCATGGGATGGACTTCCTGATGACCTGGAATGCCACCCACATCGCGAACGCGCAGATTCGTTCGAAGGTCGAGCATGCGTGCCGGAGTGCAGGCTTTGATCCGCGCTGCTCAGCCGTGACGTTATGCCTTTCAAAAAGAACTTCCAGCGACTGAGATCTCATTGACCGCACACAGATTATACGTATAATATACGTGTAGAGAATCTTAGAGGTGTTGAACATGCAGAAGAAACTCACAATCACAGTGGATGAAGATGTGTACGAGGGTCTCCAAAAGGTGGTCGGGCGGCGAAAGATCGGCAAATTCCTTCAGGACCTCGCTCGCCCGCTCGTAGTCCGAAGCAAACTGGAATCAGCCTACAAGGCGATGGCTGCTGACCAAGCGCGTGAGGCAGAGGCGTTGGAATGGGCTGAAGCAACGTGTGTGGACATTAATAATGAGAAGAAGTGAAGTCTGGTGGGTGCGTTTCGATCCATCGGTTGGCGGCGAAATCAGGAAGAAAAGGCCGGCCGTTATCGTCAGCAATGATGCCGCCAACAAATTTCTCAGCCGCGTTCAAGTTGTTCCCCTTACGACCAACCTCGGTCGGTTGTACCCCAGCGAAGCACATGTCACCCTCAACCGGAGGCAATGCAAGGCAATGGCAGACCAATTGACAACGGTAAGCAAACTACGGCTGATTGAGAAGGAGGGGACACTCTCTGGTGAGGATATGAATCGAGTGGGGCAAGCCATTCGTACTCAACTGGAGCTGTGATTTAAGAAGGCATGTAAACTAGCGGCTGCAAAGCCCAGGCGGACGCGCTCCATATTTCCATCGCTGCTGTTCATCGCATGGATCTTTTGTTGACCTGGAACTGCCGCCACATCGATAATCCGGCGATCTGTTGATGCCACACAGTATGTTGTGTCATACTATGTGTGGAGGTGATGAAGTTGGCGACTAACCTGCAGATCGATGACACGCTGATTAAGAGGGCGGTCAGGCTCGGGAAGCACCGCACGAAAAGGGCGGCGGTCACCCAGGCGCTGGTAGATTAGGCGCGCGTCGAAAAGGCGGCCCTCGCCGCTGACGCGCCGGGCTTTCGCCAGGAGAAGAGGCGATGAAAATCGATTTCAGGCATTCGGGGGGGCCGGTAGCGTCTGTAAAGGCGCTGGTGTATAAATTCCCGACCGACGAGTTCGATTCACCCGAGCGTTCAACTGTTCCCAACCTGGCCTTCTGGATGGACACTGAGCATCGTGTGACCGAATTGTGCTCCCAACTTCACATGATTGCACCGAGCGAATGCACGGTCGAGTTCGAGTATCAGGTGGCGCCCCCCGCCGGCAAGGGTAAGGAATCACATACCGATGTCATGCTCTGGTGGGGAACGACATGCTTCGGCATCGAGGCGAAGTATACGGAACCACCATATGAAGTAGTGTCGCACTGGCTGAAGGATGGATCGAACCTGGAGAACCGGTTGAAGGTCCTCGGCGGCTGGTGCGACCTCATCGCGAAGACTACGGGAAAGCAATGCCTCCCTGAGTCCCTGGGAGAAGAGACATACCAGATGATCCACAGAATCGCATCGGCGTGCTCGCGGCCGGAGAAACAGAAGCATGTGGTGTATCAGGTCTTCGATCCGCAGACAGAAAAGGTCGGGTACTACCGTCAGGAACTTGCAAAACTCAAGGCCGTGTTCGCAACGGGTACCACCATCGGTCTGCATATAGCAAAGGTCCCCTTGCGGTCCTTGGACATTCACAAGGTTCTCGTGAAGAACTGGAACAAGGATCGGACGCAATGCAGTGCGGACGTGATCGCCGGTCTAGTCGCAGGCACCTTGGTCTCATGCGGACAGATGTCGATCGAAACCATATGAATGTGAGGCGAATTTCGCGGTGCGTGATACGTCTGCACCGCGCATGGCCCCGGGCGAAGGGACCCAATCATGATGATTCGATCTGAACGGCTGTCGCTGCTCCCGATCAGCGAAGGCGACGCCGAGTCTCTATTCGGGATCCGGCGGTTCGACGCTACCTCCTGGACGACAAAATGGTGACCCCTGATTGGGTGCGTGAGGAGATAGCGTCGAGTAAACGATGCGTTTGAACTCGAGCACTCGGGAGCCTAAGTTGATGAGCAGGCCCAATTCTTCGAAGCTCCCGCCAAGGCATCCAAGCGAAGAAGAGCGGGACGCTTGCGGGTGACGGGAACTGCCGGCCGGCTTTCGATGGAAATCCATGGACTCAAACCGGTGTACAGTTCCCGGCGAAGAGACGATTGGTCAAGCGGGACGCTTGCGGGGATTCATCTCAGGCTTCTCAGCATCGAGATTAGCTTCAGAATCTCCGCATGCACGTTCGCGGTCTGACGAATCATGAGAACGCCGTTCACCTCCGCGAGCTTGCATCCGGGGTTCTCGTCCCAGGAATTCTCCCCGCAGGTCGTCTTGATGAGCTCAGTAATCTCATCAAGGTCGATGTTGTTCTTCACTTCGTCCTCGCCGCCCGGGAACACGGGTCCGACCTGGTCGCCCGAGCCCTTGAGCTCGATGTCGGGTCCGGGGAAGTCCTGGATCTTGAGAGTCAGGTCGCGGACGTCGTAGAACTTGAGGTATGGCCTGCCCGACGACTCCGCATGGGTGGTGATGAAGAGCACGCCGTGCCTCATGCACCTTCCAAGCCCCTTGAAACGCAGCATGAGATCGAGCACGTCGCCGGCGGAAAGGTCATCGACTTTAAGGGTAATCCTGAGGCTTTCCTCGTCGCGGTCCTTGTAGATGTTCTGGTCGATGACGATGTTGAGCCCGGTGATCGTGTGGACGAACGAAATCGCCTCCTTGAGGCTGGTCTCCTCGAAATCCACGGAGACTTTCTTTGTTTTGAGCACCGAGTCAATCTTCTGGTACTGGATTCTCGAGTAGTCCTCGTCGGATGATCCGACGCCCGAGAAGACGAGACACAAGGGGATTGCGGCGAGCAGGAGTTTCCGGCCCATGAAACACCTCACGTACATTTGAAACACGGGGGGGCAGCTATGAAACGGGAAATTCGACGCTGAGAACGCTGAATTCTGCTGATTTCCGCTGAGCATGCAGTCTGGAGTCTGAAGTCCCGAGTCTTGAGAATAGAAGAGACTTGATACTTCCGCCCCAGGTTTTCATCCGGACTCCCTCAGCGTCGTCAGCTTCCATTCAGCGCTTTCAGGGTCAAAAATCAGACCATTTTCAGGGGGTTGTATATAATTATAACGCATAACCGGCACGGAATGTTACCGTCTCGACGCTTTTTTCCTGTATTTCCCTATCCCTTTGTCAGCTATGTCGTTGCGGTAGTAGGCATCCTTGTATGAGATCTTTCCGACAGCTTCGTAGGCTGTCTTTTTCGCTGTTGCCAGGTCCTTTGCATGGGCCGTGACTCCCAGCACCCGTCCTCCCGCTGTCACGACCTTTCCTTCCTTCCTTGATGTTCCTGCATGGAAAACGACCGCGTCCTTGACCCCGGCGGCGGAATCGAGCCCGGATATCTCATAGCCCTTTTCATAGGTATTGGGGTATCCTCCGGATGCCATGACGACGCACACCGACCAGCCGGTCTTCAGTTTCAACTCCATCCTGTCGAGTTCGCCCCGCACGATTGCGTCCATGAGCGCGAGCAGGTCGGTATCCAGATTCATGAGGACGGCCTGGGTCTCGGGGTCGCCGAACCTGACGTTGAATTCGAGCACCTTCGGGCCGCTCTTTGTAATCATGAGGCCCGCGTAAAGAACCCCCTTGTAAACCATCCCTTCCATCCTGAGCCCGTGAATGACCGGGATGAGGATGTCTTTTTCTATGCGTTTTTCAAGGGCGGGGGTGACGACCGGGGTGGGCGAATAGGCCCCCATGCCGCCGGTGTTCAGCCCCTTGTCGCCGTCCAGAATGCGTTTATGGTCCTGCGAGGAAGGAAGGCACATGAGGGTTCTGCCGTCGGTCAGAGCCAGGATGGAAGCCTCTTCGCCCTCGATGAAGTCCTCGATGACGACGGTTTCGCCCGCTTTGCCGAACTTCCTTTCCTTCATGACCGACTTCACCGCATTCTCGGCCGCATCCCTGGTTTCGCAGATCAGGACCCCCTTGCCGGCAGCCAGGCCGTCGGCCTTGACCACGACCGGAAATCTCTCGAGGGTTTCGACGTACGCCAGCGCGCGTTCCGCTGAATCGAAAACCGTGAATTCCGGGCCGGGGACGTTGTTCCTGCGCAGCAGGTTGCGGCAGAAGGATTTCGATCCCTCAAGGCGTGCGGCGGCCTGGACGGGGCCGAAGACGCGGAGGCCCTGGGCTTCGAACTTGTCCACGATTCCAGCTGCGAGCGGGGCTTCGGGGCCCACGACTGCGAGGTCCACGGCCTCTTTTTTCGCGAAGGATACCAGCGAGGCGATGTCGTCGGCTTCGATGGGCACGTTCCTGCCGAGTGATTCGGTTCCGGCGTTCCCCGGGGCGAACGAGATTTTCTTCGCAAGCGGCGACTGCGCGATTTTCCATCCCAGGGCATGCTCCCTTCCGCCGCTGCCGATGACGAGTACGTGCATTGCCGCCTCCTGAAAAGCGAGAGGTGAGGATAAACAGGAGGCACTAATATGTCAACGCGTGTCTCTGTAGCGATGCGGAGCGGAAAGCGGGGAAAGCACGTGGGGCGTAGGGCGCAGGGGCACGCGGAATATTCAAAATTCAAATTCCAATAATCAAAGAATAATCAATATCCAATATTCAAAAAGGACGGCTCAGCGGGCCGTGGACCGTAGGGGCGCTAGGTCGCGCTCGTCGCTGCGCCTTGAATTCCGCTTCCGCCCGTACGGTCGAAGCGAGGGCTGCCGCGGACCCGCCGTAGCTCCCGCTTGCGCAACTTAGCGAAGGCGGGCCGACCGTCCGGCGCCCTCAACGCGGCCTCGTTCCCTGCTGAAATGAGCTCTTAAGACGAAGCAGGGTCATGGCCATGAGATCGCCACGTCGCCCTGAACCGAGCGGCGATAACAACTCCCGGGCAAGATGCGACGCCCCGAAGTACACGCGAAGCGCGTTACTTCAGGGCGACGCTCTGGTTCAGGGCTCCTCGCGATGACGAACTAATCCTACAGCGCTAAAGTCGCAACTGCGCCCGTGCGCCAATTCTTCGACCCTGATCTACATGATGGGTGAAACAGGCATTCTGATCTACATGATGAGGAGGGGGATTTTGGGGGGAGGACGATTCTCCCTAAGAAAATCATGTTAATCAGCATTCCAATCATGTCAATCAGGCTCGAAAAGGCTATTCCAGCACGCCGAGGATGACCAGTTTCGCTTCCTGCTCGTAGGTAAGGAGATCGACGATGTCCCGCCTCGCCTCGGCGAGCCTGCGCTTGGATTCCTCCCTTTTCGCCCTGAGCTGATCGACCCTGGCGCGGAGGTCCTCGGGTTTCGGCTTCTCCTTTTCCATGAATTCCGCGAGCGACGCGAGGTTACGGGCATCTTCGGAGGCGCACAGCTCGCAGGCTTCGCGGATTTTCTCAATCTTCGGAATCAGGACGGCCGCCTCGTCCTCGGTGCAGCCGAGATCCTTCCTAATCTCGTCCATGGAAGGGAAGCGCCTCTGAATGCCCATCCGGCCGATTCCGGCGCCTGCGCCCTTGAGCTTCTTCTCGATGTCTTCCCTGATCCTGTTCGGGTCGAACGGCTCGCCGTCCATGCCGCCTATGATGACCGGGCCCGACGACTCGCGCGCCTCCTCGAGCATCTTTTCGAATCCCGAACGCTGTTTGTCGTTCAGGATTTTCCTGATTTGCTTCATGGTTTCTTCCTTGAGCTTCTCCAGCTTGTCCATGAGCGAGCCGAAGTCGAAGTCCTTCATCGCCTCCTTGGCGATCTCCGAGTTCTTCTCCCTGTGTTTCTTGAGAATCTCCGAGGCCGACTTGAACTGCTCGTCGTCCAGGCCGAGCTTTTCCTTCATCTTCTCCGCGGTGATGCCCTCGAATCCGTCGCTCGAGGAGAACGAGACCGATGCGCCGGGCATGCCCTCGATTCCGCCGCCCCTGCCGCCGAAGCCGAACCTCGAGATGCGCCTGGGGGCAGGATTCTTCTTCATCTGCTCGTATTTCTCCGCCTGCTCCGGAGTCAGAGTCTCCTTTATCTTCTCGTCCTTGCGCCGGTTGGCCTCGGCAAAGGCCTTTCGTATGCCGTCGGTCTGCTCGTCTGAGAGCCCGAGCTCGTTTTTCATGCGTGCAAGCTCGGACTTCTGCTCGGGAGTGATTTCGTCCTTCACGGCATCGCCTGCATCGTCCTCGGCCAGCGCAAAGGCTGAAAACAGCAAGAAGAACATCGCAGGGAGAACGAATCTCATAGTCGGCCCTCCTTGTGAAAAGACTTGAAACCGCCGCTCTTTTCATCTAATACGAGCGCCGTGGAAAAAAACCCCGAAAAAACCGGAAAATTCGTGGGGCGGGACATAGCCTTCGACGTGGGCAACGTGATCCTCGACTTCGATTTCAGCGCAGCCGTGGCCAAGCTGGGCCCGAGATCGACCGCGCCTATGAAGGACATCATCAGATATTTCTCCGCAACCCGGCTGGCTGATCTGTTCGAGCGGGGAAGGATGAAGCCGAAGGACTTCTTCGAGTCGGCCTCCAGGGACCTGGGCCTGAAAACGGGATACGATGAATTCGTCCGGCTCTGGAACGACATCTTCACTCCGACGGAAGGCATGGACGACCTCGTCTCGAGGCTGTCCACGCGGTTCAGGCTGCATGCGGCCTCGAACACGAACGTGCTTCACAAGCAGCATTTCCTTTCGGAATTTCCGGTATTCCGGAGGTTCCGGAACATTGTCGCATCCTGCGATTTGGGGCTGAGGAAGCCCGACGTGGAATTCTACGGGAAGCTCGTGGAAATAATCGGGGCGCCTGCGGCCGAGATACTCTTCATCGACGACCTCGAATCCAACGTCAAGGGCGCGGCGGATGCAGGGCTCATGGCGCTAAGGTTCACATGCTGCGACGGACTCGTCAGGGACCTGAAGGCGCTGGGGATAGACGCATGACCCGGACGAGCCGGAGCCAAACATGGATGCAGATGAGGCACGTCCGGGTCATATCACGCGCTTCGCGCGTGCCTTGCCGGATTGCGTTCGCTTGGAAATCCTGAAAATGGCGCAAACCCGATGCAGCATCGAAGCCGCCCTGTTCGACCTGGACGGGACCCTGGTGGATTCGGCCGATGACATCCTCCTGTCACTGGCGCATACCATAAAGACCTGCGGGCTCGAACAGAATCCGAATCCCGAATCCGGCAGGAAGCATCTAGGGCATCCGCTGGACAGGATGCTCCGGATGATGGGCTACTCCTTCAAGCCCGAGGAATACGACGGGATTGTCAGGATCTATGCGGAGCACTACATGGCTCATTGGAAGGAGCACACGAAGGTCTACGACGGGATTCCTGAGATGCTCGGCAAGCTTGCGGGTCTTCCCAAGGCCATTGTCACGCAGAAGAGGCAGTTCCAGGCTGACGCGATGGCGAAGGAATTCGGCCTGTCCGGGAGCTTCGACTGCGTCGTGGGCATGGGGAAGGGATTGAATCCCAAACCGTCGCCTGATCTGCTTCTCCGTGCGGCCGACCTGCTCGGAATCGAAAGCAAGAGTTGCGTGATGATTGGCGACTCCCCTCTGGACATCCATGCGGCGAGAGCCGCCGGCATGAGTATCGTCGGGGCGGCATGGGGATTCACGGCTGCGGCGGACCTGAAAAAGGCGAATCCGGATTTCCTGGCCGAAACCCCCATGGATGCGGCGAATCTTGTCCTCGGGATGAGGGAGGGGCGGGGGCCGAGTGATTGAACAAGAGAAAGCCGAAAGTCGAACGTCGAAGCACAAGCGCGGCGCCGGACGGAGCCGCGGGCGTAAGTCCGCGGTCGATCATTCCCTCCGGGGATAGATATGTCGCCCATCCGAACTGAAGAGGGAAGAGAGAAGAGGGAAGAGGGCGCGAACCGGAGATTGGAACCACCGAATGCGTACAAAGTCGGAAGTCCAAGGGCGAAGGGTTTAAAGTCGTCACTGTCCGCCTGGATTCCGGCTTTCGCCGGAATGACGGGGCAAGACATGGAGCAATGGAGCCGCAACTAAACGCTGCGATGGAAGCCGCGCAATTAAAACCGCGGAATGGGTAATGGAAAAGAGTCGGTGGTCGAACCTGCGGTTCGTGGCGCTCTCGACGCGAACTGGCGGCGGCTTTCGATGGAAGCCGCGCAATTAAAACCGCGGAATGGGTAATGGAAAAGAGTCGGTGG
>DYIT01000095.1:10066-18619 GCA_020723505.1 Candidatus Kuenenia stuttgartensis
TCGAACCTGCGGTTCGTGGCGCTCTCGGCGCGAACTGGCGGCGGCTTTCGATGGAAACCGCGCAATTAAAACTGCGGAATGGGTAATGGAAAAGAGTCGGTGGTCGAACCTGCGGTTCGTGGCGCATGTGGATATGGATGCGTTTTTCGCGGCAGTGGAGGTCCATGATCATCCTGCGTTGCGAGGCAAGCCGGTGATTGCAGGCGGGTCTGCGGACGGGAAGAGAGGGGTGGTTTGTTCAGCCACGTACGAGGCGCGCAAGTACGGGGTGCGTTCCGCCATGCCAGCGTCCAAGGCCAAGAGCCTGTGTCCTGATGCAGTGTTCATGCTTCTGCGTTTTGCGCGGTACGAGAGCGTCTCGGAGCAAATCGGGAGGATTTTCCTCGACTTCACGCCGCTGGTGCAGCAGGTCTCGATAGACGAGGCGTATCTGGACCTGACCGGGCGGGAGGGGTTCGACGGGGCGGTGGAGGAAGCCCGGGAAATCCAGAGGCGCATTCTCGACGAGACGGGTTTGACGGCTTCGGTGGGCGTGGCTACCGGCAAGATGCTGGCGAAAATCGCCTCTGATCACGGGAAGCCCAACGGTTTCGTGGTCGTAAGGCCGGGTGAAGAGGCCGGATTCCTTGCGCCCCTGCCGGTGTCGGCGATTTCCGGCGTTGGACCCAAGACGACTGCGAGCTTCGAGAAGCTCGGGATAAGGACGATAGGGGAAATCGGCAGGCTCGGGCCCAAGGCCATGGAGCGCGTATTCGGGCTGTACGGTGCCAGGGTATACCGGTTTTCATGCGGATTGGACGAATCGAGGGTTGCGGAGCATGGGTCGCGGATGCGCGGGAGCATTTCGGCGCAGAGCGCGTTCGGGTCCTCGAGGACGACCTGGGACGAGTTCGAGGAAGTGCTGCTGGACCTGGCCGAGCGCGTGGCGTCGAGGGCTCGGAGGAAGGGGTACTTGGGCAGGACGGTGTCGCTCAGGGTGAGGTACAGGGATTTCCGCAGCGCTTCGAGGGACGCGACCCTCAGGGCAGCGACGTCCGGGACGGAGGCGATATTCAAGGCCGCAGCGGGGCTTTTGCGGAAGATATCGGCATCCGGCGCCGGGTTCACGAGGCTTGGCATAGCCTTGTCGAACCTGGAGCATGACGAAGGCGAGCAGTTGAACATGTTCGGTCCCGAGGGCGGCGATTCGCATCGCAGGGTGGACGGCGTCATGGACGAAATCAGGAGGAAGCTGGGCCATGACGCGGTGGTAAGGGGCAGGCTGCTGCGCAAGCACAGGGCGAAACGCGGGACGGACGATACGATGTCGGACCTGGAGGCATGAAATACCAGAGAAACCCCTGTAGTCGCATAAAAGGCGTGTTGTTTTATGAAACTCTCAGTCTTCGCTTCATATTCAAGTCTGGATTCCGGCTTTCGCCGGAATGATGACGCGCAACGCCGGACTCGCACGCGCCCGTGGCTTATACCTGTGGCTGGCCAGTCCCCGGCAGGGGCGGTTCGCGAACCGCCCCTAGTGTCCGCCGTGCTTGTCCTGGGTCGGTGGGGGCGGTTCGGGCTGTTTCTCGACTTTCGGCATGTGTTCGTCGACTTTCACTACCCTGAGGGCTTCTTCAATCGAGGTTATGCCCTGTCTGACCTTGAGCATGCTGTCGTCGTGCAGGGTTTTCATGCCGTTTAGCACCGCGGCGATCTTGATGTCCTGCGCGGTGGCTCTCTTGTTGATGAGTTCTCGGATTTCGTCGCACATCACCAGCAGCTCGTGCGTTCCGGTTCGGCCCTTGTATCCGGAGCCGTTGCACTTGTTGCAGCCCTTCTTCTTGAAAATCGGGTCCTTGAAGTCCGGGGGAATCTGCGCGAGCTTCTTCTCGGTCTCGTCCGGCTCGTACTGGACCTTGCATTTGCAGAGCCTTCTCATGAGCCTCTGCGCGCAGGCGCAGAGCATGGACGAGGAGATCATGAAGGGTTCGATGCCCATTTCAAGGAAGCGCGTGACGGTGGTGGCCGCGTCGTTCGTGTGGATTGTGCTGAAGAGGAGGTGGCCCGTGAGCGCGGCCTCGACGGCGATTTCGGCGGTCTCGAGGTCGCGGACCATCGCGCGGCACAGCGCGAGCACCTGGTCGGCGTGCCGCTGCACTAGCCAGGTCCCCGCGCCGCGCTGATCGCCGCGGTCGAGGCAGGAGCAGAGCTCCGCGTCGAACGCCCGTGCAGATTCCACACGCCTACTAGACGACGATTCCCGCCCTTCTGTCACGCGTTCTCAGGGGGGGATCCGGTTTTGGCTGCGATTCCGTCGGCTAGCGCGCTCCTGGCGGCGGCCGCGTGACGTCGGTCCGCGGCGCCGGTCGATCTCCAGGAAGCAGGTCGAAGGAGGCGGTGATGGCGACGCGTCCGTACACGCGCGAGAGCAAGAAATCGATGCGCCACTTCTACGGCGTCGACGCGCTCTGGCACGCGTTCGAGGAGCTGGCGGCCGCCTACGACTGCTCGGTCGACTACCTGCTGAACGAGGCGATGCGCCTCTTCCTGCGCAGCAAGCGGCGGCCCGCGGCGCCGCCGCACACGCCCTCGCCGAGCTCCGCGACCGGGCCCGGGCGCGGGCGCGCGCTCACGCCGCGGCCGCCCACCCCGGAGACGCGCGCGCTCACGCCGCGGCCGCCCACCCCCGAGGCCCGCAACCCGGCCGCGAAGAGCCCGCCGCCGCTCCGCCCACCTCGGCCGCCGCCCGCGCCGCCGCCGCCGGTGTCACAGCCGGTGCCGCCCGCGCGGGTGCTCGTGCTCACCTTCAACCAGCAGGAGATCGCGATCACGAAGGACGCGTTCATCATCGGGCGCAAGCAGGCGGGGAGCGACCTCGTGATCAAGGACGGCAACATCTCGCGCCAGCACGCGGTGATCCTCAGGCGGAACGGCGTCCACTACCTCAAGGACCTCGGCAGCACCAACGGCGTCAGCTGCGAGGGGGAGCGCGTGCAGGTCAAGCGGATCGAGGAGGGCGACCTCTTCCGGATCTGCGACTACGAGCTCCGCTTCAGCTACCGCGCCGTGCGCTGAGCAGGGCGCCCGTCGCCGCGCGGTCGGGCCTCGACGCGGCGCCTCGCTACGAGGCCGGCTCCTGGATCTCCACCGGGACCGCGCAGAGCCTCCGGAGCGTCGCCGCGTCGTCGGCGCTCCCCACGATCGCGCCGAAGTGGATCGGGATCACCTTCCTCGCGCCGAGCTCCGCCGCCGCGCGCGCCGCCTCCTCGGCGGTCATCGTGTAGGTCCCGCCGATCGGCAGGAGCGCGACGTCGGGCGCGAGCCCCTTCATCTCCGGGATCAGGTCGGTGTCCCCGGCGTGGTAGATCCGCTCGCCGTCGACGCTGACCACGTAGCCCACGTTGCCGGCGCTCTTCGGGTGGAACTTCTTGCCGACGTTGTAGGCCGCGATCACCTCGACCCGGAGGCCGGCGGCGACGAGCGCCTCGCCGGGCGCGACCCCGTGCCGCTTGCCCGCGCGCAGCCCGGCGAGCTTCGCGAGCGCCCCCTTCGGCGCGACGAGCTCTGTCGTCGCCGTGCAGATCGCCTCGAGGTCCGGGGGCGAGAGGTGGTCGAAGTGGTCGTGCGTGACGAGCACGAGGTCCGCCGGGCGCGGGGCCTTGAGCTCCCACGGATCGACGTAGACGCGCTTCTCCCCCTCGATCAGCACCGACGCGTGCCTGAGCCAGGTCACGATCGCCATCTCGCCACCTCCGCACCGCCGCATGGGATCGATGCTCTGTTCGTTCCGGACGAACAACCGCAATTGTTCATCGCCGCGCGGCGGAGCGCGAGCGGAATCCGCGCGGCGCGTGCTAGAGTCAGAGGACGGACGCGCGGAGGGGACCGATGCGAGCTCTCAGGCGGATCGCGCTCGTCGCGCTCGTCCTCGGCGCGGCCTGCTCCTCTGAGGTGCCCCGCGCGCGCGACGCCTTCCTCCCCGACGGGCCCGCGCCCGATCGCCTGGTCGGCGACGGCCCGCGGCGCGAGGGTCCGCCCGGCGAGGCCGCGCCGCCGAGCGACGGCAGCCCCGCCCGGGAGGGCAGCGCGCTCGACGCGAAGCCGCCGCCGCTTCTGAGCTGCGCCGCGCACGCGAAGAGCGCGGGCTTCAAGCTCCCCCTCTGCGAGGTCGGCGGCAACGGGCTCTGCAAGGGTCAGGGCGTCGCGACGAGCGACTGCGATCACTGCTGCGAGGCGCCGAAGGTCCCCTGCGTGGTGAACGGGCACACGGTGCCGGCGGCCTCCTGCCAGCTCCTGCACGAGATCGCCTTCCAGATCGTCCCGCTGCTCGCGGGCACGAGGGACGCGCGGCTCACCACCGGCGCGCGCGTCGCGTGGTGGGCGCTCAAGGAGGGCATCCTCTCGCTCAAGAACCCCTACGGGTACTCGAACTGCAACGTCCCGCCGGACACGCCCTACGGCCCGCTCCAGACCTGCGCGTCGGGGCACGCCTGGCAGGTCGGGATCTCGGGCAGCCAGGTGCCGGGCACGAAGCTCGCGACGCTCGAGGGCCTCTGCACCTCGCTCTACAAGCAGACGCCGGCGCAGGTGCTCGAGCAGGCGGCGCAGAAGGCGGGCCTCGACGCGGCGACGACCCAGCAGGTCGTCGCCTCGACGGGGATGCTGCGCAACTCGTGGCTGCTGCGCGCGGGCGCGATCGGGTTCACCAACCAGGCCCCGATCGTGACGAGCGAGTGCATCACCCAGAGCCTGAGCTGGTGCTACAGCTCCGCCTGGTCCCCCTCGAGCCTCTACGCCCCGACCAAGGCCGCCGCGCTCCAGTCGATCGCCGACCTCAAGGCGATCTTCAGCAGCCTGCTCCCGTGAGCGGCGAGATCGAGTTGACACCGCCGCGCACGAGTGGTAAGCGCATCCCGAGGTTGGGGCTGTAGCTCAGCTGGGAGAGCGCCAGAATCGCACTCTGGAGGCCGAGGGTTCGATCCCCTTCAGCTCCACGACTCATGAGGCGTCCCGCGTCGTCGCAGGACGCCTTTTTTTGTCCTCGAGAACGCCGACGGTCGCCCAGCTCGCCGGGAGAGCGATTGCGCGGCTGGCGGGACTCCCCCACAATCGCCGCCATGAGCGCGCTCGGCACGGTCGCGGCCGTCATCCTCGGGCTGCTCCTCGTCTCGCTCTGCGCCGTCCTCGGGGTTCGCCACGCGCGCCGGAGCCGGGCCCAGCTGGAGGAGGTGGTGCGCGGGTATGCGGCGACGCTGCGCGCGCTCTCCGAGCGCACCGGCCTCCGGCTGGAGCTCCCCGCGCCCTACGCGCACCCGCTCCTCGGCGCGGTCCCCGCCTGGCCCTCGCTCGCCGGTCCGCTCGCCGGCCTGGACGCGCGGCTCGAGACCGTCAGCGATGGGGGCGATAGCCCGGTGACGGTGCGAACGCAGCTGCGGCTGCGCGGCTCGCGCCCGCTGCGCGTCCCCGAACGCGCGACGTTCCGCCTGCCGCGCGACGAGGCGAAGCTCCGCGCGCTGACCGCGCACGCGGCGCCGATCGCCGGCGTCGCCGAGCGGCTCGAGCTCACGGCCAGCGAGGTCGTGCTGATCGCGCGGCCCGCCGCGAGCCCGCCGCGCGCGGCGGGCTACGAGCTCAGGCTGGCGCTCGACGCGGACGCGCTCGCGCGCCTGATCGAGCTCGGCGTGGCGCTCGCGACCGAGCTCGCGGCCTGAGCACCGCCGCCTGAACACCGCCGCCTGAACACCGCCGGCGCGCGCGCGGCCCGCGGCGACCCTGGCCTCTCAGGATCGCGATCCGTGCGGTGGCTTGAGTAGCCACCCGGACCTCCCGGGCGGCGTAACCCGACCCATTCCTTGAGATCCGAGATCGGTTCCCTTCTTGCACAACCGCGGGCAGGGAGACCGCCATGACTCGACCCTGGCTGCTGACCCTCGTGCTCGTCGGTTCGGCCTCGCAGGCGCTCGCCGCCCCCGAAGGCAAGCTCGGGCGCCTGCTCGACCGCGTGACGCGACCGCTCGCCCCGCAGCGCGCGCCGATCGCGCTCGACTGGCGGCCGACCTCCGCCTCGAGCTGGAGCTTCGTCGACACGGTCAAGGCCTTCCAGAAGCAGATGCCGGCGCAGGTCCAGCGCAAGCTCGCCGCGGCGACGCCGAGGCAGCTCGCCGACGCCTTCTCCGTGACCTACACCCAGAAGGTCGACGACCAGCTCGGCAAGGGGCCGCGCCGCGCGGCGGTGCACGTCACCCAGGGCGTCGTCGACCTCCCGCTCAAGACCTTCCTGCGCCGCATGCCGGCGGAGCGCTGGGGCGTCAACCTCGATCACTACCTCGGCGGCGCGGTCGAGGTCGTGCAGAAGGAGGCGCCGGGCAAGCCGCTGCGTCAGGTGGAGCGGATGGTGCTCTCCGGGCTCCCGGGCGATCTCAACATCCGCGCGCTCAACCTCGACATGAGCAAGGTGGAGCAGAAGGAGGTCGAGCGCGATCCGGCGGGGAACGTGCGGCGGGTGACCATGTACTGGCGCGTGCACGACTCCGCGAACAAGACCACGCTCATGGACATCGGCTCGGTCTCCTTCGAGGCCTTCGGCGCGGGCCAGACCAAGGTCGTCTTCCACTCCGCGCACCGGCTCGGCAAGAGCCCGTTCGCGCTCCCGACCGTGCTCGTGCGCCCGACGCTCCGGTCCTTCTTCTCCGATCACGTCCGCCACTACCGCGAGCTCGTCGAGAAGTGAGCGCCGACGCGCGCGCTCACCGCGGTGGGCTGCGCACGAACGAGCGGCGGCCGAGCAGCACGGGCAGCGCGAGCAGCAGCAGCAGGAGCGGCGAGGGGCGCGGGCGACCGAGGGCCAGCGCGCAGCCCTGGTCCGACGCCGTCGCCGGCGCGCAGACCAGGGTGCCCTCGTCGACGCAGCTCAGGCCCTCGGGGCAGGGCTCGCTCGGCGAGCAGCTCCGGGTGCAGAGACCCTGCCGGCAGAGCTTGCTCTGGCAGTCCGCGCTCGTGGCGCACGACCCGCCGAGCGCCGCCGCGGGCTCGATCTTCACGCTCGCCTTCGCGCTGCTGGTCAGCCCCTCGGCGTCGTAGGCCACGGCCTCGAGGTCGTGGGAGACGCCCCGGCTGAGGTCCTTGACCTGAAAGGTGTAGGGCGGCTGCTTCACCTCTCCGGCCTGCGTCTGGTCCACGAGCAGGACCACGCGCGTCACCCCCACGTTGTCACTGGCCTCGACCTCGACGGAGAACGACGGGGGCCGCTTCTGCCCGCTCGGCGGCGAGGTGATGCTCACCTGCGGCGGCTCGATGTCGATCGGCTGGCCGGCGTAGAGGTCGCCCTGGGCCTCCTGCGCGATCCAGCCGTGGTGGATGTCCACCCGGGTGTTGACGCCGTAGCCGGTGGGCGCGTCGCAGGGGCTGCTGCCTCCCGAGACCACGCCGATCAGGGCCTCCTTGCCGCCTCGCTGCGCGAAGACCGCGCCGCCCGAGTCGCCCTTGCAGGTGGTGGGGATGCCCGGCCCGTTGGCGTGCATGAAGGTGTTGGTGCTGAGCGACGAGACCTTCGTCTCGCCCATGCGCTTGGCGCCTGGGATCCCGGAGTTGCCCGGGACCCCGAAGCCCACCAGGGTGATCGCCTCACCGACGGTCGGCCCCTGGGTGGAGAGCAGCTCGGGGATGACCCCCTTGACGTTCTCCCCGAGCCGGATCACCGCGAGGTCGTGCTCGGGGCTGTAGTAGGCCGGGTAGCCGGGGTGCACCGTGACCGCGACCGCCTGGTAGGTGATGCCCGGGAACGTGCTCGTCGAATAGGACATGGGCAGCGCCGGGGTCCCGATGCAGTGCGCCGCCGTGAGCACGGTGCGGCGCCCGATCAGCGTCGACGAGCAACCCCCGCCCCCGCTCGAGAGCGTGTTCACGCTGGGGTGGCCCTCGTCGAAGGTGCCGTTGAAGATCGGCGCGACCAGCCGCTCCGCGCTCTCGTCCGCCGGGCCGCCGCACGCGGCGAGCACCGGGATCAACGCCAGGGTGAGGTGTCTGCACATGGCTCCGCTCGCTGGCGGCGCGCTCGGGTCATCGCTCTCCGCCGCTCGCCACGTTAGCACAGTCTCGGCGCGGCCGTCGGCGTCACGACCTTCGGCGTCGATCGCGCGAGCGTCACGGTCAGCGCGACCCGCCGGGGGCGAGGACGGTGAGCCGCGCGGGCTCGCTCTCGGCGCGGTTCTGCGGCTGGTAGTACTCGTAGACCACCGACGGGCGGACGCGCACCTCGAGCGGGTACTTGCTGCGCAGGCGGAGCTCGAGCTCGAGCCGCCTCCGCGCGCCGAGGCTGCGGAGGTAGAGCACCGCGCGCCCGCCGTGCTGCTGGAGCTTCTCCACGCGGCCGCCGTCGACGAGCCCCTCGAGCTGCCCCGGCTCGAGCTCGAACCCTGGCGGCAGCGCGAGGCTGAGGAGGGGGAGCGGCACGGGCTCGCGGCCGCGGTTCTCCACCGTGACCGCGAGCGCCACCGCCTCGCCCGCCCGCACGCGCGTCCTCGCGTAGCGCGTCGAGAGGGCGAGCGGCGAGGCGCCGGGCACCCGCGGCGCGTG
>DYIT01000002.1:0-14421 GCA_020723505.1 Candidatus Kuenenia stuttgartensis
CGCGAAGCCCTGCGTAGCTTCATCAAGGCTCTTAAGCGAAGCAGGGGTTGCGGCTAGGCTGCGTTATGGTATGTGTGTCATCCTTGCCCGTCAATTCCTCGTGCTTCAGATCTATCTCCTTCCGCCTGTTCGGTGTCTTCGGTGTCTTCGGTGGTTCCGGTTCGCCCCTCCGCTGAGGCTTCGCTGCGCCATATCTATTCCCTCATTCCCGTTTTTCCCGCATCGTGCGCGAAAAAATATTGGTATCATTGCATCGAAGGCGTATCCGGCGCGCGAAGCGTCCGGGAAGCTCTATTGAAACAAATCCGGCATGCTCGTGTTCAAGGTCTACAGGGGCGATGAATTCCTGCGCGACCTCATGCTCCGCTGGGAACGGATTTCCGTCGGGAGCAGCGACGCCGCCATGCTCAGGCTCCCCGGCCCCGGCGTGAAGCCGGAGCACGCAACCGTCTCTGAGCGTGAAGGCGAGTTCAGGATTTCCGCCTGCGGGCCCGACGCGGCCGTGGACCTTAATGGGACTCCGGTCGCCCCCGGGACCGAACCGGCGGTCAAGCCCGGGGACGTGATCCGGATTGGGGAGTACAGAATCGCCGTGGCGGAGATTGAGGAAGGAGGGGATGCCGCCCCGGGCGCCGGTGCAGGCGAATGCCTGTCAAGGGCGAAAGTGCTCAGGGAGCTTCAGATTGCCGATACGACGCTCAACCGCATGATTGAAGCCGGCGAGCTCAAGGTCCGGCACCGCAGCGGATCCGACGCGTTCGAAAGGGATCAGATCTTCAGGCTGCGGGAGAACATACAGGCGAACACGACAAGGAAGCTCGAGAAGCTCAGGGCGGACGGGGCTTGCGCCATGCTCCGGTTCGACGAAGTCCTGGCAATCCTGGACGTGGACGCCAAGACGCTCAACGACCTCGTGTCGAGCGGCAGGCTGAGGGCTTTCCGCGCAGACAACGAGATAATGTTCCGCGGCGAAGACGTCTCCACGCTGCTCAAACGCGGTCTGGACGCCCGTTCGAGCCCAGCAGACGACGGAATGATCATAGACGACGTGTCGACCGGCGCAGTGCAGGATTCGGACTCCGAGGACCCGGACCTCGACGACGAGGAAACCAGCGAGACGAGCGACGAGGACTCCAGGGCCGAAATGGCGCACGACGTCGGACTATGTGAAGGGACCCGAGAAGCCGACCGGCGGAAATCGGCCGTGCTCTCCGTCCACTACTTCAAGAGGATGACCCCGCTCAGGAACTTCCCGCTCTATGTCCAGGCGCGGACGCGCGAGCCCCTGCGCCTGGTCCCGATCCTTCCGGGCTGCATTTGCGTGCCGCCGGAGGTGGAAATCAAGCCGGATTCGGACAAGGCCGAGATCTGGATCACGCCGCTGTCGGTCGGCCCCTGCCCCGCCCCGGTCGTGCACGTCTTCGCGTCCGGAAAGCCCGCGGGGCGGATTCCAGTGCCTTTCACCTGCGCCCGCCTGGTCTATTCGTGGGCGTTCCTCCTCCTTTCGCCGGCGTGGGTGCTCCTGGGCCTTGTCCTCGATGCGCTCCTCGTCCCGCAAGATTCCCCTCCCGCCCTCCTCGCTGCCGCGCTCGAAGGCGTCAATGGCGCCGCGAATCTGGGCATGGGGCTCTTCATCATCTCGTTCAGCCTCGGCGTCCTGCTCTTCTTCCTTTCGAAGCCCGCTGCGGCTCCCGTCGTAACGTGCAAGCTGGAATGGCTCTAGCAGGCGAATGCCGCGGATGCGACCCGGCATGGGGCATGATAGCCGCAACCCCGCAAACCTTTGGCAGTTTACCGCTTACAGTTCGATGATTACCGCTATTGACAGCCGGTCGACAATTGTTTATTTTTTTGGTTTTCCCGCTCCTCGATTCAGCGGGACCCGGGATACTTCAGGAAAGGATTTTCTTATGGACAAGGAAGCAAAAACCGCTGCGCCCGTCATGCCTGTACAGATAAAGATACCCGACGCCGTGACCCCTCCCCCGCCTCCCGATATGGACCCCGAGGAAGTGATGGCTTCCGATTCCCTGTCCGTCGAGGACGCCGCGGGCCTGCGCAAGGCGGTCTTTTCGAACGAAGCCAGGCTCAAGAAGATGTCCGCCATTCTCGAGAAGCTGGAAAACGACAAGAACCTGGAGAAGGATATCGAGCTCAGGGTGAAATACGGCGCGGCGCTGTGGATCCTCCGCAGGCCCGCAGAAGCATTGAAAGCACTCGACGGATGCCGGACCAGCATAACCGGCGCCTATATCGCAGGCAGGTGCCTGGTCGAACTGGACAGGTACACGGAAGCGTCGGAATTGCTCGAAAAGACGCTGAACCGCAAGCCGAATTCCCCCCAGATCGCCCTCGCGCTCGTCACGGCAATGGAAAAGGCCGGCGAAGCGGAGAAATGCCTTCCGATTCTCAAGAGCCTCGCCGCCTCCTCGGGCGTGAACGACGAAGTGCTCTTCCACCAGGGCTTCTGCTCCGAGTACCTGGGCTTCTACACCGAGGCGTACAACTACTACGAGAAGGCGCTGAAGGCCAACCCGAGCAACGAAGGCGCCCTCTTCAAACTCGCCTACAGGGCCGATCTCTACGACGACGAGGAGACCTCGCTCGCGCTTTACATGAGGTGCCTGGACGCCAATCCCCCTAACATCAGCACGCTCATGAACCTCGGAATACTTCTCGAGGACCAGGGCCAGTACGAGAAGGCCGCGGACTGCTACCAGAAGGTGCTCAATACGTATCCCAACCACCCGCGCGCAAACGCCTTCCTCGCCGACGCCGTCGCCTCGCTCGACATGAACGTGGACGAGGAGAAGGAAAAGAAGGAGGACAAGCTGGCCCAGGTGCTGAGAATCCCGGTCACTGACTTCGAACTTTCGGTGCGCAGCCGCAACTGCCTGAAGAAAATGATGATCCAGACGCTCGGCGACCTGATTTCGAAGACCGAGGTGGAACTCCTGTCGTATAAGAATTTCGGCGAGACCTCGCTGGCTGAGATTAAAGCCATCCTTGAAAGCAAAGGCCTGACGCTCGGGATGGACAAGGACAAGATTGAAACCAAGAGCAAGAGGATGGAGGCCCGGAGGCTGCTCGACACCGGCGGCGAGGACGTGATGAACAAGCCGATAGGCGATCTCGGGCTGTCCATCAGGAGCCGGAAGTGCATGGACCTGCTGAACGTCAGGACGATTGGCGACCTGCTCGGCAGGACGGAAGCCGACCTCCTGGCCTGCAAGAACTTCGGCCTTACATCTCTGCAGGACGTCAGGCAGAAGCTGATGCAGTTCGGGCTCGAGCTGTCGAAGGAATAGCGCCGTCAGGCGCCTTTTCCGGCTCGCGGAGCATGTTTGATTTCATCGACGGCACGGTTGTCGAGAAAGGGCCTGGGCACGTCGTGCTCAAGTCCGGGGACATCGGCTTCAAAATATCGGTCCCCCTCTCGACCTTCGAAGCCGTCCGAGAAGGCGCGGTCAGGATCTACACCATACTGCTCGTCAGGGACGAGAGCATCGACATATTCGGGTTCCTGACGCGACTCGAGCGGGAGGTCTTCCGGCGCCTGACGTCCGTCGGCGGAATCGGCCCGCTGCTCGCGATGAAGGTGCTTTCCGGGATTTCCGCGGCGGATTTCATAGTGGCCGTCTCGGACGGGAAACCCGAGGCCCTCACGGCGATAAAAGGGGTCGGAAGGAAGACGGCCGATCGAATCCTGCTCGAGCTCAAGGACGCGGCCGCCGAACTCAGGACGAGGCTCGGGGAAATGCCCGAGTCGGCGGACGAGAAGGTCCTTGCGGACGCGGCGATTGCCCTCGTTAAGCTCGGGCTCGGCAGCGCCGAGGCGAGAAGGGCGGTCGAAGCCGCAAGAAAGACGATGACCCGCGACGTCACCTGTGAAGCGCTAATCAGGAAGGCGCTCGGCTGAACCGCGTCTGCCGCATTCCCGGGACCCGCTCGACCCGCGCGGCGGACGGCGCTGGAGACGCTAGTTCATGGCTGAAATCAGTATCATCCAGCCCGGGCAGAAGGACAGAATCCTCAGGCTCGGAAGCGATCCGGTGACCGTCGGCAGATCAAATGACTGCGAAGTGCCATCCTCGGACGTCAAGCTCTCCAGAAAGCACATGGTCATCGGCAAGACCCAGAAGGGCTGGTACGTCGAGGACCTGAAGAGCAGGAACGGCGTCAAGGTGAACGGGAACCCCGTGAGCCGCCTGCTCCTCAAGGACGGCGACCGGATTGAGGCCGGCTCCCTCGTAATCGTGTTCCAGGACCAGGTCCAGAAGGCGCCGCCCAGGAAGGACGCCGCCCCAGCCGCGCGCGAGCCTGCGCCGCCGCCGAAGGCGCCCCCGATTCAGGAATTCGTCCTCCTCATGAAGGGCGGGGCAGAGCACGGCAAGACCTTCCCGCTGGCCGGACCGGCCACGATCGGAAGGGGCAGGAAGAACACCATCGCCCTCGACTACGACGAGGTCTCGGGAACCCATCTGCGCCTCGACTGGGACGACGACGCGTACACCCTGGTCGACGAGGACAGCACGAACGGCACCCTCGTCAACGGCATGTGGGTGAAGACGGCGAGGCTCAAGCACGGCGACGAGATTGAAGTCGGTCCCATAGGCATGCTCTTCCTAGAAAAGGCGAAAGGCCGGGAAGAACTGGAGAAGCGCTTCCTCAGCCGCAAGCACACCAGGGAAGCCGGGTTCTCGCTCGTGGACGCCGGGAACCTATCCTCGCGCCACCCGGTCTCCTCGCTGCCCTTCGAAATCGGCTCGTCCGGGAGCAATCACCTTGTCGCGACCGACGACACCGTGTCTACATCCCACGCACGCCTCGTCCGCGACCAGAAGACGCTCTACGTCGAGGACCTCGGAAGCACGAACGGGACATACCTCAACGGGCATCTCGTGAAGAGGGCCCGAATCGGCCATGGCGACGAGCTATCCTTCGGGAACGCCGTCTTCTTCCTCAAGAACGACGAGTTCCCCCTGCCTGAGGAGGAGGAGACCCCGGCCGGCGCAAGGCAGAAGAGGATTGTCCTGTACGGGGGGGTTCTCGCCGTCGCGGCGGTCCTCCTGGTCGCCCTTTTCCTCGTCCTAGACATGATGGAGCGAAAACCCGGCGTCGCCGAGACCGACGGCAACCTCCTTTCGGAAAACCCCGGATTCGAAGCCGCAATCGCCGGCGACAAGCTCCCCGGATGGGATCTGGAGAAGACCGCAGGGCACGAGTTCCTGCTCGATTACAAGGCGGGCCTCGACGGCTCTGCCGCGGTCAGGATTTCCGCCGCAGAGGGATCCCCTCCCTCCGCCTCCGCCTGGTGCAGGGGCAGGGAGAAGGTCAAGGCGAAGGAAGGCGAGGCGCTGGAATTCTCGTGCGGGGCCAGGAGCTCGTCCCTGACCGGCGCCGCTGGAATCAGAATCCGGTGGCTCTCCGACCGCGGCGCCCAGGTCGATGAGGAATACTCCGACCTGCTGACGGGCACCAACGGCTGGGTCCATATCAGGACCTGCCTCAAGGTCCCCCAGGGCGCGGCCGCGGCCGCCATGGACCTGTTCGTCCTGGGCCGCTCGGGTACTGTCTGGTTCGACAACGCCAGGGTGGCCAGGGCCGAGCAGGGCAGGAAAGGGAGGGAGAAGACCGTGCTCGCGGACAAACGGCTGTCCGCCTCTTTCACGGGCCGCGGAATCTGGTCGCTCGCCGCGGAAGGCGAGACCAAGATTTCGGGAGGCAGGTTCCTGGTCGCGTCCTCGTCGGGCGCCTGCGCCGGCTCCCAGGAGACCTGCCTCCCCGCGAGGGGATATCCGAAAGCGGGCCGCGGCTTCGTCCTCAGGGCGGAAATCGTCGCCCTCCCCGGCGGATTCCCGGTCCCGTTCGAGGAATCGGCCGAGGTCCGCGACGAGGGGCTTTCGCTGTCCTACCGGTTCGACCCGGGGCTGGGGCTCAGGCGCGGGGACGCGGCCGCCGTCGCGTTCTCGCTCCCCCCGTCGTTCGCGAAATGGGGCGTCACGGCGGTCACGGATTCCGGCGAGACCGCGCTCCCCTTCAAGGGGTTCGCCCCCCTCAAGGACGTGAAGGGCCTGATCTTCCGCGATTCCAAGGACGTCCTCAGGCTGCGTCTCGGCGCGCCCGCGTCCGTCAGGGGATTCGAGCGCGCAGGCATGCTTAATCTCGTCCTCGGATTCAGGCTCGGGAGCCGCGACGAGGGCCGCCTGGGCGAAATCCTCCTCGAGTGGTCGCTTCCCCCGGGAAGGGTCGAGGCGCGGGGGCTCGAGCTCCTGGAAGCCGCTCATTCCCGGCTCTCCTCGGGCGAGCTCGGCCTCGCACTCGCCGCGTTCGAAAAGGTCAGGGACGAGTTCGCGGAGCTCAAGCACCTCGCAGACCCCGCCGTGCAGAACATCGCGCGGCTGACCGAGGCCGCGACCGGAAGGAAGCTCGAAATCGAGGCCGCCGTCGAGTCGCTGGCCGCCGGCGCCGACAAGAAGGCCCTGGAGGACCTCCTCTTCAAAGCACGCGACTTCGGCAGGAAATTCGCCGGGTCGCGGTTCGCCGCAGACGCCGAGGCGCTCGAGACCAGGGCCGCCGACGCTTACGCCGCGAGTTCCGGGTCGGAACCCTTCCGCCGCCACCTGAAGCTGTACCGCGACGCCAGGGCGGCCTTCGATTCCGAGGACTGGACCGAAGCCGTGCGGCTGCTCAACGAAATCTGCGATTCCCTCGAGGACACGCCCATGGTCCCCGTCTCGCAGGAATTCCTGGATTCAATCGAGAAGAGGCGCGGAAACGCGGCCGAGGCCGAGGAATGGGCTCATCAGAAATTCAATGCCTCCCAGGAGCTCGAGGCCGCCGGCGACCTTGCAAGGGCCGCCGAGGTCCTGCGCGGCATACTCAGGAGATATCCGAAGAGCGATTGGGCGAAGAAGGCCTCGGAGGAGATTTCGAGGCTCGAGAGGAAATAGGGCGCGCGGCGCCGCGCGTATTGGAGAACAACGGAAAATGAGAATCCGCGACATGAGGCTCAGGAACAGGATTCTGCTCTTCACGAGCGTAATCATCACCGCGTCCTGCGCGGTGCCCAACCTGCTCGTGTTCTTCTGGTTCGGGCAGGGCGAGAAGCATGCCTCCGAGATGCTGGTCGTGATGCTCGCAGGCTGCTCCGCCGGCGCGTTGATTTCCTATCTCGTGGCGAGGTTCGGGCTCAGGGACGACATCCTAATCCCAATCCTGAAGATGAAGGCGTGGATAGCCTCCAGGATGAAAGGGGGGCCCGCGGAGGACCTCGGCCTCGACAGGACGGATGAAATCGGCGAAATCGCAGGCGACATCAAGGGGCTTTTCCTGAGCCTCAAGACCGAGGTCGAGAACTCCAGGAACCTGCTCGGCGAAACCGGGCAGACCATAAAGAAGATAAGCTCGCTCTCCTCCAACATCTTCCAGATTTCCAACGACCAGGCCGCCGGCGCCAACGAGCAGGCGTCCGCCGTCCAGGAATCCTCCACCACGTCGAAGGAGATTGCGGTCACGGCGAAGGAGATTACCTCGACCGCCCTCTCGGTCCTGGAAATGGCGGAAAAGGGCTCGAAGGCCTGCTCGCAGGGCATGGAATCCGTGAAGCGCGCCGTGGACGGCATGAAGGACCTCCAGAAGCAGGTGCAGTCCATTGCCACCAGGATGGTCGACCTCGGCGAGAACTCGCAGAAGATTGGATACGTGCTGCAGATTATCGTCGAAATCTCCGAAAGGACGAACCTGCTCGCGCTGAACGCGAACATCGAGGCGGCGAGCGCAGGCGAGGCCGGCAAGCGGTTCGGCGTCGTGGCGTCGGAGATTCGCGAGCTCGCCAACAAGACCCGGGACTTCACGAAGGACATAAAGGACCTCATAGACAAGATACAGACGTCCACCAACAACACGATTATGGTCACCGAACAGGGACTCAAGGCCGTGGGCGACACCTTCGACCTGGTCAACATGGTCGGCGAATCCTTCGACCACATCGACGAGCAGGTCAACGAAACCATAAGGGCCGCCAAGGAAATCACATTCTCCACCCAGCAGCAGACCTCGGCGTGCGAGCAGATGGCCATGACAATCGGCGAGGTCAGCCAGGTCGCCGACAGGTTCGCCCAGAGCGCAAGCCAGACGAACCAGGCTGTCGCCGAGCTGAACGAGCACATGGAATCCCTGAAGGGTCTGCTCGGGGAGAAAACGTAGGCGACGGAGGCGGCGCGAAAGCCGGAGGCTCAAGATGGACGATCAGAAGAGGAATATCCTGGTCGTGGACGACTCCATGACCATACGGAGGCTCCTCAAGGGTGAGCTCACCAAGAGGGGCTACGAGGTCATATCCGCCGAGAACGGCGCGGACGGTCTCAAGACCGCGGTGGAATCCAAGCCCGACATCATCATCTCGGACATAAACATGCCCCAGATGGACGGCTGGGAGTTCTGCTGGAGGGTGAGGAAGAACCAGGACATAAGGTACATTCCCTTCATCTTCCTCACCGACCGCGACGAAATCTCCGACAGGGTGAGGGGGCTCGAAATAGGCGCCGAGGACTACATCACCAAGCCCTTCCAGATTCAAGACCTCGTCGACCGGATGGAGACGGTCATACACAGGAGGAAGACCACCGAAAAGCTCCCGAAGCTCGAATCCTCGCTCATGGGCCAGCTCACGCAGTTCAACCTCCCCGACCTGCTCCAGAACATCAACATGCTCTCGAAGAGCGGCGCCCTGGAAATCAAGCGCGACACCATCGCCAAAATCTTCGTCCAGAAGGGCGAGGTCATCAACGCCACCGTCGGGGATTCGATTCAAGGCCGGAAGGCGTTCTACAGGGTGCTCACGTGGAAGGACGGGTTCTTCGAGTTCAAGGAATTCGTGCCCAAGGCCGACAAGGCCTTCGCCGAGAACACCATCAAGCTAATCCTCAACGGCCTGAAACAGGCCGACGAGATGACGAAGCTCAAGGATACTATTCCCGATGCCAGCGCCCGGCTGCAAATCAATTTCGACGACAACTTCTTCAAGTTCCCGTTCAACGACGAGGCAAGGAAGTTCCTCGACCTGGTCCAGGAGCATCAGACCTTCAGCAAGGTGCTCGATGCCTCGCCGATGGAGGACCTGAAGGTCATCAAAGCCGTGGCGCTGCTCATTTCGCACAACATCCTCCGCGTGAAACCACCCGAGAGAGGATAGGCCCGGATGGCCGCAGACCAGGACATGCGCGTTGCGGTTGTGTACAGGTCCCGCGGGCTTGCCGAACGGATTGCAAGGCAGCTCCGTATAAACCGCCCCGCAATCGCGGTCACCGGGATTCCGGCGGGACGGACCGCCGCAGCCAGGATTAGGTCCGAACCTCCCGCCGTCGCCGTCTTCGAGGCCGACGCCGAGGACCAGGTCCAGGAAAGAACCCTGGACTCGATTTCCGGGGACCCCGCGCTCGCGCGCACGGCAATAATCGCCCTCACCTCCGCCGAAAGGCCGTCATACAGGCTCAGGCTGTACGCGCTCGTGAATCCCGACGACCCCGGGAACCGCGTCGAATCCGCAATCCTTTCCGCCCTCGAGGAGAGAAAGACCCCGCGCGCGCCTGCGCAACGCCTGGAAACCGCCGTCTCCGAAGGCGCGCTCCTGCGCCTCCTCGATTTCATCAAAGCCGCCACCGGGGTCCTCGTGGATCCGGACAAGGCGCACAACCTCGAAAAAGCCGTCCTCCAGAGGACGCGCGCCCTCGGCCTCGGCTCGGTCTGGGAATATCTGAACCGGCTCTCCTCCCGCGGCTTCGCGGAAAAGGAACTGGATGAAATCATCCCCTCTTTCACCGTCACGGAAACATCCTTCTTAAGGACCGAAGCCCATTTCAGGGCGATTAAGTCGGTGGTAATCCCGGATTTGCTCAGAAGGAAAAACAGGTCCTCGGACAGGATTCGCGTCTGGTCCGCCGGTTGCTCGACCGGCGAGGAGGCCTTCTCCCTGGCCATGACGTTCGTGGAGGAGGTCGGGGACCTCTACGCATGGGATTTCAAAATCATCGCCACCGACATGAACCAGGACGCCCTCGACACCGCCAGAAAGGGACTCTACGACCACAAGGACTTGAAGAAACTGTCCACCGACCAGATATCGAAGTATTTCACGGAGTCCTCGGGAGCGTTCAAGGTGAAGGACGTGCTTTCCGGCATCATCGACTTCCGGCCCCTGAACCTCGCGCAGGGCGATTTCAAGTCGAGCCTCGGCGAGACCGCGGACCTCGTGTTCTGCGAGAACGTGATAATCTATTTCGACAGGACCGTGCTCAACTCGCTGGCCGGCAGCTTCTTCGATGCCATCTCCCCTGGCGGATACCTCTTCCTGGGATACTCCGAGTCCCTGTACAAGGTGGACCACCCGTTCGAGGACGTCTCGTTCGAGAACACCTTCTTCTACCGCAAGCCCCTCAAGGGGAAGGCGGTCAGGGACCGGTCGAAGACTCCCTCCGCAGCGTCCGCGGCGCCCGCCACGCCCTTGCGGGTTCCCAAAATCCCGCCGAAGAGCCGTCCCGGAGCCGGGCGCAGGCGCGAGGATTCGGAACCCGCCCCGCGCCCCGCGGCGGCGGCGCCCGGGCCCTCCCCGCGCGATCTCATCGCCGCCGGGCATTTCGCGGCAGCCGCCTCCGCGCTGCGATCCGAGCTCGCCGCCAATCCCGAATCGAGGGAGGCCGCGCTCCTGCTGTCGTTCTCGCTCGCGGCTTCCGGCCATGCGGACGAGGCGTCCCGGATTATCGCGGCCGTCCCGCGTCCGGCCGGCCTGGACGCCGAAATCAGGTTCTTCGAGGGCATGGTGCTCCTGGCGCAGGGCAGGGACCGGGACGCCATCGAGGCATTCCGCGGGGCGGTCTTCCTTGACCTCGACTTCTACCCCGCCCATTTCCACCTGGGCGAGCTCTACGCGAAGGCCGGGGCGCCCCGCAAGGCGGCTGTGCATTTCGGCAACGTCCTGGACATCCTCGACCGGCGGGCCGAATCGGGACAGGTGCTGACGCTGGACGGCGCGGTGGCGGGGGAGCGGCTGGCGGAGACGTGCGCTGATTCCATGGCGGCGTTGTCTGAGGAGAGGCAAACGTGAAAAGCGGCGAAAAGAACGGAAAAGGCCAAGGCAAGCTCGGCTTCAACCCCAGGGACATCCTGGAGAAGATGCGGAAGGACTACTGGGAGGGGCTCGCGAAGCCTCCCGCGGACGAGAGCATCGTCACCTTCCTGGCGCTCGCCTTCGAAATCGAAGGCCAGGTGTACGCGGTCCGCGTAGAGACCGTCAGGGAAGTGATAAAGGTCCCCCCGTGGATCTCCAAGGTCCCCCGGAGCCCCAGGCACCTCCTCGGCATCATGAACCTGCGCGGCCAGATAATCCCGGTTCTCCACATGAGGACCGACACCGCCGGACGGCCAATCGACCGCGGCAGGATCGTCGTATTCAAGAACGAGGGGCAGGACATCGGCCTGTACGCCGACAGGATTGTCGCCCTTCCGGACATCAACTGCGCCGAGATACAGAAGCCCCACGGAATCGCCGGGCCCGTCCCGGAGGAGATCATAGAAGGCCAGGTGGAAATACCGGACGAGCATTCGGGCAGGAGCAAGATAGCCAGCATCCTGAACGCAGCCGCCTTCCTGCAGTGCCCTGCGTTCGAATTCAGGGAAAGCTGAACCGGTGAGACTTGAGATTTGGAATTTTATTGGAATTTGGGATTTGAGATTTGGGATTTGCCCGCCTGGCAATCCTGCTCTTCGCTCGGAAGTTTTATGACCGATCAGGACAGATATCTCGGAATCTTCAAGGACGAGGCCAGGGAGCACCTCGAGACTCTCCGCGCCAGGCTCCTGGACCTCGAAAACAATCCCGGCGACCCGGAAATCCTCAAGGTCATCATGCGCAGCGCGCATACGATAAAGGGGTCGGCGAGGATGGTCGGACTCTCTTCCATCGGCGAGCTCGCACACAGGATGGAGGACGTCCTCAAGGCGGTGGAGGGCGGCAGGACGCCGGCCTCCACTGAAACGATCAGCCTGCTCCTCAACTCCGCGGATGTGATTGAAGCCGCTGTCCTGGGCCTTCCCGACTCCGGCCCCTCCGACGAGGAGCTCAGGGCCCGGGCCGCCGAAATCTCCGCGTTCCTCTCTGCTTCGAAGCCCGCGCCCGCGGAGCCCCGGAGCGCCGGCCCGGAGTCGACGCTCGAGGCCGAGCTCTCCTCGCTCTTCGGGGCGCAGGAACAGGCGAAACCTCCCCTGTCCGGCCAGGATTCGGCCCAGCCGCAGGCCGAGCCGAGAACGGACCGCGCGTCCAGGGCTACGGCTGCGGAGTACAGCCCCGACACCATGAGGGTCAAGGTGCCGAAGCTCGACAATCTCTCGAATCTCGCCGGCGAGCTCGTGATTATGAAGTCCAAAATCGAGAACAACATCCACAGGCTCGAGAGGATTCTGGACCAGGTCTCCGAAACGGTCGCGCGCAGCCTCGATGCGGGGCCCGAAAGGGCGATGAAAAAAATCGGCGAGCTCGAACGATTCCTCGCCGAGGACTGCAACGACTTCCTCGAGCAGTTCCGAAACGACTTCGGGTTCCTGGACATCTACGCCGAGGACGTCCTGTCCGAGACGCTCAACTTGAGGCTCCTGCCCGTCTCGACCATTTTCGACCGCTACCACAGGCTCGTCCGCGATTTGAAACAGGTCCTCGGCAAGGACCTCGTGCTCGAAATCTCCGGAAGGGACATAATGCTGGACAGGCAGATACTGGAGGAGATTAATCCCGCCCTCATGCACCTGATTCAGAACGCGGCGGACCACGGCATCGAACCCCCGGAGGAGCGCGCCGCGGCAGGAAAGCCCTCGAAGGGAAGGATTGAGCTCAACGCGTTCCAGCGCGGGGGCAACGTCGTGATAGAGGTCATGGACGACGGGAGGGGAATCGACCCCGCCAAGGTGAGGAAGATGGCCCTCAAGAAGGGCCTGGCCACCGAGGACGAAATCGGCGGGCTCTCGGACCGGGAATGCCTGTTCCTCGTGTTCCGCCAGGGATTCACCACCGCGGAAAAGGTCACGGGGACCTCCGGCAGGGGAGTCGGGATGAGCGTCGTGTGGGAAAAAGTGCAGCGCCTCAAGGGCAGCGCGAGCATAGACAGCAGCCCGGGCTCGCACACGAGGATTCAACTCGTGTTCCCCCCGGCCTTCTACAAGATGAAGGCGCTTCTCGTCGAGGCCGGCAGGCAGATTGTGTGCCTGCCCGCGACCTTCCTCACGTCGGTCGCGAGGCTCAACCCGGCGGACGTCACGCGTGAAGGACGGACGCCGATGGTATCGCTCCAGGGGAAGATTGTGCCCATGGTCGACCTGAGGAGCGTTCTCGGACTGCCCCATCGCGAGGCCGATTCCAGCGAAAACCGCTCCGAGCCCATAAAAGTCGTCCTCGCCAGGATTGAGGACGACTCAATCGCCTTCAAGGTCGACCAGATTCACAGGCTGGAGGAGGTCATCGTCAAGTCCGCGGGAAGGTACTTCAGCGGCGCGCCCCTCTTCGCCGGAGTGACGATACTGAGGCAGGGCGATCCGAGCATAATCATCAACATGTACAGCCTCTTCGAGAAGATACGCGAGCGCGTCGAGACCTCGGTGGAGATCGCCCCGGCCGAGGCGCAGCCCAGGGCCGCGAGGAGGGTCCTCGTTGTGGACGATTCGATAACGACCAGGACCATGGAAAAGTCAATCCTCGAGGGTGCGGGATACGAGGTCGGAACCGCAAGGGACGGCAACGAAGCCCTTGCCATCGCCGCAGGGGCGGAGTTCGACATCGTAATCACCGACATCGAGATGCCCGGGATGAACGGCTTCGAGCTCACGAAAAGGCTCAAGGCCACGGGGAAATACTCCGACGTGCCGGTCATAGTAGTGACGTCCCTCGCCAGGGACGAGGACAAGCGCAAGGGAATCGAGGCCGGCGCGGACGCGTACATAGTCAAGGGGGCGTTCCAGCAGAAGACGCTTCTGGATGCTGTGAAGCGGCTGGTGGGCGGCTAGCGCGCCGCCCGGCCGCGGGAGTCGGACAGGGTGAAGATGGTCAAATTCAGGGTCAGCGGCCTCTGGATAGGAATCGACGTCCTGGGCGTGGAAGCCGTCGTCAGGTGCCCTGAGAATCTGGAAACGCCTTCGCGGTCGCGGGACGTCGCCGGCCTCCTCTTGTTCCGGGGCAGGCGTGTGCCGCTGATTGAACTGGCCCCGTGGCTGGGGCTCAAGGGTTATTTCCCCGGCGAGGAGCGGCATGTGATTGTGCTGAACCTCGTGAAACTCCTGCTGGGCGTCATCGTCGGGGACGTCGAGGGCCTTGCGGAATCCTCCGGAGAGCCGGTTCTCCCGGTCCACGAGTCGATCCAGGTTCTCCACGGGGATCCA
>DYIT01000002.1:14431-42150 GCA_020723505.1 Candidatus Kuenenia stuttgartensis
AGTCGGCCCCGGACCTCTTGAGGGCCGTGCAGACCGAAGAGGGCATCCTGAACCTCTTGGAACCCGAGGTGTTCTTCCGGAGGGAGCACGTTGACGCGTTCATGGCCGCCCTGGGCCCGCCAGAGTCCGGCAGGAAGAGGGCGGCGGTATGACCTTTGTGCGGCCGGGACCGCGCGGGGATGACTCGCGAATCCGTTGCACCGGCTTGTTGCAGACTGCCTTTGAGGCTAGGAAACGATGGTTAAGCTCGACAGGGCCATAAGGGTCCTCATCGTGGACGACTCGATTGTGGCGAGGGAGATCCTCAAGGAGATGATCTCCGGATGCTCCGATATAAACGTCGTCGGCGAGGCGTCCAACGGGGCCGATGCCGTGGAGAAGACGAAGCTCCTCTGCCCCGACATCGTGACCATGGACGTCAAGATGCCCGTCATGGACGGTCTCGAGGCGGTAAAAGCCATAATGGCCGCCAATCCCACTCCGATACTCATCGTCACCGCCAGCCTCTCGGTCGAGGAGACGGACGTGTCCTTCCAGGCAATCGCCGACGGCGCGCTCGACGTCATGGTCAAACCGCACATCGAGTCCGAGGCTTCCCGCACCGCGTTCAGGAAGGAGTTCATCGAGAAGATTAGGATACTCTCGAGAGTCAAGGTCATTTCGCATTTCGGGAGGAAGCCGAGGCGCACGAGGTCCATCCCGAAGACCGGCGTGAAAGCCAGGGAAAAGGTCGTCGCCATCGGCGCGTCGACGGGCGGGCCCGAAGCGATAATGCGGATTCTCAAGGCCCTTCCGGACAACTTCCCCTCGCCGATTGCCGTGGTCCAGCACATCACCGCGGGATTCGACAAGGGCTTCGCGTCCTGGATGGACAACCAGGTCGGGCTCGCGGTGAAGCTCGCCGAGGAAGGCGAGCATCTCAAGCCCGGCGTCGTCCTGATCGCCCCGTCGAACTACCACCTCGCGTTCAACGGCATCCAGGCAGGCCTCGACGACTCCCCGCCCGTGAACTCGTGCAAGCCGTCCGTGGACGTCCTGTTCGAGTCGCTCGCGCGCGGGTTCAAGGAGAACACCGTCGGCGTCATCCTCTCCGGCATCGGAAACGACGGCACAAGGGGCGCCAAAGCCATCAAGCACTACGGCGGCCTCACCATAGCCCAGGACAGGGAATCCTCGGTCGTCTACGGCATGCCCGGATCTGCCGTCGAAGAGGGCGTCGTCGACTTCGTGCTCCCCCTCGAGGCCATACCCGAGATGCTCGTATCCGTGGTGACCGAGAAAAAGAAGTAGGGGCGGTTTGGAACCGCCCGCAGTTGCAAGGAAGTGCGGAATGGAACAGACGGCTCAATGGATATCTCGACGCTGAGAACGCTGAGGTTCAATTGAATATCGCTGAATCATGCATTCTGCCGGCACGAAACCCTTCAGCGCTTTCAGCCTCATTTCAGCGTTTCCAGTGTCGAAAGCCCGGTTGTAAGAACTTTTTTGCACTCATTCGCGGCTGCAGTGCGCTGTGTGCTTGAAAGGTCGAACCATGCAGATTCTCGTGACCGGCGGCGCAGGCTTCATCGGATCGCACCTGTGCAGAGCCCTCCTGGACAAGGGCGAGGAGGTCATCTGCCTCGACAACCTGTTCTCCGGAAGGAAGAAGAACGTCTACGGCCTGATGGCCCGCAAGGAATTCGAATTCGTCCGCCACGACGTCGTCGAGCCGATACTCCTCGAAGTGGATCAAATCTACCACCTGGCCTGCCCCGCCTCGCCGGTCTATTATCAGCACAACCCAGTGAAGACCATTAAGGTCAATGTCATGGGCACTCTCAACATGCTCGGGCTCGCGAAAAGGGTCGGCGCTCGCATCCTTCTCGCGTCGACTTCGGAAGTCTACGGTGATCCGAAAGAGCATCCCCAGAAGGAGACCTACTGGGGGAACGTGAACCCGAACGGGCCCCGTTCCTGCTATGACGAGGGCAAGCGCTGCGCTGAATCCCTCATGATGGACTACCACCGGCAGAACTCCGTCCAGATTCGAATCGCGAGGATTTTCAACACCTATGGCCCTCACATGAGGACCGACGACGGCAGGGTCGTCACCAACTTCATCGACCAGGCGCTGAAGAACGAACCGGTCACGATTTACGGCAGCGGAAGCCAGACCAGGTCGTTCTGCTACGTGGACGACATGGTCGACGGCCTGATTCGCCTCATGGGGCACGGCGGAGCGGACTTCACCGGGCCGGTGAATCTGGGCAACCCAATGGAAACGACAATCGAGGACCTCGCAGAACTCGTCATCCGCCTCACCGGATCCTCGTCGCCTATCCGCTACCATCCCCTCCCAGTGGACGATCCGGCCAGAAGGTGCCCGGACATCTCGCTGGCTTCGAAAATCCTGGGATGGAAGCCTTCCACCCTGCTCGAAGCCGGACTCAAGACGACGATAGATTCCCTGAAATCCGAGGGCGGAAAGCCCTGAATCGGAGGGGATCCGGTGTTTGACTCTGGCGCAGATCGGCAGTAGTTTTGGGAGCCGCCGAATGCACTTACTAAGGAGTGCAGAATAATATTGACGTGAATTCGACGCTGAGAACGCTGAATGATTTCTGAAAACGCTGAAAGAGTGCGTCTAGACCATTAGAAGCCCTTCAGCGTGGTCAGCCTTTTTCAGTGTTGTCAGTGTCGAAAGCCATGGTCTGGTAAATACTGTTTCGCACATATTAGTAGTAGTATCTGTGGGAGCCGCCGTTTATTCCTGTCCCCCACAGGCGGCGATAATATACAGGTAAAAGAATCAGGAGACCGCCGATGAAAAGTCCGGGAATCATGCTCGCCGCCGGATTCGTAGCAGCCTTGCTGCTCCTCCTCCCCCTCCCGGCCTCCTGCCAGACGGGCGAGGAAAAGGCCGCCAAGGCCCAGCTGCTCAGCGAGGCTGCGGCCAGGTACAACGACGCGAAACCAAAGAGGATTGACGACGAATTCGTCGCCAGGAGAATCAGAATCGTCGACGCCGTCGGCGAGCTCAAGTTCGAACCCGCCTTGGCTTTCCTCCAGTCCGTGCTCCACGACGATTCGAGCCCCAGGGTGCAGGTCGCCGTCATCATCGCTCTCGGCAAGACCGGTACCAAGCAGGCCGTGCAGATAGCCCTGACCGCCGCGCTTTCGGAAAAAAGGGAAACCCTGCTTGTCGACGCCTTGCCGTGGGGCATGAGATTCGTCGCCGACCCAAAGGCCGCCGATTGGCTGGCAAAAATGGGCCTGCGCCATCAGGACCCCAACGTGAGGCGCGTCGTGGCCGACTCCCTGTCGCGCATGTCCAACACGGGCGAAGCCTACGACGAGATTCTGAAATGCCTCAAGGAGAAGGAAATCCCGGTCCTCTACGAGCTCGTGAAAGCCCTCGGCAATACGGCCAACGAAAAAGCCATGGAACACCTCCTCAAGTTCCTCGAGTCCAAGGACTGGAGGCTCCGGGAGGCGGTCGCATGGTCGCTCGGCCACATCCCGGGCGACGCGGCTTTCGCAAAGCTCAACGACCTCGTCCTCGACGAGGACTGGCACGTCCAGGAGGCGGCTGTCACCTCCCTCCGGAAAATCGACCGGAAGGAGTGCATCCCGGTCCTGATTACCGCGCTAAAAACCCAGCACATGCGGGTCGCCGAGGAGGTGCGTGTCCTGCTCGAGAAGATGACGGGAAAGGACTTCGGCCTGGATTTCGATCTGTGGAAATCCTGGTGGGAGCTCAAGGGCAAGGAGGACCCCAAGCCCAAGGCGGAAAGGGAAGTCTCCGAGGTCGTGACGTATTACGGAATCAAGGTCATATCGGACAGGGTCGTGTTCGTGATAGATACATCCCATTCGATGATTTCAAAGGAGCCGGGAGGTCCGACAAGAATGGAAATGGCCAAGGAGCAGCTTCTCGCCACCCTCGAAAAGCTCAGCGGCCGCACTCTGTTCAACATCGTTACCTTCTCCGGGTCCCCGCAGCTGTGGGAGAAGGAGCTCAAGAAGGCGACCCCGGAGAACAAGAAGCTGGCTGCCGAATGGCTCAAGACACAGAACCCGTTCGGACAGACCAACACCTACGACACGTTCAAGAAGATATTCGAGGAGATAAAGGGCCTTGACACCATATTCTTCCTTTCGGACGGCCTTCCCACCGCGGGCCGCCACGTCATGCAGGAGAAGATACTGGCCGAAATCGTGAAGATGAACCAGTTCCTCAAGGTGCGCGTCCACTGCATCGCGCTGCTGACCGGGAAGTACAATGAGATGGGCGCGCCGGAGGAAGAGAAGGACCTCCTGGCTTTCTTCATGAAGCGACTCGCCGAGGAGAACAACGGCACTTTCCTGCTCAAGGACAAATCCTGAATTTCGCGCCTCTCGCGAAATTCAGGATACTTTGGAGCCCGGCGGCAGGTCCCCGTCGGGCATGAGAAGCCTCACCTTTCCCCCATGCTCTGCGGCAAGCAGCATGGCCGTGGACGTGATTCCCCGGATCTTCGCAGGCTCCAGGTTGGCCACGACCACGATTCTTCTCCCGACCAGCGAGGCGGGGTCCGGGTAGTGGAGCCTGAGGCCCGCGACGATGGTTCTTGGCCCGTCGCCCGCGTCGATTTCGATCCTGTACAGCTTGTCCGCCCCCTTTATTTCCTCGACCTTCATGATTTGCGCGATTCGCAGGTCAATCTGCCTGAAGGCGTCGAACGTCACCTTCAAAGGCCCCTTCTCGGCCGGGGGAGGCGTCTCCTGCGGCTTCTGCTTCTCCTCCCATGCTTCAATCGCCGCCAGCTCGACCTTAGCGAACAGTATCTCCGGCTCGGCAAGCTTCGTTCCATGCTTCAGCATCTGCGACCCGACGGCTTTCCAATCCTCCGGCGCCGGCTTTTCGGAAAGGCCCAGCCAGCGCCTGATCTTCCCTGCCGATTCCGGCATGAAGGGGAAGATCATTGTGCCTATGGCGGCGGAGATCTCGAGGCACGCAGCCACCGTCGCCCCGGACGAAGCGGGACTTGCGTTTATCGTCTCCCACGGCTTCTCGAAATCGAATATCCTGTTCCCTTCCCTGGCGAGCTCGATTAGAGGGGCAAGCGCCGCCTTGAAGTGGAACGCCGAAAGCTCGGAGTCCATGGCCTCCTTCGCCGCCCTTATCTTCTCCAGCACGGGCTTGAGCGTACGGCCGTCCGCCTCGGGCGCTGCTCCGCCGAAGTTCTTCCTCGCGAACGTCACGGTGCGGTTCACGAAATTCCCCAGGACGTCCGCCAGCTCGGAGTTCACCCTGATGACGAACGTTTCCCACGTCCAGTTCGTGTCGTGCGTCTCGGGCGCCACGACCGTGAGGTAGTACCTCGCGAGGTCGGCGGGCAGCAGGCTCAGGTAATCGTGAGCCCACAGCGCGTGCTTCTTGCTCTTTGAGAACTTGTCGCCCTTGAAGTTCAGGAACTCGAACGCGGGGATCTCGTCCGGCAGGATGTATCCTTCCTGGCCCATGAGCATCGAGGGCCATATCACGGCGTGGAAGACGATGTTGTCCTTCCCGATGAAGTGCACGAGCTTCGTGCCCGTGCCTTTCCAGTACATCTGCCACAGGTCCGGGTCGTTCCGCCTGTCCCCGAGCTCTTTAGTGAACGAGATGTATCCGATGGGCGCGTCGAACCAGACGTAGAGCACCTTGCCCTCCGCGCCTTCGACCGGCACGGGAATGCCCCAGTCGATGTCCCTTGTGATTGACCTCGCGCGCAGCCCCTTCTTCAGCATCTCGGTCGCGAACTTGCGCACGTTGTCCTTCCAGTTCGTCTTCGAATTCAGCCAGTCGAGTATGAGGTCCTGGTACTTGTCGAGCCTGAGGAACCAGTGCTTCGTCTTCCGCTTCTCCGGGCGCTTGCCGCATATCTTGCATTTCGGGTCCTTGAGCGAATCGAGCGCGTTCCCGCATGCCTCGCACTGGTCTCCCCTCGCGTCCTCCGCCCCGCAGAACGGGCACTGGCCCTCCACGTACCGGTCGGGCAGGAACCGCTCGCAGCTCGTGCAGTAGTACTGGGCCGTGATCCTCGGCTCGATGTGCCCGGTCTTCTGCAGGCTCAGGAAGAACTCCTGCGAGAGCTCCCTGTGGTGCTTGCAGGTCGAGGTCCCGGAGAACATGTCGAACTCGATTCCGAGCCCCTTGAACGCCGCTTCCTGCATGCCGTGGTACTTCTTCACTATCGCGGCGGGCGTCGACTTCTCCTGGTCTGCGGAAATCGTTATGGGAACCCCGTGGTCGTCCGTGCCGCAGATGAAGATGCATTCCTCGCCCTTGAGCCTGAGGAACCTGGTGAAGATGTCTCCCGGCAGGTATACGCCCGCTATGTGGCCCATGTGCACCGGCCCGTTCGCGTAGGGCAGCGCGCAGGTTATCAGGTATTTCTGTGCCATGATGACCCCTTTCCTTTCAGCCTTCTGCGGTTCCAAGTCGGGAACTGATTTCCGCGATCCCATCGAACTCCGCGGAAATCACTTGAAAATAATTCCTGGGGGCATGAGCGCCTTCCGCCCCCAGGAATTATGGAGTCAGACGGTTGAGCATCCTCGGGAACGGAATCGTCTGCCGGATGTGCTTTGTCCCGCAAATCCACGACACCGTCCTCTCGAGCCCCAGCCCGAAGCCGCCATGCGGAACCGATCCGAACCTTCTCAGGTCCAGGTACCACTTGAACGCCTCCATGGGGAGGTTCTCGGCGACGATGCGCTTCGTGAGCTCGGCGAGGTCGTCCTCCCTCTGGGACCCGCCGATGAGCTCGCCGTAGCCCTCAGGGCCTATTACGTCGAGGCAGAGCGCGACCTTCGGGTCCGCGGGGTCGCGCTTCATGTAGAACGCCTTGATGGCGGCGGGCCACCTGTGGACGATGATGGGCTTGTCGTACAGGGACGCGAGCGCCTCTTCCTGCGGGGCGCCGAAGTCCTCGCCCCACTTCATTTCAGTTCCCGTGCCGGCCACCTGGGCGACTGCTTCCGCATAGGACACCCTCGGGAAGGGAGCCTTTACGTTCTCGAGCTTCGCCGTGTCCCGCTCGAGAATCTTGAGGTCTTCCTTCGAGCGGTCCAGCGCGAAGGCGACGATGTACGATATGAAGTCCTCCGCGAGCTTCATGACGTCCTCGAGCTCGGCCCAGGCGACCTCGGGCTCGACCATCCAGAATTCCGTGAGGTGCTTGCGGGTCTTGGACTTTTCGGCGCGGAAGGTCGGGCCGAAAGTGTAGACCTTTCCCAGCGCCATGGCAGCCGCTTCGGCGTACAGCTGGCCGCTCTGGGTCAGGTAAGCCGCCTGGTCGAAGTACTCGACCTTGAAGAGCGTTGTGGTGCCTTCGCATGCCGCGGGCGTGAAAATCGGCGCATCCGTGCAGATGAATCCCCTGCCGTCGAAAAAGTCCCTGATTGCCTTGATGACGGCGTGGCGCACCCTCAGGATGGCCGACTGCTTCCTGGACCTGAGCCACAGGTGCCTGTGGTCCATGAGGAACTTGGCCCCGTGCTCTTTCGGAGTGATGGGGTATTCCTCGGACACGTGGACCACCTTGATTGAAGAAACGTCGATTTCGAAGCCCCCGGGCGCGCGCTCGTCCGCGCGGACCTTGCCTTCGACCACGAGGGACGATTCCGTGGGGAGCGTGTCCGCGGCCTTGAAGGATTCCTCCCCCACGACCTTCTTCTGCGCCACGCACTGGACTATGCCCGTGCCGTCCCTGATTTCGAGGAAGAGAATTTTCCCCGAGGATCTCTTGTTGTAGAGCCAGCCCTTGATCACGACCTCGGATCCCGCGAACCGCGCGAGGTCCCGCACATATGCCTGTTCCATTTTGGATCGCCCTGAAAAAGCCAACTCCGGCTTCCGGTTCCGCGGCGAAACAGTCCGATGCCGCGGGAACGGCGGAAAGCGCCGGAATTCTAACCCGCTCCGGCTTCGAAATCCAGCAACGGCGCGGCTGGCCGCGAAGAGTCGATCGCAGACGTGGACGTTCAGGTTATTTCGATACACCCTCTCCCCCGGAGTTTCGGGGGAGAGTGGTGAGGGGGAGGTATACCTGCGGCGCTGTACGGCCGAAAATTGGAACCACCGAAAACACCGAATACACCGAAGGAGAGGATACGTGGGCACACAAGGAGCCATGGACTGTCGCGTGTGACGGGGATGCGACCGTAAGCGATGGATCGTCATTCCGGCGAAAGCCGGAATCCAGATAACCAGTGTCAGCCTGAAACCATGACTTGACTCATCGCCGGCTGCGGTAATGGCGATTCATTGTTGGCTCAATCATCGGTGTCTTCGGCGTCTTCGGTGGTTATTCCTTTTCCTCGGCGCCTTCGGTGCTTTCGGTGCTGAATCGCCTCCGATCCCGGGGGTTGAAAATCTTTTCCCGCCGCGGTAGGATGGCTTTAGTCACTTGATTGGAAGATTCCGCGGAAATTGGAAAGATTTGCGGTACGGAACGCGCGAAGCGCGTGATATAACCCGGACGAGCCGGACTTCCATCCCTGTTTGGTTCCGGCTCGTCCGGGTTATAAAACGACCTCTGCCGGCTTCGTACTTGGAAGAACGTCGTTTCTGAACCGATAAGTACACAAGGGGGGCCTATCTTGCCGCGGGAGGCGGGGCGCGTCTCCGTACCTGCGCTGAGGTCCCCACGTGACGTAAGGGTTCATAAGACCCTCTTTCATACGGGCCAACGGCGGAGGTTCTTTTATTTTGCCGCGCCGGGAGCGCGGTAAAATATGGGAGGCATTGGGCCGGACTTGCAATGCCTTCCTCCGATCCAACGGCGACCGCCCAGCCCCCGTCATTCCGGCGAAAGCCGGAATCCAGGGTTTCATGCTACTGCCTTGGCGCTCTGCTGACCGTGTGCGATTCAACCCGCTTTGCCCTGATTCACCTCGAATTCCTCGAAGGGGCTACGCAGGATCTTCAACCGCAGATTTGAAAAAGCCTGTGGGAGCTGCCGGGAAAGGCATGGATCAGCAAGGCAGCGATTATTTCCTGCCTCTCGAATCATTCCCGGCCTTGTGCTAGAATTCTACTTTCCAGGCTCGAAAAGGAATTTTATGCATCGGTTCGTCGAATGTTTGCGTATTTCCGGAGGATGAGATGCGTCATGCCCTGTTCTGTCTGGGGTTGTCTTTTCTGGTCTTCATGGCGGTTCCCCTCCCTGTCCTGGGGGACGAACCTGTCGGCGGCTTGTCCAGATTCCTGTTTTCTCCCCCTCCCGAGGGTTTCGAGCGCGTTTTGCAGAGCGACATCGATGCGAAGCTAGATCCCCAGGGCAGGAGAGTTGGAAGGCAGCCGGAGGATTCGCCGGCCGACCTGAGGCCCAAGGGGCCGACGGTGCCGATCAAGACCGTAACGACTACCGGCAACCTGCGGTATTGTTTCGTCTCCGGCGCGACGGCAATCGACGACGAGATGTTCAGGGGCAAGGTCGGGTACGGGAGCTTCTGGGACTTCATCGTGGGCGTGAACGTGAACCTCGATATCAACATCGTGCCTGTTTTCACCATCTTCATCACTTCGGGATTCGAGTATCTGTTGTCATCCGGGGAGCACGACTATGGCGAGCCGGGGACGGGGACCGAGGGCAAGTGGATGTTTGGGGACTGTTTCGTGATACCGGTGATCGCCGGGCTCAAGGTGAACATCCCGTTCCTCGAATCGCCTTCGGACTGGTTCGACCGCATGAGGGCCATGGCGAGCGGCCCGCAGGTGAGGATTAGGGCGGGCGCGGGGATGAACTTCATCGACAAGGGCGAGATTACGGTGGACGGGGGTTCCAAGGGCAGGACCGAGCCTTACAAGTTCTGGGGGAGGTGGTCTTCGGAATTCACGTTCTTTGCAGGCATCGGGTTCGAGTACAAGTTCAGCGAGCAGTTCACGATGTTCTTCGAGTTCGCGATTCAGTTCTGCGCCGCTCCGGACGCCAAGGGCGACATGTCGACGATTCTGAAGAATCCGGGCGACCTCGACCCCGAGGACTTCTGGCTCTTCCCTTTGAACCTGGGCATCACCTACGGATTTTGAATCTTCCATTCATCCGCGCTTCTGGTGCGGATGAATGGAAGATGTTGCCGTATTTTCACGCCGTTTCTTCGCGCTCAGTGCGTGAAAACGGCGTGAAAATACGGAGAGGGTGGGATTCGAACCCACGGTACCCTTTCGGGCACAACGGTTTTCGAGACCGCCCCGATCGGCCGCTCTGGCACCTCTCCTGATCCGTAGGGCCGGGGCCGGTTGTTCCCGCGGCCCCCGCCCCACGGATCCGCCGCGCGCGAGGCGCGCGGAACACAGGAGAGGATTTTACTTCAACGAACCCGACCTCGCAAGTGCGCTGCTCACCGGCGGATCGTCCCAATCAACCTTCCCAATCACGCAGGTCGATTGGCCTCACTGGCACCTCTTCATAACCCGTGCTGCCGGGGTCGGACCGCATCTGTAGGGGCACGGCGTGCCGTGCCCAACCGCCCGGCCGCACGGGTTATGGCACGCGCTTCGCGCGTGGAACATGCGCGACGTGAACGCAGCGCTGCGCCAGGAAGCCGACCGCCGGGCGGCAGAGCTCGCTGATGCCCGCAGCCGGATTGAGGGCTTGAGCGCTCAGGTGGAGGTCCTGACGGCCAAAGATCGGGCGTCCGGGGCCAGGGCGGATGCTGCCGATCAGAAGACTGTGGCCCTGGAGCGGGACTTGGAGAGTCTCCACAGCCTCGCCGGCCTGTTCAAGGACCGATCAGGCCTGACGCTTGCCGAGGCTCGCGGCGTGTTCCTCAAGGATCAGGAGGACGAAATCTCTCGCAGGCTGCGAGAGAAATTCGAGCATGACGCTCCCGGCCTGTGCGAAGAGCGACTGCGGGAAGTGCTGCGATCGGGCAGCTGGCCCAGAGAAATCGCGGATCTCATCCATGCCGAGGCCTGGAAGCTGACGGAAGCCACGCTCAGGGACGTCGGAAGGTGGCCGGACTGGTTCAAGAATCTCCGGGACGAGGACGTGAAACGCAGGGTGCTGGAATCCCTGGACAAGGAGTTCAATCAGAGGGTTTCGTTCGGGGTTGCCATGAGGTTCCAGGCCCTCAAGGCAGGGGAGTGGAACGAGTACGTGAACCAACGGGTTGCCCGCCTACCCCCCAGCCTGCGATCCATGGCCCTTGAGCTCATGGGCACCTACAAGTTCCTCTGTGACATATGCGGCGGGAAGGTCTTGTTCAACGTGGGGCCTTCGGAGCTTGCAACTCTCCTCAAGGAAGGCGGGGCAGTGAGGCCAATGTGCCCGAATCCCTCCTGCGCCGGTTTGGCGGTAAGGCTCGCTGGATCCTTCGGCGGGCTTGGGCTGCATCAACTGCCGCCGGTGACCTTCGAAGTGATTCTATCCTACTTTGTGCAAAGGGGTGATCTGCGGTCATAGTCTTTCGACCTTTGACACTTGGATCAAAGGCTTCAGGTCGAAGCCAAGAGTCATTCCAGAAGAAGCGCAGGCCGGAAACCCACGGCATCCACGGGGACCGCACCACGGCCGCGAAAAGCACAACGGCAAGCTCTTGGGATCATCCAGTACGACCCTCCTCGCCGGACAGGATTCGGAGGATAGCATCGTGGACAGCAAGGATCCGGCTTCAGCGCATCCGGAGTGGAATAGAATGACTCGCTGTAAGAATCCTCGCACCATTCCTCCACGTTCCCGAGAATGTCGTAGAGGCCCCATGCATTAGAGGCCAGTACGCCGACGTGGTGCATGTGGCCAGCGGAATTCTCGCTGAACCATGCAATCCGTTTCAAATCTTCCTCGCTGTCCCCGATGGAATGCCGTGCGGTCCTCCCTGCCTTGCATGCGCGCTCCCACTGGGCTTCCGTGGGGAGTGCAAGTCCGAGCCGCAAGCAAAACTCCCGGCTCTCGTGCCATGAAGCCCTGACCGCGGGAAAATCAGGTCCAGGTTGGAGATTCTTGTTCTCTGCCTTGTAGCTGGGATTGGGCCCCAAAACAACTTCCCACTGAGCTTTGGTCGTCTCATACTTGGAGATGTAGAAGGGGCTCGTGATTCTGACTTCATGGCTGGGGACCTCGTCTTTGTTGTGCATCAGGTCCTCGGGTGGAGACCCCATAATGAAGGTTCCTGCGGGTATGAAAACGAACTCCATCCTCGGTCTATCCAGCCATATTTCCAGCGGGAGGCCTGTATCTGAATCCTCGGTCTTCCCGCTCCGCTTCGCGACAGGATTGCCGTGCTGATCCGTGTCCATGTAGGGCTTCAAGAACCTGCTCTTCTCGTCCAGCATCTTCTTCAAGTCTTCAATCGAAGTTTTTTTGTAATCCTGATAGACAGGGTCCTTGAAGTCGATTACCCTCCCCTTCGTATACGGCACGGGAGCCATGGATCGCCATGTCTGCTTATCGAGGTCGAAGACGCCGCCGTCGTGCAGAACCTTGTACCTCGGCCCCGATCCGCCCCAGATGAGCACTTCCTTCCCGGTGCAGAAGCAATCCGCCCCTTTCCTCGGGGTCGGGGATCCGTCGGTTGGGAGCGAAACCCATTCGTTCGCCTTGATATCGAAGATTCGAACCCCTGCCTGCCATTCCCCGCTGAAAGCAAACCAACCCGTCGGAGTCCAGCAGATGGAAGGCAAGTAATCCTGATGCGGAGGAGCGTTTCTCCTCGGCATTTCGACCCAACGCCTTTCCGGAATCGAGAACATAAATCCTCCATCCTCGTATCTTGATATTGCCGAAGACCATGTGGGATACCCCCCGAAGATGAAGACTTCCCGGCCGTTGAATGCATGGGCGAAGCCTCCCCTGCCCATTGGGCAGAGAGGCGGTTCGGGCAGGTTTTCCCAGCGGGGCTTGCCAGCTTCCAGGATGAAACCATCGAAGCTCTTTTCTTCATCTTGAGAAAGGAAGAGGGTCCTGTCACAGGAGTAGAATGCAGGAGAGCCAACGGGATGACCCCAGCCAGAATGTGTCACGACTCTGACCTGAATGCCGTCCTCCGTCTTCACGAGTTCCTTCTCTATCGCAGGAGGGGGCATGATGTGGTCAGGGAACGGCATGATGAGGAGGTAGATTGCGTCTTCTGCCTTGGCTACGGTGCGTATCCTCGGTCTCAGTTTCCCGCTGGAAAGGTCCAGCGTGTAAAGCTCCTTCCAGTCGTCCTGGGGGATTCTGTGGATTCCGACGGATAGGACGTTCTTCTCGTCAATCAACGCGCATAGAATCCTGCCGACGCCTGCCGGGATCATGGCGGGCGAGTCATCGTCTCTTTCCGGTTTCACGAGCGTCCATGGGCTTGCCGACAGCTGCCTCCATTCGTCCTTTGCAGGACTGTAAGCATAAGCCTCGGTACCATCCCAGAGCACCATCTCTTCCCCGGTCCATGTGCTTGCGTGGTACTGAGCAAGCTCTGCAAGGGCAGGCAAAGCGGATATGAAGGACAAGCTCATTGCGACACTGAAGCATATGCATGCGGCAATCATGTTTCGTGCGGCTGGTCCGGATGAATCACCATTCATGCAGGTTATCATGTCATCACCGCGCTATCTGAAAAGCATGGGATTAAAGAACCTAATCAGCGCCGGTCCTGGATAGGGAGTCATTCTCACGCATGTTAAAACGGAACTTGCAGCGAGAGGTTCGATAATTCTCGTTCGAAATCTTGCCGAACTGAAACAGTAACGACTCCTTATGGAAAGAAGACGTCGCCCAGTTCCATGTGCACTGACATTCCGGCATCACTATTACTTTCTGGGACCTCGACAGGTCGGGGCCAGACTGGTTCAAGAATCTCAGGGATGAGAACGTGAAACGCAGGGTGTCGGAATCCCTGAAAAAGGAGTTCGATCAGAGGCTCTCGTTCGGGTGGCCATGAGGTTCCAGGCCCTCAAGGCAGGGGATTGGAAAGAGTTCGTGAAGGCCAGAGCCGATGGCATCTGCGCCGGCCTTCGCCAGGCTCTCACTGATCTTCAGGGTGATTTCTCAATCTCCTGCGATCAGTGCGGCGCGCCTGCTGTTGTGCCAATCGGTCTCCAGGAAGTAGTGACCCTCTTGAAAACCGACGGCGTCTTGCAGTACACCTGCCCCAATCCGGCTTGCTTGGACAAGGAGCCTGGGTTGAGGGGCGTCTTCGGATCCACCAGGCCGCACGACTTGCCGCCTATCACGTTGGAAGACCTCGCGATTGCCTACTTCGGGCGCTATGTACCCCCGGATTCAGCGATTAACTTGTAGCGCGAAAATTTAGAAAGAGGCATTCGAATTGTCTCTTAACCTGGTCGAGCCGATCTGTTTTGTCCCGGCTCGGCCGGGTTGTGATGGAGAAGGGGACATCTTCCGTTAGAAATAGGCATGCAGCTTTCTAAAAGCTGTATGATCTTCTTCCGTTTCCCCTCCGATACCGAATGCCCGGGCCAGCCCATCCGATCCACCCCGTCCGAGCCGACTTATCGAGCCCCTGCTTCGTCAGCACCGGTCGCCGTTCCTTGAGCTTGGAGATCCTAGAAGGATTGCTTGACAACCGCGGTCACAATCTGCATGCTTGTATCCTGGAGGCTCGAAAAGGAATCCGGGGGCTGCATGGCCATCTCCTTTTGTACTAGAAACTTGCGATAGGATACCATGCAACTCTAATCCCTGTGCAGACGGGAAGCACCTTTATGAGTTGGCGCTACGAAAAGGTCGAGGTCAAACGAGTGGGACCCACAAATGAGCGCTTCGCGCTGGAAGTTGGTCGGGGCGTACTAACACTAGACTCCTTGCTTGATTACATAGCCCAACCTGTAAGTCCGGGGTTAGATGAAATCATCGTTGACCTGAGCAAGGTGGGATGGGTGGGCCTCTTTGAATGGTCCTCCCTTATGGCCTTACTTCACGGCAGGTTGGTTAGCGACCCGCATGTAAAGATCAGTATCGACTTCATAGGAGATAGGCCGACCGGGCATATACCTTACAGCGATTGCAAAGCGTTCATTGACAATCCTCTTCCCGCCCCGAGGTATAACCGCGCCGATGTTGTCAACTCCTATGTCGTGCATGGGGTTCTGAACTTCATTAAAGCCGTGGAAGGTCCGGAAGGTTTCGATAATGTGGCCGGGGGACGGATCGTTCTCCGCTGGCTCTCAGACAAGGAGGCGAGGGATCCCGGGTGGTTCCGCCGGGACCGAGAGGTCGAGGACAGTGTCTTCTTCTCCCGAGAGAATGTGTCTGCCGCTGAGATGAGTACCACGTTCGCCAAGAGAAGCCAAGTCGAGGTTTGGCGTCAAGGTATGCGTGAGAAACATGTCCCTGAAGCTGCGGTATTCGCGTCCGATGAGTTCTGGCGTATTCTTTGCCACGAACTGGCTCGCAACGTGAGTGAACACGCTGAAGGTCCAGGTTTTTTAACCGCACGAGTTGTGTTGCCATCAAATGGTGCTCTGCCACGTTGGTGTAATGATGTACTTTCAGGTACAGCACTTGAGCGCTCACAAATCACCACCGATTCCGGGTTCCTCGAACTCTGCGTGTGCGATGCAGGTGTGGGCATACCTGAGACAGTTAAGACAGCATTCCGTAATAGGTATCAGGATCGCTGGGCTGGGGCGAAGCCGCCGGACCCAATACCTCATCTCGATCTACTTAAATTCGCCTTCGACGAACTGGGCACGAGAAAGGATCGGGATCATTCCTGGCTTACAGACCGTCATGCGTTGGGACACATCCTGTTTCTTGTTGGCAAGTACGGTGGATCGCTGACAATACGGTCTGGTAGAAGCGAAGTCAGTTATGCACCAAAGGATGGCGCTTGCCATCGATGCAAGAACCGGTTGGGATATGAACCAGAAGCAGGACGGAACTTTAGTCTTGAGTTACCGGGAACCCACATCCAGATTATTGTTCCCCTTATTGCACGGCCTCCCACGCAGGGAACCCGACCGCGAGGGGTTCTGACTCAGCACTTGCCCCAATCCTATCATGTTGATCCTAAGCATCCTGTCGGACCGCTCGTCCCAGTTAGCGAGAAGTTGGATGTCCTGGCTTCTTGCGTTAATGGGGACGAAATATGCAGATTCCAGGAGAGTTGCCGCGCGTTAGCAAAGGCTCTGCTCCTGGGAGGGCATCCGCGAGATGAGATCGTGGTGTTTGACTTTGCAGAAGTTGACTGGCAACCCGCAAGGTTCGAGACCTTCCTTTACCTATTCCAGAATGTACTTGTTGGTCGTCTTGTGATTTTCACGAATATGAAGGAATCATTCGCCAAGGCGGTCTGTGCCTTTGAGGAGAACGCCGAGGCTCCCTCATTCCTGCCAGAAGAAATGAAGAATGAGATCCGTGAACGCGCACGGGAGCGTGAGTTCACCGACGGGCGCTTCTTGGAGACATACAGTTGTCTCGGCGCGGTAGTTCTCGGCCTTGGACCGGATACTGGTGAGTACCTCTTTGGGCTTAGAGATCGCAGACTGCGAGCCGCATTGCTTGAGATTGTGGCAGGCGAGGAGCAAACGGCGGAAGGCCTTGCTAAGACTCATGGTTTAGAAGTAGGTACCCTCAAGGCGGTGCTTTCTGCCGCGAGAACGCTGCTGCGGTGCCGTAAAGACATGTGCTGGGAATTAGCGTGGACCCGGAATGAGCTAACAAGCGATGACGAGATGATTGACACTCTAGAGGTTCAGCGCCTTCGATCAATCATCGGCCACTTCGGCCGTGTGGTTAGTAATTGCGATGCATGGCGTCGGAGCGCTACACCGTACAGTGCTTTAAATCCGTTGCCTGCAAGGTTCTACCTTCCCAGCGAAAATACTGTTTATATGGGCTTCTTTGAAAGCAGCAGGATACTGGCGAGGGACAGGTACGTGACGGAAGTCGCCGAGAGGCTGATTCACCGTATCTGGTATGGACTAACGAAGCTTTGCACGCCGGCTAGGAACTTGAGCGAAATACGGGTGTTGGCTTGCTCGACTACCCCGTCATTCATGCTTGCGCAGGCGGTTAGAAGGGCTTGGCCGGTTGATGCAGAAAGCGAGCGCCCTGTAGTAGTCGACTACGGGCCGGCTCTCTTCTCAGGTGCCGACCCCGCTCGAATTCCTTCCTCCGAGCACCCGCATCATGCTGTTGTCATCCATGATGTATTCGACGAGGGACGCCTGTCGAGTAGGCTCATTGCCATGGCGCAAGCACAACGTATTGAGGTATTGCTTGAAGCCAGCTTCGTCCGGTTCCTTAAACCGGATGAGCAAGGAGAGGGTGATTCCGTCCCATTTGCTGTAACAGAAGCCTGGAACATGCTGAATATGGCGAATCGAGTTAGTATTCCAGTGCATGCTATGGTGGGGATAGTACCTCCCGAAAAGAAAAGGCGCGGGGACGTGGCGGATTGGGGTTCAAGTGACGAATATGTCGATTATGTGGTCGACCCGCGTTCGCTCCGACCGGTACTGCTCAGGTCACTGCGGCTGGAGTCTGGCGTAAGTGAGGATCGCTCACTCACTAAGCGGGACCCATACCTCAAGGAACTGGACACAGACGACGGTCAGTGCCGGCTCGCGGCTGGGCACTTCGTTTACGGACAAAGGCATTTCGGAGTAGTCGCCGATGTCCGGGGAATCCTCACGGGCGCAATTGGGCGCCAGATTACCGCTTGGCTTGCCGACGTCTGCTGTGACGAGACGGACCGGCCAAAACCTCCATGGGAGACGCGGGAGGGTGATCGCCCCGTGTCGAGTCCGATGCCAGAAGGGGAGGTTAGTGCGATCCTGATGCCTCTCCATAGCCAGATTCACTACCTCCTACCCGGTCTGCAGATAGAGCTTGCCCAACGTGGCAAACGAGTGCCGCACTTCTTCCTTGCCGCAACGGCCTTCGGTAGTGGGGTGGAGACCTATCACGCTCCTTACCAATTGCTCAACCAGATCGAGGAAACCGCCCTAGAAATCAAGACATTGATGGACGCCCAGCCCAACCTTGATCCCAACGCGCCGGAGGTTATAGGGAAACAACTCAGGTTGCTTATCATCGACGATGCAATCTTCTCTGGCAGGACCATTCAGACTCTAGTCGATAGCATTGGCAAGAAGCACCTTCCCAATATTAGGGAACGCATCTACCACGGAGAAAGTCGCTATGCAGAGCCAGTTGAGTGGATCCGAGTGTTCGTAGTGCTGAATCAACTGCCTGCAGCCCAAAGCGCCATGTGGTACCAGCTACAACGCTGCTCGGTCTGCGAGCAGTTCCGGTTCGATGCCTTTGCACCTTTCATCGGGGTCGCCACGTACACAGCAGACGATTGCCCGGCATGCAGAGAGTTGGAACATCTTGACCAGGTAGAGCGCCGGGCTGAGGCGGCAGGCGCCACAGCTGCTGTCGACTGGCTTAGGGCGCGACGTAATGCACTGCTTCCGTTGAGTATTGAAGCGCCTTCCTTCGGTCATCGTTACTGTCCCAGATTGCCAGAGGCCATAGAAGTGCTGGCACTTTCCGGCAATACTGCTCGTGAACGGTACAATCCACTACATGCGGATTCAGCAATATGGCGGTTCCTTGAACTCATGTTCCTTTCATACCCGTTAAGCGATGTTTTGGGATGTTTGACAATTACCAGAGAGGCAGGTATCCGGTATCCGACTTTCCGGAGTGACTATGCACGTTTTCGCCACGCTGTATATAACTGGTGTATTCGGAACTGGAATCAAGTTCTCCTATACCAACTTGACGAAATCATTCTTCAAGAAATCCATCACGAATTGAAAGACGGAGAACCTGAGGCAGTTCAACTCGTCCTAAAACTAGCACCGATTGCCAAACCGCAGAATAGTTCCGTCATTGCCGCTATCAAAGCGTTCATCGATCTTCTAGCGGATGAGGACACTGACAGGCGGCGTAGCGCTTCAGAACAGAGCCTTGCTCTAGACATTGGGCTGACACTGCTTCTACTGAGCTTGCGTCGAACCGACATTGAATCAACGGGCCTGTTAACACATCTAAGGGACAAGCAGACAAGCATGCCTCGAAAGTCTAGTTTTCTTGCATTACTATACTTGCGGCTCACGCGTCCCTTAATGCCCGACCCCAAGTGGGCATTATCCACGATCGCAGAGATATGTTACCGGGGTCGTCTTGGAAAAACGCCTACGGATAGGTTGAAGACCGACCACGAACTGCTCGGGCGACTTGTCGTTGATGTGGGACGCTATCCCCGTGACATCGAGTTGCGCCGACGGTTGGAGGGAAGTCTTCACGCTTTTGTGGCAGCGGTAGAAAACCTTCGCCCTTATTTCCATGAGGGTCTTCTTTCGGCCATATACGGACCTGCGCAGAGTGCGCTTGAATGGTTGCGCATACCCTTGACAGATGAAAGTGTTGACACCGACCCTATCTATAACCTCAGTCAGGCACTCTTCGACACCAAGTCCTGGGCCGAGTTCGAGTGCTGCTGCCACATGTCGGCCGCGAAACTCAAGGAAGCCTTGGATCGACGATTGGTCGAATTGAAGGAATCGAAAGGAAACCAGAATCTTACTCAGACGCCGAATCCCTATGACCGGGTGAATCTTCGCGTAACAATTTCTCCTGGCATAGAGGACTGGTGTCTGATGACGCACGTCAGCGAGTTAGTCGCACACCTAAGCAATCTCGCCATCGAACCGGGAAGTGGGATTGAGCCTTCTGGCCCGTCGCATGTGGTGATTAGACCCTCTCATCCTGGCGTTTCTGCTGACTTAACCATCGACGTGTTTACGCGATTTGGACATCCTGACTCCGCTCTAGCAAGAGTGAACAGCAGGATTGGGAATGCTGCACGTACGAGGGAGCGCTTAGAGATCTTCGGAGTTGTTCAGACCGATGCTGTTGCGGACCTTGATTATCCATCAGAAGGAATTCAATTGTCTCTTTATATACCAGTTGGATTCAAGCCAAACAGGAGGTGACTATGCCTCTCCACGTTATATACGTCGAGGACAGTCAGCGCGATTTCGATGGGTTGGACGAAGCCGTCAGGAAAGCAAATGTGGATCGTCCGAAGTGGTCGGAGGTGAAACTCACCCAAGTCAGACATCCGTCCTTGTTGCCAACCGCACTCTCTGTGTATCCGGACGTAGTCTTAGCCGACGTCTATTTCTTGCCTGAGGGTTCCAAGCCTCCGGCTCCTGACACCGACCATTTGGACGACATCATCCGCCACGTGAGAGAGTGGGACAGACAACCCGATTCGCAACACGGCTTCCCAACTCCAATTATCGCCTACACAAGCAAGGGGGAGGGTGTTCTGAAGGACTGCCTGAAGCGCCGGAGCAACCTGTATGACATCTGGGACAAGCTCTCTGCCGGTACCGACTACGTTGCTTGGCGGTTCCAGCAACTGGCAGCTGAATTGCCTCGATTACGACCTGACGCAACCATGCAGAGACTCATTGCGGCAATGGATCCAGGTAATACCCCTCCTTGGCATAATTTCATTCTAAAACTGGTACGACAGTACGGGGAGGGTCAAACAGAACGCGAGCAGATACGAGAATGTAGAAATCCGATCCAAAGCACTATTGACAGGGCTGTTGGAGATTGCGCACCTGCCCTGATGGAGCTTTGGGACGCGATGATATACTCGGAGCCGCTCCTCCGTGCCGCATCTCCGCGGCTCCGGGGCATAGGAAGACACTCTATCAACGTGTTTTGGTTCGGCTACTGGCTAATTAATCACCCTCAACTCAGAGCGCAGTGGTCATTTCTATGGGATTCTATGCTAAAACAGAGAGCAGGATTAACATCGCTAAAGACGCCTTCTGTAACTCCTACAGTAGGATTGAACGCTATCTGGTTGCTCGCCAGCCTCTTCCACGATGCAGGCAAGTTCCACGAGTTCGGCAAAGCGACAACGGGCAGATTCAGCGAGTTCTACGGTAAGTTTACGGCTCTCGGGATGGGGCGGGCGACTTGGACAGCTGGGAAACCAGATGTTCTCAGCGAGCGCGTCAAGGGCGTCCTGCACCAGCTTTCGGCGAATGCCGATGATCCGATGGTAATGGGATTGCAGGCCCATATCTTGAATTGCTCAAAGACGGAGAAGCCGGAGCACGGTACAGTGGCCGCCGCATACTTGGAAAGCACAATTTGTGCGTCAACAAAGCAGCCTATCAGCAAAGACTACGCCAGGGAAGCCGCGCGCGCGATGCTTCTTCACAGTTGTTTGCCTGCCGTCATGGACAAGCTTCTCGAAGATGCCCCGAAGGATCATCTTCGACTTGCTTGGCCGTCTGACCCGATTGCGTGCCTGCTCCTGTTCTGCGACCAAGTCCAGACGTGGGATCGGCACGATCAGGACGGTGAGAAGTTGGACTACCCTGATAGGGCAGAATTGGCATACCTCGATGTAGAACAAGGATCCGATAAAACCAGACCCTGCCTCAAAGGGTGCATTGACTACATCGCACCAAGTCGAGTTAACATGTATCCGAGACTGCGGCAAGACATCAAGGAAGCGCTCAACAATGTTATCCTCAACAAGCCCAAGAAGGTCCTGCGCCAGATTATTTCGCAAGACACTTGGCCATTTACTGTGCACCTCGACTGTGCCCTTAGTGGCGAGAAACTTGACATAGGCATGGATTTCGCATGACTAGTTTTTAATCTGTTACGGAACCGGCTATGAAAGGAGCGTGTCAGACCGTAGTGACGGCACGCCTTCCTGCGGACGCGCACGACGCAGCGTATCGGAAAGTAGTCATTCCATCACCGCCTTCGCCAGCGCATCCGCGGGATCGCCGTAGAAGACGATATTTACCTTCGTAGCCAGGTCGTCGGGCAGATCAGCGAGCTGCCTGCGAGCGGAAACCGGCATGAGAATCTGGACTGCTCCTTTCTCGATAGCCAGCTCCGCGACGGCAACAGGATTGGGAATAATCTCCACGGATCCGCCGAGGTTGAGCGACCCGACGAGGATGAGGCCGCCCTTTACGCTTCTCTCAATCAGGCTGCCGCACAAGGCAACCAGCACCGGAAGCCCGAGGCCGTGGCCCGATCGGTCTGAATCCATGGCCCTCATCTGAACGGAGAACTCGTGGTTCCTCGGGTCCCGGTCGCCGACCAGTTCCTTTGACCTCGAGTAGAGGTTCTGTTCGCCGAACCGCACGCTCTCGCGAAATGCGGGGGGCACGGGAGCATTGAGTATTTTGACGGCGCCTCCAGGTCCGTATGTGACTTCGACACGATATAGCGAAGGCGCCGCTCCCTGCCCTCCGGGGCTTATGGCCCATACCTGCCCGGGAGGAAGCGGATCAGCCTCGATTGCCTCGTCGCTGTGCAGCTCCGGCGTGGAAACGAACTGCTCGACTCCGTCGACACCCATGAAATAACTGAAATGCGTGTTCCTGAACTCGGTCTTCAGGCAGCGCTTCTGCTGCTCCTTGACTCTTCGCCTTGCTTCGAGGGCGATCCGCACAATGGCCTCGAGTTCCTCGTCCGGAATGGGCATCTCCGGGTCCGGGAACAGGAGCTTGACAAGACCGCTGACGGTTTTCGTAACCGCCTCGATGTCCCTGCCGCTCAAGGCCCCTCCCCAGTGCGCCCTTCCCTGCAGCGAGGATATCCTGGTCCCCTCGCGCAACCTGGTCCAGCACTCTGAAAGATAGTCGGTCACGAGCCCGAAGTGATTCGTCAGGTGATCAGCTGCCTTGAGTTTCGGGAAATCCCAGCCCGGCGCGTATGCGTGAATTCGGTCCATGAAGGCCGTGTCGTTCCGCATCTCGGGCGGCATTGGGCTGAGCAGGTGGCCGATTCGCTGCTGCTGCTCGACGTCCACGTCGAAGCTGCCGACCATCACGATGCCGCCCGAGGCCCTGATGCTGTCTTTTCCCCGCGAGAACTCCCCTGCGGCCATGTAGCCCTTGAGGATGTTCACGCCGTCCTTCTGGTCGAACGAAACGCCTGAAATCTCGTCAAAGCATACGACGTCGTACAGACAGACCAGCCCGCGCTGTCCGGTGGACATGTTCACGAACATCTTCGCGACCGTGGCCTTGCCGCCCGATATCAGGTGGGAGTATGGAGAAATTTGTTGGTACAGATGGCTTTTGCCAGTCCCGCGCGGGCCGAGCTCGACCAGATTGAAGTTCCGCTCCACAAACGGGACCATCCTGAGCAAAGAAACCCACTTGGCCCGATCGGACAGGGCCCTAGCTTCGAGTCCGGTCGAGCGCAGAAGGAAATCCTTCCACTCGGAGGTTGTGAACGCTTCCCGTCCCTTCCGGAGCGTGGCAAGCACGTCCGGCTTGGACAACTGAATCGCCCTGAGACTCTCGATTGCGAAAGGCCTGCCATGCTCCTCCTCCGCGATGGAAGCTTCATAAGTCAGGGTGACGTCGGCATAGAATCCGTCGGTGAGCATGCGCTCGTGCTCGTGTACGAGTGAGTCCGAGATTCGCACGTCCTTGATGCCGAGGCTCGGCAGCTCGACCAGGAACGAGTCCGTCTTCGAGTCGAGTCTCGCCTTCACTATGTCAATCAGCTTTACCGCGCCCTTCTCCCTGGCTTTCGCCTTGAACAGCTCCTGTTCGCTTGTACGTACCGTTCGGTCCTGCAGCTGCCGTTCCACGACTTTCAGGCCGTCCTCGATTTCCTTCTCGTCCACTGTCGCGCAATAGCGCCCGAGGAGGAATTCGACCACGTAGGTAGGCACGGGATATTGCTTGCTGTAGTTGCGCACAAGGTCCTTACGAACGACATAGCCATCGAAGGCCGAAGCGGCCAGTTGGTCGAGATGGTCCAGTTCCATGTTACTTGTCTCCCCCCACTGTAGTTGCTTCCTTGCGGATTACGTGACCGGAAGAATCAACAATCAGCAGACTGACCATGGACCCCTCCAGGGCGTCATCTTCGACCAGCAGTGAGGCATTGCCCTTGTCATCGAACGGCCTGGGCGTGACGATGCTCGATGCCGGTACGTTCGGTTTTGTCCTCAAATCCGCCAGGAGCCCTTCCACCGCGGGTTCAATCGATACTCGGCAGCGCAATCCAATCCACTGGACTTGCCGCACTTTAATATCAACCTTCGCATTCTCCGACGTGGCCGAAAAAATAATGACTGGCACCACGCATTCCTGCAGGCTTATGCCTCCATGCGCATACTCCTGCCCTGCTATGAAGCAATGCGTTCCTGGTCCATATGCGACTCTTTCCTGCGAATTCCAGGACCAGCCCGAAACAGGGACATCTATGTGCGAGCTTTCCTTTATTGACGCGCAGCGAGGCCAACGGGTTTCGGTAAGGTACTTGGGCAGAGTGATCGCGGGCATTCCGCCTGGCACAAGCAGCCAGCCGTGATCAGTCACGACACGCACACGTTTCCACCCGGCATTCAGGAGCGATTGGATGCGATCGAGCAGCAGCTCCAATTGGTACTCAATCTGGGTTGCCAGCTTGCTCTGGAGCGCATGTCCCAACTTGTCTATCTGGCCGTACTCGGTCCATGCGCGGCCTAAAGCAGCCTGGAGCTCGCCTGTCTCGGTCTGGCCAAGCAACTCGAAACCCGCGGCCGAAAGAAGCTTGTTGAATCGGTTGCCGTTGAGCTTCTCGCCTGTATCTTTGATTTCCGGAATGAAATCCACCTCCAGGCGGCCTCCCCGCAATATATCCGAGACTGGAGAAATCGCGGGCTTCGCCGTTTCGGTCACTGTTGGAAACGCGGCCCAGCGCCAGCCGATCGACGATTCAAGCTGCCTGGATTCGGCCAGCGTGACAAGCCTCCGCCCGGTATCGAATCGCAATCCGTCAGAAAACAGGATGCATTCCCCTGCTTCGACATTGATATGTTCCTGTTTATTCGCTGGCGGAAGAGGATTCCCGGCAAGCAGTTCTTGAAAACGATGGGCCGCGTCATCAAGCCATGGCAGATAGACGGATTTCAAGGCTGCATGGACCGCGGCAATATCTTCGGCGGTTTGTACACATGCCAATGCGCGGAGGACTGCGTCATCGGCCAGGTATCCACCTTCTACGTAGAGCTTGGCCATGGCATCCGACGAATCACCGCCCATGGCAGTCGCCGTCCGTCTGGCAAGGACTGCAAGGTGTTCCAGGGCATTCGCGAGCGGACACATGCCGAGCTTGGCCCATACCCAGGCGCGTCGAGGACCGTGCTCCGCTTCGAGTTCCTCGAGATGCTGACGAGCTTCCAATGGGTTTATATGGCCAATCTCGAGAAGCGCAGTCCTGAGCTGATTTTCCAGGTTCTCATTTATTGAAGGCCAAGGTTCAGAGTCGAAGATTAAATCGTTTTCCGGTTTCGCCTTGCGGAGCAGGGCGGGAATGCCGGGGTACAGGGCAGGGGATTCGGAAAAACGGTCCCAGATTGCATTCCATGGGGGCTTTCGTGCTCCCAGTTTCTCGCCTCCCACGATTTCCCCATCCGTTTCCGGGTCAAAATAGTATTCCTGCTTGCAGCGGTTCCGGAACGCTTCCCACGTCCCCCTGTCCCACTGGTTGCGCTGGCCATCGGAATTGTTTAGCCATAGGAGCAGGTCCCGGGGAGGATCCCCAATCATGAGTCGGTCGAAGTCCTCTGCCTCGAGGCGTTTCGGGGGATTTCCGCGTAGCCTTTCGATTGGCGTTGTAGCAAGCTGCTTCAGCGCACCCAGCATGGCCTGCGTCGTAGGCCTGTCCTCCGACACGTCCAGCCCAAGTCCCTCCTCTTCGTTTGCGAGAAAGGCCCGCACCGTCCAGTCCTTGCCGTTTTTCTGCGCCCAGACGGTCCCCCGGTATTGAAGCTCCACGAGAGGTTTCAGGTTGTCCGGGCATTCCTCCACAGCGCGCAGCGTCTGCCTGCTCACTCCGGGTATGTAGATGACCGGGACTGAATCAGAAGGCCATGACAGTTCTGGAAACCTTTCTGCCCGCACTTTTGGTTCTATCACGCACCTGACCCAGATGGTCGGGCCGGTTCGCCTGGTCGGGTCGTAATCGCCCAAGGTCAATAGTTGCGGCATGAGTCCGCGAAGATGCTCGACCAGGGCCAGCCACTGACCGTCAGCGTCGGTCCAGAGCACAACCGCGGGAGCAGCAACGTCGCCGGGGTCGTATCGCGCGGCGTGCGAGAGTGAGATCCGCACGGCCTCAAGGAGGGTAGTCGTATCGGTCATACGTTGGCTCCAATCGCCCCGCCCAGCGTCTTGAACAGCCGGTCACACCATTTGCAGTGCTTACGGACCTCGGAAGGGTCAACCTTTTCAAGGAGCTTCGCCCCGTCGCGAATTTTCCGATACTCGCCGGCTTTTGTGTTTGCCGTGGCTTTTTTCAGAGCATCGTTGATATCGGCTTTTGTTCGGCTCTCGGCCAAATTCGCCGCTGGGAGCTTTCTGCTGTCGAAGTTGCCGCCGAAATGAACTTTCAGCCTGTCGGGGTCTGCCAGGAACCACGCTTCCATGCAGGCGACCATCAGCTGACAGCCAATGTCAGCGGCCCCGGCAGGTTGTGCCCAACCATCGCCTGGTCGTTTCAGCAGATGCATCCAAGGCGCGACCGTGATGTCAACCGGCTCCTCCGAATCCACGAGGAGCACGTTGAAGACATCCGGTTCCTTCTCAAGTGCATCCACGAACGCATCATATGCTTGCTTCCGGTCCCCGCAGGGAACAACGCGCCAGCGGATTCGTTTTTGCCGGACCACCTCGACAACAGTCTTGAGGAACTCCGACATGCCCCTTCGGAACGGTGTCAGAGTTTGCGCCGTATCGCCGCCGCCCTCGATGTAGATTGCGATGCTCTTGGTCACAGGTTGCCTCCCAACTTGCCCAGACGCCATACTTCGCCAAGACGATACTTCTTCAGCCAGAACTCGAGCTTGGCGGCCTCCAACCGCTTTAATTCAGTGCCGTTCTCTCCGTAGTCGCAGACAAGCACCGATTCCGCCTGTTCCGTCAACTCAGACACCAGCACGTCCGAGTGGGTGGTGACGATTACTTGCGTCTTCTCCGATGCTTCAGTCAGCAGGCCCGCCATGAGCGACATGGCATCCGGATGCAAGCCCAGTTCCGGCTCTTCTATGCAGATTAATGGGGCCGACTCCGGATTCAGAAGAATGGCCAACAGCGCGAGGAAGCGAAGCGTGCCATCAGAAAGCCGCATTGCGGGCACCGGCGCTCCGAGTCCATCCTCGTGCAAGTACACCTGCACTGAACCTGCCGAGACCTTCGTGCTCAGCCGTTTGTATCGCGGCAGGAACTTGCACATGAGTTCGTTAAACCTCCCCAAAGCTGTACGATGCTCCAGGTCGTTAAGCACCAGGCCGAGGTTCACAAGTTGCGGCAAAAGCGTATCAGTCGGAAGGTTTGCAGGCTGAGGCGAACGCAATGCAGATGTTCGCCCGAATCCCCACTCTCGAAACATCTGTATGTTCTTGAACCTCAACCCAACCGTAGTAACCTCAGGGTACAGTTCCAGGTCCTTCTTCTGCGACAGGATCGACTGTTGCGTATCTATGGTCTCACGCTTCAGCGTCCGTTGCTTGTACTTCCGTTGAGCGACCTGTTCGGAGATCTTCTGAACCATGTTGATTACCGGACGCCCGTACTGATAGCGGTAGTAGAATCGCACGTCAGAAGCTTCCAAATCGGTGATATCCGCCTCATCAAGGACCTCGTCCACTATCTCAAGGCGCCCTGCGTTGTCCGTGAACTGAATGCCGTAGCGGAGCGCCTGCGTGCTGTTCACCGGCGACAGTTTGACATCGATTCGCGCTGTCGTAGAAGACTCCTT
>DYIT01000002.1:42160-68203 GCA_020723505.1 Candidatus Kuenenia stuttgartensis
CAATCCGCCCAGGCGAATCGCACCGCTGAAATCAGTCGGCGTGGCATGCAGCAACTCTACGGCTTCGATGAAGTTGCTCTTGCCTACACCGTTCGGGCCAATCAGCACATTCAAGCCGGTCAACTTCACAGGTTCACTGTTTGGGCCAAATGACAGAAATCCCCTTAACCAAATAAAGTCCAGCAGAGTAGTGTTCATAAACTGTCCTTTCTCGTCCCTCGGGCCGCTTGCCTGGCCTTGTTCGTGAAGTGGCAGTCGTTCCACCTGTATCCGTCGAACTCCTTTCCGCCCGTGAAGTCCACGGTCCTTTCATCCCAACCCCAGAACCAGGGGTAATCCTCCTTTGGGCGTTCGGGTTCTTTGCCGCGGTCCTTGCCCCATTTGATGCTTTTGGGTCTGGTTCGCAGTACACCGGCACCTTTGGGGCCCTTGGGCAAATCCGAAGCAAGGAACGGGCGGATGTTCAGTCTGACGCCGTCGTTGATGTCAGGCTCCCAGCTGATAGCCTGCTCTGACAGCGGCTTCCACCGGACGAAGATGTCGAAAGGCGGTTCGCCTTCCAGGATGGCTTTCAGCCGATTCTGAAGTTCGACGGCCGCGGCCAGCCGGTCTTCCGCGCCGCCTTCGCCGCGCTTCACGCCGTCTTTCTGGCGGGTAATCCACTCGCCCAGGTAGGCGTAAGTCAAGCTTTCCAGCAGCCTCCGGCCTTTTCCGTTGCCTTCCGCCAGCTTGTGATAGTTGACCAGGGCATGGAAGCCGTCGCGCTTGCGGCCGTCCCAGATTTGCCACACGAAAGGACGGTCGTGGAACAACTTGCAGTGTTCAACGAAGAAGGTGTTGCGGAGCCAGCCGTCGAGGTCGACTTCAGGCTCTATGTCGCACGCGGCCAAGAGCTTCAGCAGACGGTCGGCTGCGGGATCTTCGCCGCGGACGGAAGGGATGCACACGATGCCGTCGTCATCAGCGAGCTTTATAAGCTCCTCGCATCGCTTGACCAAATCCCTGGCCCGCTTGCTGAGCCGCATCTTGTCGTCGAGTTCCGCAGGCCAGCGGTAGCCCATGAGGCGGGCGACTGCGACTTGAAGGGTAACCAGACCGTCCCGGTCTGGCTTGGAAGAGCCAGAAGAGCCAGAGCAAGGACCGTCCCGGCCTGGAGTAACCGGACTGTCTTTGTCTGGATTTGAAGAGCCAGAGTTGGGATTGGGGAGACCAGAGCGAGACGCTCTGGCTACGTTCGGCCAGCCATGGAACAGCCACTGCGTCGGGTCGTCGCTCTCAGGCTCGGGAAGGCCGTTGGGGTATTTATCCGCGGCCGTCGCAGTCCACTCGTCCAGATCGAACGGCACTTTGAGTAGCGTCGCGGTTGTCAATTTCAACTGCTGATCGATCGCTCTGACATCATCGTGGTAGCGTGGCGAAGACATGTATGCCCATAGCGCCGGCAGGTCCGAAGCTCGCTTTGGGCACACGACGCCAGCGTTCATATCGAATGGGACACCAGTGTACAGCGTCACCGAGAGCGTGCCTGTAAGGCTCACCACGATGCCAGGTCGGCCCCACGCATCTTCGCCTTGGATGCTTGCAAGACCCAGGCTGTTGAGTTCGTGCAATCTGCCCTGTCCTTCATCCCATCGAAGAGCGTGCTCACACCCGCCCCATTCGACAGTATTGCAGACCGTGCTCTGCACAAGTCGCCAGGTGGTCTCCTGTTCCGCGGCCTCCCAGAAGGACGGCAACAACGACTGGTTGTCCGCTGTCCTTGTGCCAGTGCGCGAGAAGGCCACTTCCGACAGTAACGGACTCTCCTCCAATTCGGTCAGAACAAGACGAGAATCAGGGTTTGTTAGCTGTGAAGATTGCGGTAGCATCGAGCACTTGCGGCGTCCGGCTTCAGCAGCCATAACACGCCCCTGCAATATGTGAGCCTTGTCCGGGGGCAGTATCGGGGGCTCGTTTCGGTTTGCGGCAGCGTCGATTCCCGCGAGCCGGTGTTTGCTAGTGGGGCGGCCCATGGAATAGCACACTAAGGCCGCAAAAGCACCGGCTGCTTGAGGACTCTCAAACGCATTCTCTCCGAGACGCACAGCGAAATGCCATAAGAACTGAGAGAAGGCACGCTTTCTGCAAGTTCGGAATCGGGGCAAGAACAGCCAGTCTTGGGGTGTTACGAATGCTAGTGTTCCGCCCGTGACGAGTACTCCCTCTACGCGGACCAAGAAGAGCGTCGCTAGGTTGTTCTTCGCTTCGGGCGCAAACCGGTCCCCAAACTCACGTATGATGGTCCCCTGAAGCCCGCGTCCAAGATATGGGGGGTTTGTGATGACCAGGGTGTATTCACCGGTCAGCAGGTCGGCGGCCTTGACCATGCCGGCGGCCGCGATGGCACGTTCGCGGGTTTCGTCGTCGGCCTTCTCGGCCTTGAGCACCGCGACTAAGTACGGCTGGATCGTTTTATAGTCAGCGGCCAACAGGTCGCCTATAAGCTCATGCGGGTTGATAAGTGACCCCAGCGTCGACGCCTGCGAGAAAAGCCGATGCAGATTGAGTAGGCCGTTCTTGATGCGCTCGCGCAGGTCTTCCTTTTTAGGCATACCTGACTGTTCAGCCAACTTGATCCACTGATCAGCCGAGCAGTGCGGGCCGATGCCCGTGCAGGCGATGTTCAGTTCCGGTAGCGGCCGGTATCCGCCAGCGTCCGGGTAGGTCCAGGCAGCGAACGCGAGCGCGAACGCTGCAATCTGGCAGCACCGCTCGTCGATTTCGAGGCCATGCAGGTTGTCCCTTATAATCGCGTCAACAGCTTCAATTGCGGACAGCCCTTCCTCGGCCATGCGTATCGGCACGAGGTGGTGCAGCGCCGCGACGAGGAAGTGCCCTGACCCGCAGCACGGATCGAGTACCTTGATGTCCTTGGCATTCTTCGGCCAGCCTTCGAACATGCCGGCTGCCGGGAGCCACGTAACCAGACCGTCCCGGTCTGGATCAACATGTCCCACGGAAGCATCCAGACCGTCCCGGTCTGGCTCCCCATGGCCCACGGAAGCATTCAGACCGTCCCGGTCTGGATCAACATGTCCCACGGAAGCATACAGACCGTCCCGGTCTGGCTCAACATGTCCCACGGAAGCATACAGACCGTCCCAGTCCAGTCCTGAGATTATGCCCCTCCACTTCCAATCCTTCAGTCCAGCCTTGTCCGGGTTCTCCCAGACGTATCGGGTCTGAAAGACATACTCCTTCTCAGAGCGGATAATGTGGTTGTACGCATCATGTTGCCAGAAGTCGCCGCTGCGTCCCAGCGCTTTGTTGGCCTCATGGGCAGTGAAGGATTTCCAGGAATGGATAATCGCAGACAGATTATGTTCAGCTAGTGGTTTGACCACGGCATGCACGTGATTGGGCATTACGCACCATGCGTGGAGCTCGTACCTGTCGCCGTCGAAGTGTTGTAAGGCGTCGGCAATCAACTGGGCGATTTCCGGCGCAGCCATGTAACAGGCACCGTAGCCGGCATCGAGGAACTTATCGATTCTGTCCGAGTAGAGAAACCGCATTCTATCTTCTTCGCTTGCGGTCGGTTCCCTCTTCGCATTCTTGGCGTTCTCCATGATCGCCTCTCGCTCGCGAACCCATTCGTCAAGGATGGTTTGCGGCACCGAGTCGGCGAGCCGGAAGGACACATGGTAAGTTGCGTTGTCACAAGTCCAATGCGGCAGGTTTTCACCTGCGCTGATTCGTAAAGTCTCGTTAAGACCGAAGGATGACCCAGACCCAGACCGAGATCCAGACCGAGACGGTTTGGCTACCCCGAATCCAGACCGAGACGGTTTGGCTACCCTGGACGGTCTGGCTGCTTTAACAAAGCGCAGGTAGTCCCAACTTACCCCTGGCAACGCCAGCTTCTTTCTCAATGCTTCTTCTGTCGCTGAGTTTTCCGCGTCCTCTGCGGTGAGTGTCTTCCCTGCCCACCAGGCACCGAGCGTGTTGTGGAGAAGGAAGCTCACCATGTAGGGCTCGGTGAAAAGCTGGGTCACGGCCGAGATTTCGTCCGCCCCGATTTTAACGCCCGATTTGTTGACCTCGTCCTTTTTTCTGCTCTGCCAGAACTGGTATACCCAGCCCAGGGCGTCCGATGCCGTGAACATCGCCTGAGGCAAAGAAGATAAAAGCTTCTCGAGTCTGATACGGTGTTCCGTGGCAAAGGAAACTTGGAGCAGCGGATCATCCGGCCTGAAGATTTGCGGCAGCATCCCCTGGGCACAGCGAGAGGCGAATGCCCATACGTCCGAGCCCCTGTCCTTTGCAAGCTCCTCTGCTTCCTCCAGCGTGATGGCAACCTTCTCTTCGGGCTCTATCAGGAGGTTGTTTTCCGCCAGGAAGCGGGCAAAGAGCATTCGATGCCAGTGTTCGTACGCGCACTCGCCCATGAGGTGGTTTATCTCATGGTCATTCCCTTTAGCGTCGGTCTTCGAGAGCTTCTTGTCACCGAGCTGCCTTGCCCTGGCGCGAAGGTGGTTTCTCAGTTCGCGTTCGGCGGGCTTCATGTGCGGGTATGGTTCGTGATGATGCGCTGCCAGCGCTTCGAGGGCGGCGCGAGCACCTTCCTCGGCCGCCTCGCGTGCGTCGACAACCGCGCGCTCGAGCTTTGATCGGAGATTGGATGGCAGGGGCTGCATTCTTACGAATCCTGATTGAAAAGCGGCAGGTCTTCCTGCTGCAGCTTTGGAGGCTTTTTTATAGCAAACCGCTCCAGACACTCGGTCGGATTGCTGCTGTCGGCGATGTCCGGGAAAGGCAGTGCCCCGCGTTCAGCAAGTTTGCGGTTTCCGAGCGGCGCCGAGTCGTCCAGACGCACGAATATCGGACGCGCAGGATTCCTGGCCAATTCCTCGACGGCCCCTTCCCATGTGCCGCCTTTCCTGTAATCAGCGCTCACGACGAGTCCGTAGTCTGCCAAGGCGTAGATTAATTTGTTGCGCCCCATGGCGTTCCCTACGTTGAACACGGCTTCGGGATGATACGGAGAGATTAGGACAAGCCTGGCGTCCGAAAGCAGGTCGCGGGCTTCGCGCATGACGCTGCGCTTAAGAAGCGTGTCGGCAAGGACTCCAACGACAGCGCCGCCGGCCTCCAGCGCGCCGGACATCGCGATGCTGTCAACTCCGCGGGCTCCCCCGGAAACGACCGCCAATCCGCCTGACGCGCACCACACGGCGACACGGCGTGCAAAATTCTCCCCTTCTTCATCGACGTTCCGCGAACCGACGATTGCCAAGCCGCCACCTTTTAACAAAGCTCGGTCGCCTATGCCGTAAAGAATCGGCGGAGCCTTGTCCTTCAGGTGAACCTTGAGGCGCTCGGGGTAGCTTGAATCGCTTCTGCATACGACCCAGATGCCGCTCTGATTCCACTTCTCGACTGCGAAACCCAGCGTCACTCCGCGCTTCAGCAATTCAGACAAGCGCCGCTCATCAAGTCCGCATTCCCGGGCAACTGTGGTTAGATATCCGTCGGAAAGCAGGTCGGCAGGCCGCAATTTGTTGCCGGCCAGCCACCGTACGACCTGGTTGTATTCGCGCAGGTCAAGCGTATCGACGTCGGCGTCGCCACCGAGGCGGCCGCACAACAGGAGTATTGCCTTTGCATCTTCACTCATTATTTCCATAGCCACACCTATTCAATCCGCATGGAATTCAAGGCCAACGCCATCGGAAAGACAGCGGCGCATCCTGCCCGCCTGAGCACGGCCGCTGCGACCGTTAAGGTCCAGCCTGAATCCGTGATGTCATCTACCAACAGGCATGGACCCGGCCGCAGGAAATCGGAGTCAACCTTGAATACCCCATCCAGGTTTCGCGCCTGCTGGAAGCTGTTTTGCATTTCCTTCTGAGGCTGATTCGGTTTCGCCTTTTTCAGGCAGGCGCTGAAGGGAAGTCCGAGCGCCGATGCAAGCCTGCGGGCGAAATCCGGTACGAGGTCGGGACGAATCAAAGAAGGGATGCAGGCGACCCATTCAGGTGCCGGACACGGCTTCCATGCGCGCAACATCTCCACGCATGCATTGACGAGCTCGTCGTCGAATCGCCCTGTTTCATACTTGCCTTTGGCTACGAGTTTCCCCCATCCCGCGTCTCTCCAGAGAGACAGGGCGCGACCCTCCTGAGCGCAAAGCTCAGCGCTAATGCGACCTGAAAAACCATACGTCGTAAGAGCTCCGCCGGGGGGCCATAGCTTCCGTGGTTTCAGCTCCTGGAAGCTGCGCTTCAGGAAGATAGCCGCGCGATTCGCCAAATCTTGGCTGTATCCGGGATCGAGGACAGGGTGGCCGATACATCCGGCGCACTTGCCGCAACTCGCGGCGTGGGGATCGTCGAGCGCTTCGGAAAGGAACTTCATCAGGCAGCCCCGGTGACCCATATAGACCCGCATCTGGTCCTGCTCTTCCCGGCGAATCCGGGTGATGGAATCCGTATATTCCCGATCAATCTTGTAGTTCCTGCCGGCAGCCGTAAGGTGCCACCTCGTTTTGATTTTCGTAATTGGCGAAGGCATCTCGACGGAAAGAAACTTCAGGGATTTTTCCAGTTGCTTATGTCTTAAATTGAGCATGACTTCTATTTCCCGCACGGACAGGCCGTTGTCTGCTTGTTCAAGAGCATGCAAAATCGCATTGACATGTTTTTGAGGAGGAAACGCGCTCTGGATGAAGAAATCGGCTATCCTGTCGTCTTCCTCTCCGTGCAGGAGAACGCCGTAAGCTTCCTCGATGGCACGCCCGGCTCTGCCTACCTGCTGATAGTAATGAACGACTGAAGAAGGACGCTGGTAGTGGATGACGAACCCGAGATCCGGCTTGTCGAATCCCATTCCGAGAGCCACTGTTGCTACCAGGACCTTCACTTCGTTCCGTATCAACTGCTGTTCGAGCTTCGCACGCCTTGATGCGCCTGTTTCGTCATCTTCGACGTCGGCATGGTATGCAACTGCTTCAATCCCGTTTAAGAGCAGCCATTCCGCCACCCGCTCGGCATCGCGCTTGGTCAGAGTGTAGACGATGCCGCTGCCGGGCAGGGAGGGGATGGTCTTTGCAAGCCAGGCCAATCTGGCCGCCGGACTCGACATGGAGATGTTCTGCAATCTCAGGCTTTGCCTTACCAGCGGACCTCGTATTACATTGATGTTTTCGCCCAGCTGCTTCACGATGTCGCAGACAACGCGACTATTGGCAGTCGCGGTCGTGGCCAGGACCGGAATATTCTTCGGCAAGGCGTTGAGAACCCTCACAATGCGTCTGTAATCAGGACGGAAATCGTGTCCCCAATCCGATATGCAGTGGGCTTCGTCGACGATAAAGATTCCGATGCGATTAGAAATGAACCCGAGTACTTTGTCCCTGAAGGAATCGTTCGCTAGTCTCTCGGGCGATACGAGCAGGATATCGATTTCATTGTCCCGGAGCCCTTGTTCGATTGAATGCCACTCTTCCTCGTTTGTGCTGTTAATGGTCTCGGCATGCACCCCCACGCGCTCGGTAGTTTCGAGCTGGTTGCGCATCAAGGAAAGAAGGGGTGAGATGAGCAGGCTGACACCGCCTCCTGCGTCCCGAAGAAGGCGGGTAGCCACGAAATAGATCATGCTCTTTCCCCAGCCCGTCCGCTGGACGACCAGGAGACGCCGCTTTTGCAGCAGCCCTTCTATGCTTTCCCACTGTCCGGGGCGGAACTCAGCATTTTGATTCCCCAGTGCGGTTCTAAGGTATTCCAAGGCTTTCTGTTTCATGCTGGGCCTCCCACCCGGCAAGCCACTGCCGCACATGAGTCAACAATCCTGTCAATACGTAACTTATGATAATCCAATCGGTTATGGATTTTCCCCCCGCTAGTGGTGGGAATACAGTTACATAGCGCATCATATCCATTAGGTCGCAATTCATTATTATTAAAGATGTTACGGACATGCTTCTCGGAGGCGAGGGCTGCCCGGTTACATGGCGTTTTACAGACTTCAAGCCCAGAATGGGACATACTTGGCGTCCTTTCTAGTGCCTCCGGCTTGTTTGATGAGACCGGCATCGATTGTGTCACGGATGATCCTCGAAGTCATCGGGTAGTTCTGTTTCTCAGGAAATGATAATCGGTCCTTTCTTAAGCCTTGCCATCAGATCCTTTTCAGTCTCCGCGAGCCATGCCTTGACGTCTTTCTCGGTCTTTAGAGTGGCGCTTGAAAGGCGGACATTCTGAGTCTTCGGCTCCATCAGTTTGGCAGCTGCCATAGCCGCTCGCGCGAACTGCTGGGGAAGGGCGTCGGTCCTGGTCTTCCATGCCGGCAGGCTCGTCTGGTCGAGCGATTTGATGAGGTTTTCCTCGTTGCCAATGGAAAGGGCAGGCACCTCGTCGATGCCTTCAGTAACGAGCATTTCCTTTCGCTGGTCCGCCTTGAGCTTCTTCCAGCTTTCCCCCGCAACCAGGAAGGACATTTGTTCCTTGAAAATCCGTTCGAATTCCCCGTGGGCGTCGGTAAGGGCCGATCGAAGAATACCGGCCGCTTCCTTGCGGATGTCCGGAACCGGGTCGCTTGAATCAAGCAGCCGACGCTCGGACTTTACCGCATCGGCCTGCTTTTGCAGCTCCTGAGCCCCGGCGACGGGTTCGGCATGTTTTAGCAGCGGACAGAGGATGTCCCATGCTGGCTTTCTTTTTTCAGCGAGTTCGACCAGCTTGCCCCAATCCTTTGCCTGTTTTGCGAGCGTGTCATATTGCTTCAGAATCTCGGTCATCTGATCGGTCCCCGCGAGGTCTCCGAGTGTATCGAGATGCTTCATGGAAGGCCGCGACGGCATGGGCGGGTCCCCGCCGGCGGACATGGCCAGATCCTTCAGCTTGTAAAGAAACACCGGCGCCTTTGCCTGCTCCTCCCCGGACTTGCAGTCCACACCTGCGAGTTGAAAAAGCTTGCGGAGCCGGATTTTATCCTTCGCGCTGATAGGAGTCGTCTCGGCCCGGAAGTCAGTCATTGATATTTTTGCCTGGTCCAGCTGCCCCGGGGCCAGCATCGTTCCCTTGTGCGCCGCCCGCAGATGCCCCGTCGCATGCATGAGGATAAGAGCCGCGTCGACGGCGTCGCGGGGCCAGCCGCAAGGGCTTCCGGCGAATGCGTCCCTGACTTCCTTGCCGCGCTTCCCGGATCCAACCTCCGCCAGCACGGCCGCGCATACGGGGTGTTTTTCGGGGGCGTCTTTCCAGTCCATGGCTGAAAGGGCGGCTTCGTCCCCGTTCTTGGCCCTGCTGATGACGCTGTCCCAGCGGCTGTCGTCGGCGACGCCGAAGTCCGGGAACATCCGGTCAAGGGAGGCAAGCGCGGCGGCTTCGATCTTTGCGACGAATCTGGATTCGTACCGTTCCCCTCCTCCTCCCTGGTAGACTTTGGCCAGGTCGATCACCTCATCGATTATCTGGTCACGGGATGCTTCCGCGGCGGACATGCGTGTCGCCATGGCGTCCCGGGCTTCGCATCCTTCCGGAGAGGAGGGGACGCCCTTGAAATCCAGCGTGGACTTCGCGGCCTCGTAATCGACAATCGCCCTCTGCAAGTCCTCAGCGCGCGATTTGGGCACGTGGACGAAAATCATAGCGTTGTCGCTTCCGGCCGCCCGGGCGTCGTTGACGACGGTACTTTCCTTCTCTCCCCAGCCGTCCCGGACCCAGACTGGGATGTCGGCGCCGTTCGAGGGCGGAGCTTCGTCGCCGAAACCGACAAGCAGCCTGCGAGGTTCCTTGGACTTGCCTTGCGCGAGTTTTACGCCCTTGAGGGCTTCCCCGCATGCGGCGGTAATCAGCGCGCCGCGCTTGCTCGACAGCGTGGCCGGGTCGCTGCTGAACCTCGTCTGCCTGTTTCGGAATTCCCTGTCCCATTCGCTGCTTTCGCGAGTCTGGAGGCCGTATTGCCCGTCAATCTCAATGAGCAGCGCTCCCTTGTCCTGCATGGCTTTTCTGAGCCATGCGGGCCACTCCGACTCGGGCGGCGGGTCAGTAAGCATCTTGAGTATGCGCGGAATGTTCTTGCGAAGCTCGGTCCCGTCTCTTTCGAGGTCGGAAATCATGAGGTCGGCCAGCATTTCGGGAGTAGCCCGCACGCCGATGTCGGCGACGGCCTCTAAGGGCAATCTGCGAATCAGGAAAATCAGGCCGCAAAGCCTCTGCGCTAGGCGTCCGTCTTCCGAGCCGTCGTCCAGGTTTCGGATTGTCTCGTCAATCTCGCGGAGAAGCATGCCGGTCTTTCTCAGGTCCGGACTGATTTGTTCGTAGATGAAGTCGGCCGGGACGACCGTTCCCAGGCGCTGGTCCGCGGTCTGTCTCACGGCTTCGTGGACGATTTTAAGCTGCGTTCGGAGCTGACTGGCAGTCCCGGGCACATCCACCGCCCTCATTATGTGTTCCCAGAAGCGCCTGCGAACGGGCAGCAGCGGGTAGTCGTCCACTATGACATTGCGGTCCTCAGAGCAGGCCGAGATTTTCGTGCCGGCCAGCTGGCGGTCTATCTCTCCGGCGTTGGCGCTTATTACGTCTTCGATGGCCTTCCTCTTGTCGGCTTTCTTTACCAGCACTACCCTGCGAGTGACGGTTTCGACGTCCGAATCCAATAGTTCCACCGAGATTGTGAATCGCCCTGTCAGTCGCTGCAGAAGGGGCACTTTGCCGGCCAATGCCGTCTGCCCCGATCCGACAAGAAGGACGCGGCTGTCCAGCTGCTTGCATATCGCCTCCGCGACTTCCTGCACGTCTGTCGAGCGGTTCGGGTCGTTCCCGATGAAAAGCTGGATTTCGTCCAGGACGATGACCGTGCACGGTATCCGCCCTTCGACGGAGAGGACTTCGCGGACCAGTCGGATGAACTCGCTCGTGGATATGCTCTCGACGACCGGGTACTGTGTCCGGAGAGCAGCCCGTGCCTGCTTTTGATCCGGGGCGAAATCCGGGTCCGCATCGAGCAAGGCCTTAGCCAGGATCGGACTCACGTAGAGATCGTGCAGTTCGTCGAAAAAGCCCTTCCCCGCCTTTTCAACGGAAGCACGAACCTTGTCGTAGATTCCGTTCTTTTTAAGCCACATGCAGAACTGGGCTTGCGGCAGGGTTTCGGGCAGGCCGCGGGACGCGAGGATGATGGCAAATACGGCAAGGCTGACGCTCTCTCCCCCTCCCGAAGGCAGTGTTCCCGAAGCAGCGTGTAGTCCGCCGCTGCGCTTGCCAAGCGTGTCCAATTCGCGCAGAAGGTCCCGGACTTCGTCAGGAAGCCTGGCCAGGCTGCGGGCGGTAGAACCGTCTGCAAATCCGGTGTCCGTCCAGAGATGGCGAAACATCTTGAGTAGATGGGATTTGCCGCTTCCATAAAATCCGCTGACCCAGGCAGCGGGCTGGACCGTCGAATTCGCGCTGCTTATATAGGATTCGAGAATCCGAATCATGCCGTCAAGATACTGACCTTCGCAGACGAAATGCTCGAGTTCGTATCGGAGCGTCCGGATTTCCTTTTCCGTCGAACCTTCGCGAACGGCAGCGACACCGTCGTTCAGGAGTTTGGACACCGCGGGATCGCGCAGAAAAACTTCTCTGTTTTTCATCAGTCGTTCATCCCATTGTAAAGGGTGATTGGAACGGCCAGGTAATCCCATCCATCCCTTGCGTCCAGGAGCCTGTAGTTGTGCTCCTCGTACTCGCCCGGGAAGAAGACAAGCAATCGGCCCCTTATCTCTTTGACTACTTCCTTGAGAACCATTGATAGGCGAGTAAAGCCGAAAAGGTCCGCGACTCCAAGGACCGCGACAACCGTCCCATCGTCTACACCTTCCGCTGTAAGCGCCTGTAGAATGAGATCGCTCGCGTGTTTGAGGAAGACCTTCTGCAGCTTCATTTTAAGGCCGTCTGGATCCTCGAAGTATGATTCGCGGTATTCTAGGTTCGCCATCCAACAGGCGAATGCGTCGGTTATATCGAGCAACCGCCAGGCGTGCCCGGTCGAGGTGGTCGCCATTTCGAAAAGATCCAGTCTCGCTCTAAGCTTCCTCTCGTCGGTTTTTGGATAGACGACAAAAATGGCCTTCTGATCGCCCGCAAGGTTTCTCTGCCATGGCGCGGAGACGTGATTGCCGTATCTTTCGACGAGTTTTTCAATCCTTCCCATTCGTCATCCGCCTTTCGTCATGCGTCGAATATTCCGGGAAAGCCACGTCAATGATACCGCCTGCCTGGCTCATTTTCAGGAGGCCTAGCCGCCGTGCGTCCGTGGCAAGCGATACGAGGTCGCTTTGCGTGGCGTGCAGCACCTTCGTCCACATGGTATCAAAAAGGGAAGTTCCGCGCGCTCCGAGAATGTAACCGAGCAGCAGGGCGAATGCGGCGGAGGTCGGAGTTGCTCTGACGATCCTGCGAATCTTCCGGACACGGCCTTCCAGGTGGCCGGATTGGGTCCAGGATGAGGACGAGTTGCGGACTATCTTGTCGAGGATGGCCTCGTTGAAACGCGAGGAGGTTTCCCGCCCAAGGGCTTCGTTCAACGCATGGCGGCCCAGTTCTTCCCCTGGACGAAGATTCAAAACAGTCGGAGCCGTAAAACGAAGGAGAGGGTCGCGAGCCAGGGCGAGAAGCACCGCGAGCAGGGGGCGGCCGTTCTCATCCGCCTGCCAGAACCGGCGCATGGCTCGGAAGAGAAGCAAGCTTGGATTGAGCCCGTACAACTCCCCGAGCCGCTGGTTGGTAAGCTTCCTAGTGGAAACCGTCCGCTTCCCAAGGCAGTTGTCTTCGACTATACGGGTGCGGTACTCGGCTCTTGAGGCGTTGATTCCGGTCTTGCTAAAAAGGACCGAAAGCTCCTCCAGCATGATTGTCCTGCAGGAATGGGTACCCTTGTCTCCGAAACGAAAACCTGCCTTCTCCGCAGCGGAAGGGGACTCTTTTCCTCCGGTCAGAATCGCAGACTTTAGAGAGCGTGCCCCATCCATAGAAAACCTTCCATTCTAGCCGGCAAACTTGCCGGCGGATAAGTTAAGATTAACCAAGCATCAATGTGAAGTCATTATAATTCTTGGTAAAATTTCTACTGATGAGTTGCCATCAAGGGGATTCCACCCCCTGATAAATCGGTCTTTTCACTGATTAGCAACAGCTGCTGAATAACGGAGTTTCGTTTCTACTCGATTTGCTCAAGGTCCAATGCGATGTAAGATTCTCCGGAGGGACTGGTCTCAGGCCGGACGTCCCTAACCCTCCAAACAGAGCTGTCCGAGCCCAGGAAGACAGTGTTGTTGGACGACTTGGCCTTCGAGAAACTGTCAAAGGCGATCCCGCCCGGGGCTGGAAAGGACACCTTTTCATGGGAACCGGACCAAAGGACTTTTGCCCGAATGAAGCCCCTCGCAGAGTCGGAGATATATTGGATATAAAAATCCGGCTTCCCTCCACCTCGGATGAAATGCCGGGCCTTTTCTTTCGAGATCTCGAGATCACCTTCTCCGAACCAGAGAGGTACGGAGGGTTTCAAGCCGACAAACCTAAAGACTTCATCAGCCAGGAACAACCAGGCTCGCCCCGCCTTCCTCGGGTAAAGTTTCTTCTCCCGGATCCACAAGTAGAGAGTTGAACGACTAATCCGCAGGAACTGCTGGACTTCCTCGCTGGTCATGAACATCTTTCCTCCTTTGATACAAAGCATACAATTACGTTTAATTGAATATTATTCAACATAATTGAATTTGTCAAGATATTCCTTATAAAAATAAAAAAAAACTGAATCTGCCACAGCCTGTGGCAGAATCGTGAGGGTGGATTGCGAAGCAGTTTGTTTTAATTTCAGCGTCGAATGCCGCCTACTGCCCTGACCGTGAACTCAACAGCCGAGGACTAACCTGATGCCTTGGAAGCAATGAGATCGTGGAATCCGGGTTCATGGTCCAGTCGAGGATTTCGCCCTGACTTGTAAACCGAGCTTGAAACTCAACTCCTCAGCGACGCATGCAGGCAGGGGCACCGCCTGGTTCTTGTCGGGTGTGATTAGCTTTCCGACTTCATCCTGACCCATGACGACTTTGAACCACTGTTCCCTGTCTGACATGACTTTGAACTGCCTCTCGTCTGCCGTTCCCGCAAGAAAAGGCAGGAACATGACCACCGGCTGGCGGCCTTCTGCCTTGCAGCCCAGACGGTCGATTCTGCCCGTCCTCTGTTCTATGGTGCTCGGGTTCCAAGCAAGGTCGTGATGGACCACATGCCTGCAGAACCGCTGCAGGTCCACGCCTTCTCCCATCACCTGGCTGCACACAAGGATGTCAGGGAAGAAAGGCGTATTGAAAGCGCGCATCAGTCGGCTGCGGGCGTCGCGCTTCGTCACTCCCGTCGCTTCCTGCACGTTTGCCAGGACCACCAGGGATTCGTCTTCGGTGAGATCCTCCTCCTGGCCCCTTTCGACCCTGATTCCCCCGGTCTGCGTCCTGGTCGCAGCATCCAAATACCTGCTAATTTCATCTCCCGAACAGGTTTTGGCGATGAACTCCACGAAGTGGTTGAACTTCTGCCGCCAGGACACCCCTGAACGGTCTTCGGAGTCGAGGGTATTCTCCACGGCTTCTTCGGGCGGCAGAGTATCGAGTCGCCCGATTGGGAAACAGCGAACCAGGGTCGTCTGAACGCGCAGGAATCGACGCATGATTTCTACGAGCTGAGCCTTTTGGCTCGCGTCAATCCCGGCGGTTTCGAGGGCGTCTGCGTTGACCGAAAGTATGCTTTCCAGGGCTCTGTCCAAAGCTCGGCGTCCCGGTAATTCCTCCTTGTCGAAAAAACGGTTCTGGACAGCGTCCACAATCCGGTCCACATCCTCGGTCTCCGAGGGCTGGCCGGCAGCTGCCAGACGGGACTTGGCCAGGGCTTCCATGCGGCGCTCAATCTCCCTGCTGACGTGAATCCGGAGCGAGCGGCATGTCTTTCGATAGAAAGCGAAGATGAGCACCTTCTCGCCGGATTCCCATAAATCGACGGTCCTCTTCACCGTCGCTTCAACCTTCGGGTGAATCCCAGCGCATCCGCATTCTAATGCCTTGTCGAACTCCTTGAGGTACCAGCGTGCCTGAGTCCCATCCTGCTCGGCAGGCGATTCGCCGTCTTCGCTGTCCAGAGCGTCTTTCTCGGGATTCCCGTCGTTTTTCGTTTTTCGGAAGGCTTCGTAAGACGAGCACAGGGCTTCTCCAAGGAGGTCTTTCCCCGCGTCCACTGCGCTCCTCGCCGCCAGGAAGAAAGGCAAGAGCTGCCCCGGAGGCACGGCAAGGCCGCCCGAAGAGTCGATACCTGAAATCCCGGCGCCTTCAATCCGGAGCCTGCGCACAATTTCGGTGTTCGCCCAGAGAGTCCCCTTGTTGTGACGTACTACCCACTCCTCGAGAGCCGTCTGAGCTTCGTCCCTGCGCGACTTGGCCTTCTGAAACCCGTCGAGAACCGCACGCTGGCGCGTGTTGATTGTGTCACGCGGTGCGAGTACGAGCCTTTCCCACCATTGATCAGCATTTCCTTCGCAGTCTTCCGAACGCAGCCTGCTCCAGCTTCGCTGCAGGCCTATGGCTGTCCGTTGACTCTCGTTCAGCTTGTCCCTGAGGTTCAAAAGGCGGGCTTTGAAATCCTCCCTGCTCCCGAGCGCATCTTCGTCCCACCTGACGTCCCCGAACCGTTCGAGCACGCTGACCAGCTCGTGATGCCCCAGCTGGAACGGCGTGGCGGTGAGAAACAGCATGCGATCGAAAGAATTCGCCATGGCTCCGTCGCCGGTCTTCAGGTCGTTGTTCACGTCCGGAGACTGGAGCTGGCGGGCGAGGGCTGTTTGCGGGTTCTTGAGGTGATGAGCCTCGTCCATTATTAGCAGAGGCGAATGCCACTCTGCCTTGGCAAGGAGTTCTTTCCACATCTCCTCTTCTATTCCACGCAGTATGTGTCTGGCTTCGAGAATACGCTCCGAGACGCGCTCTTCGCCACCGGAGGCGTAAATCGGCATCTTCTTCAAGGCCTCTGAAAGCGGGGATAGGTTAATGCGTGACAAAGCGCGTTTGACGGACTTGGGGACTGGATCGTCCGTCAGTTTCCTTCGTTCGTCGCTCACTGCCTGGTTGTATATGTCCTTCCAGGCCATTGAATCTGTTCTAAGCAGATGGTCCCAAAGTTCAAAACCCCACTGGTGAGCCCTTTCTTCCCCAAGGGCTGAAAGGAGTTCGCCGAGGAACCTGTGGAGGTTCTTCTTGACTTTAATCAGCCGGTCGGCTTTGCCTCTCGCATGCAATCTGAGGCAATCCGCTATCATCGCCAGGCGTACCCACTTGTCGGTTTGGCCCCTGCTCATCGCGCCTTGACTTAAGAAGATGAGCTGGCAGCGCTCGCGCAGGGGATCGTCGAGGAGTTTCATCAGTTCAACGCTGTGCCGGGCAATCCCATACCTCAGCGTGTTGCTGCCCAGAAAGTCTTTCCTGGGGGAGTCCTTGGTCAGCGCATGGCGATTCTCCAGGTACAAGTCGCAGAATGACTTGAGGTCATCCGACCACTTGTCCACCAGATTGGCGGGAACCATTACAATTACCGGCCCGCGGGGAGTGCTCTGCGACACGCAGTAGGCTGTCGCAAGGGCGACGAAGGTCTTGCCCATGCCGACCTCGTCCGCGAGTATCACGCCCGGTTGGCGGCCCAGTCTCCGAAGGATTTCCTCCACCTCCGCACGCTGCCTCTTCTGGTCTTCTGGCGGCACGCGGCTGTTGATGTCTTTACCCAGCAGCAACTCCCGCGGTGCGTGGTAGATGTCTTTCACTTTCGGCACTGTTCAACCACCCGATTCCAGAATCCCAGAAGGTCCTCGGCAAGACCGTCCGTGCAACCGCCAACCTTGGCGTTCAGCGACGCCGAGAGTCCTTTCAGGAAAGGCCTGTAGACCGATTCGAAATCATCCTTCTGCAGCGCTCCCTCCTCGGTCTGGTAGTCCACTTCGCGAAGTACCATGAGGAAATCCGCGAGCGTAAGAAGGAATTCTCCTGGAGCATCCCGGGCAATTTCAAATTCCTTGACGAGCCGGTTTGCGAGCGCTTCCACTCCTATCAAGCCCCGGAGCCGCCATTGAAGTGCCTGTCTGCTCCACACAGGTCTCTGAAGGTTGGCCCGGAGTTGTGCGAGTATGCGAGCCCGCCTTCTGACTCGATGCAGGAATGTAGTCCCGAGGTCGTAGCGCCTCAAAGGATCGAGGTCTGGCGCGGTGGCCGAATCGAGCTCCTCGTCGAAAACGTCCGACGGTCTTTGATTCTTTGCCCACGCTCTGAAAGCCGCGCTCGGGTCGGATGCTGCGAGAATAAAGAGCATGTCATCCGCTGACATTTTCTCCAATCGTTCAGGAGGCGGCAGAAGACGACTGTCCTCGACGTTTATGGGCAGGAATGCCTCTAGGCCGTCCCATTTCACCAACAGCTTGTCCGGAGGTTGTGCAGGCTCCCATGGCGATGTGACTTCCGAAGGCCGTCCCATCTCTATCCAACGCGAGCCGTTAAAAAGCCCAATAACGTCCCTACCGCACGACAGGATTTCCCATGCGTCAGGTGTTTCCTCAGGATTGAGCCGCAGAATGATTCTCCGGTCGTCTCCTGAACGGTAGGTCGCTGAAAGAAAAGCACGGTGCAGCCTCTGAGGAATCGTGCCCTCCGCTTCTTCTTCCTCGGGTCTTCCGCCCAGCCACTCGGCTTCCTCCGGGTTCGGGACTTTTTCCATTTTTAGCCACATAGCTTCCAGCTGGCCTGTCAGACGTCCGTGGTCCTCGTATTGGACAATGGTCAAAAGGTTTGCCTCGGCATTCCTGCGCTGTCCAATGCCCATCCCTGCGCAAGTGAAGTTGGAGGAACCAGCCATGAGGGCGGAGTACGATTCCCCCAGAAGAGCGACCATCTTCGCGTGCCAGGGTCTCGGATTCTTGTCCTCGTCGATTGCCGGGAGCATCTCAATCGACACCTTTGCCTGGTATTTCTCCGGCGTGCTGTAAATGGCTTTTGGAGCCGCCAACCTGAATGCTTCGGTTCCCTCTTCACTCCTTGCGACCGGCAGGCAGAAGCAGATCCTCCTCCCACTATCGCTCCCGCGCGCCATGAGCTTGCATAGTTGAGCAGTCAATTTCAACGCGCTGTCGTCTTTGTCGAAGAAGGGTGACGCAACCCAAACTTCGTCAGGCGATTTCCTGCAATGATGGATGGCTTCCTCCAGGCTGCTCCGGGCAACACTATCGCTACCCATTTCGGGCATCGTCCAAACCAAGTGCTGCTTCACTGGTGAGCCGCGTCCGGGGGATTCCCACTTCCGAACATGGTTCTCGACTTGCGCAAGGAAGGACTCCGCCCTTTCGGTCTCCGGAGTGCGGTCGGAAGCGCCAGGAACCAAAGACAGGAGCCTACGATAGAATGCCGCTGCGTCGGAAAGGAATGCGTGGTCTGTTTCCCTTGGTGTCATTTCAACTGCCCCACACACTTCGAAGTTTGTCCGATACCCAGGTTCCGTGAGATTGGCAGAAGACACAATCAGACGTACGTGGCGGCTCCATGCCAAAAGGCTGAGCTTCGCATGCTGTATTCCCACAGGGATGCGGACGGGCAGAATGTCCCAACGCAGAGAATGCTCCACGCCGGCATTGATCTGGTCAACGAGAACCCCTGCGTAGACGCCCCCGAGTCGGCTCTCTCGCTCCAGGAGAAAAGCCAGATCTTCGCGATTGGGTTGCGAATCTATTTCAAGGAACCTTGCGAGGCACTGCTCGTCGAACAGACCTGGCGAGAAAGTGAAAGTCGTTGCCAGACACCCGATGGGGTCCCCTGCGTCCTGAGGGGGACGCCACATCTCGAGCATTGCTCCATGAGCTTTGTCTTTCTGGCTCACACAAGGTCCCGCCAGAATCTCCGTATTGGGTTTCCCCGGTACGAGTGGAAGTATTTTCCTGGTTGTGTGTCCCTCCTGGCTTCACGATATGCATGCCGGATGTAGATCCTGCCTTGCCCGATACAATCAAACCAGTACCGTTTGCCTTCTTCTGATTTCTTATCCTGCACTGCCTCGTGAAGAACGCATAGCGCAAGGGCACACTGCCCTGCGTCCATGGGTTCGGCGAAAATGCCAAAACGGCCGCTGAAGAGATTCTTGAGCGAAAGCCCCGTCACCGTGATTTCAGACAAAGTCTGATCGACTTCTGCATAACGCAGGTGGAGGTCCTTGACGCAGAGTTGAAAGTCCTTGTCGCGCGATATGTCGGTGACTAGGAATCCCTTGGCGTCTTCTCGTGCGGCTTCGGCCTTCAGTATGTCGAAAGCATCCTGAATGCTGCGGGAGAACCCCTCGTATGCGCGTATGGCCCTGAGGAGCGGCGAATACTTCGGCTCGATTTCCTCGAGCCTGTCATGAAGTTCTTCTTCCCTGAAGTCATCGTCCGTAATATCCGGTTGGAGTCGCCAAAGGTCCGGCAGTGCGCCAAGGCGGCGGTCTTCGCCTGCAATCAGCAATTCCTGAAGAAAGCGCTTTTCCCTGGCCTTGGCGGTCCAAGGGGCGAATGCGTTCGCGAGCTCTGTCCAACCTTCGCTTCTCCATTGCGGTCTGCATCGTGGGGGGCTCTCATTCAGGCTGTTGCCGACCGCAGACGACCATCTGTCAAGAAGCGGCGACGCTTCTTTCAAGCCTGACATGCCCAGCCCGCGTGCCCAGGCTTCTGCCAGGGATTCCGCGTTCGGGCCGGGATTGAGGTGGACGTCTACGATGCCGACATGTATGGCCAGTCTCTTGTAGACTCCGAAGAACCCGAAAATCCGCGGGCTCTTCAAGTAGCTGCGGCTGTCAAGATATCCGTGGTTGTCAATCGCCCTCCGCGTGACGAGCGTGCCAGGCACGCCCCACATGGACTCGCCCCTTGGAAAGGTGCGCAGCAAGGCCTCGGTCACGAGCCATTCCCAGACCAGGTACGGGTCTGCGTCGCGATGCCTCGGGTTGCCTTCCATCCCTTCGGTGACCATTGATCCCACGGCCATGGCGGTCAAGAAGCGGATGCGCTGCATCCTCTCCCGCACTGCAGGGACCAGTATCATGGCCAGCTGATCTGCAATCTGGTACAAGCCCATAGGGTCCAGCGTGCCTTCGCTGGTCCCGGGAGGGTCGTAGGCTGTCAGAAACGGCAACGATATCGTCATTACGCTCTCTACCTGCACAGCAAAAGCCACAAGGCCGCTTTCACGACATGTCCGGGCCCGTCAATCGCCTTGTCGACGTCCTTCATGGTCCCGATCTTGGTCGAGCCGGTGCCCTGGCGGATGTCATCACCTCTGATGTTGCAGATTACGTTCGATCCCGTTCCCTGGCGCACCTGGTCGCCCCTGATGTTGGCAAGGACATGGCTTCCCGTGCCTTCCCTGATGTCGTCGCCTCTGATGTTGGCGATGGTCCTTGATCCGTCCTTGAGTTGAACCCCATCGAACTTGTAATTGGACATGAGCCAGCTCTCCTACGACTAAGGATTTCTCTCCAGTCTCCTGCTTTTCATGAACCTACGTATCTCATCACGGTCCGCATCGGTCATCCACGACGCACACTCGATGGTTTTACCGATGTCCTCGAACGTCAACCAGCCGATGCGGGACACGACGCCGGACCAATCGCTTTCCGAGAGGAAGCCTTCCCAGTGCGGCAGGTCGGCTCGAAGCCCGGCCTTTTCCCGGTACTCGTCCATCTTGTAGCAGTAGAGACGACTACGGATCGGTTGGAGCGGCGATAGCGGCGAAACCACTGGACCTCCGTAAGCCTGGGTCCTGAAGATGCCTGGAGTGAGCAGCGCGAACCAGGCGTCGCCCAAGCCGGAAAGGTCCCTTTTCTCAGGATTCCTGGCGCCTGGGACCCGGGTCATTAGATCCATGGCGCAATCGATGTTGCGGGCTATCTGATTGCGCACAGGCACGTACATGACGGAGTACGAGATGTCCGAATGGAACTTGGCTTCTATGAACACGTGGATGTGCCTGCCCTCGGCTGAAACCCCGCTGATTAGGGCGTCCAGGTTCGTGCTGCCCTCCAGACTCCCCTTGGTCTCGCACTTCAGGGCTATCTTCTCCTGGCAGTCGGAGAACAGGTGATAAGCCTGGCTCCCATTGTCGAACACCTTCTCGCGTAAGTACTTCTGATAGAGTTTATTCTCAGGCAGGCAAACCTCGACGTGTGCCCCGGTAATCCTTGCGAAAACCGGCGGCGAAGCAGGGAAGACCGGTTCGAGCAGATTATTGAGCGCTTTGAAGCGGGTCGGTTCTGCGAGATTCGACTGGTCTCCGAACAGGCCGTACAAGGAAATCATGGTAACCCATGGCTCGTCATGAGGATAGACCTTGGGATTGTTTGCCTGCTTTCTGTACTCCTCGAGAGACCGACCCTTTTCCCTTGAGCCCTGCGCCCAGATTCTCGGGTCAGCCCCTACTCCAGGCCCAGGCACGTCGAAGTACGGCATCAGGCGCCTGCCTCCGTCAGGGAACAGCCTCGCAAGCTCTTCCGGCACGAATGCGTCGGACATCATCCCTCCCTAATCATTCCGCGCCCGTTGCGCAGACTAAGAACAGGGTCTGAGGATTGAGCCCTCCTCAAGCGACTTGAGCATGTTACCCTATCCCATACGTATGCTGTCAAGCGTGTTCCGGGACCGCGTCCCGCGTGTCGCGTGGCGACTGGAAGGCTGTTGAATCTATCAGGCCTGTCGGGTAGAGTGCTTGCGTCTTATCGGACATGAGGAGGGTTGAATGGACATCCCGCAGGGCGACCAGGCAGGGTCCAAGACCGTCTGCGTCAGAGACACACCCGTAGAGCACAACTCCGAAGACGAGCAGGGACTGATATCCTGTGATTCATCTCCTTCCTTGGGAGCTCTCTACCTGAATCCCCAAGAATCCTTTCAGGGTCTGATTCAAGTACTCTTGGAAGAGCATTACAGGTAAATAGAAACTCAAGAATAAGAAAACCCATTTGGAGTCAATCGATGAATCTAGTCTACGACCAGGTTCTCGCGCTTGTCAGAGCTGGGGCGAACGTGGTTCATATCGCCTCGTATGAATGGGAGCGCGTCCAGGGCATGTGCACCGCGGTTTCGCGCGAGTTTGGCATTCCGATGAAGGTCTGGAGCTCTTCCTCGGGACTCAGCGCCTGCGATGAAGACGGTCGCATGAGGCCGGAAGACCCGGCCCAATCCGATCCCATCCAGACCATGATTCAGCTTCGCGAGTCCGAGAAGGGAGGTGTCCTGCTTCTAGAGGACATCCAACCGTACCTTGAACGTGAACATCACCAGGTGACTCGATGGGTAAGAGAGATGTGTCGGATGCCAGGATCCCCTCGGAGACTTCTGATTCTCGGCACTCCGGTTCCGGGACTGCCGTTAGAAATTAGAAAGGAAGTTCCCACACTGGAACTGCCGCTTCCGGGCGTGGAAGACCTGGCCGTGGTGGCTCGAGATACCGCCTCCGCTTTGAGCGTTCGCTTGACTGAGGGTGCCTCTCTCCTTGAAGCTGCAAGAGGGCTGACCGTGATGGAGGCACGTCTGGCATTCGGCCAGGCAGCGGTGCAACGAGGCCGCCTTGGCCCGGGAGAGGTCTCGCTGGTGGTTCGCGAGAAGGAACGGGTGATTAAACAGAGCGAGGTCCTCGATTACTATGAACCCGACGCCCGTATGAGTGAGGTAGGCGGCTTGGAGAACCTCAAGACATGGTTGGACCGCCGGGGACGCGCGTTCGGTTCCGGAGCCCGGGAGTTCGGATTGGACGCACCGAAGGGTGTCCTCCTGCTGGGCGTGCAGGGTTGCGGGAAAAGCCTCATGGCGAAGGCTGTAGCCGCATCCTGGCAGTTTCCTCTCCTACGTTTCGACATGGGTAAAGTGTTCGGCGGCATCGTTGGACAATCCGAGGGCAACATGCGCACAGCCCTCCACGTCGCACAGGCCCTCGCCCCCTGCGTGCTGTGGATTGACGAGATTGAGAAAGGATTAGCCGGCGTGGGAAGTTCGGATCAGTCCGATGCGGGCACGACGGCCCGAGTGGTCGGGTCTTTGCTTACCTGGATGCAAGAGAAACGCGAGCCGGTCTTCGTGGTCGCAACCGCCAACCGAATCGAGATGCTCCCCGCTGAACTGCTTAGAAAGGGACGATTTGACGAGATTTTCTTCGTCGATCTCCCCTCCAAGAAAGTCCGCGAAGAGATCCTGGGCATCCACCTGCGAAAAAAGGACCGCAAACCTAAGGAGTTCGACCTTTCTTCCCTTGCCGATGCATCGGTCGGATACTCGGGAGCCGAACTCGAGGAAGCGATTCGAGAGGGACTCTTTGAAGCGTTCGCGGCTGGAGTGGAGCTGCGGACCGAGCATATCTTGGCGGCCTTGAAAGCGACGTTCCCGCTGTCGCGAACCATGGGGCAGCAGATTGACGATCTTCGGAAATGGGCCTCTGCGCGGGCTCGGCTCGCCACTTCGGAGAAAGCCGAAGCCCTGCCGGCTGAGGTTTCTCCGGGCGTGCCCAAGCTGCGCCAGGAAACCATGCGGAATCTTTTCATCCCGGATTCCCCAAAATGAAGATAGTTTTTTTCAACGCCGTGGCAGAGCACCCGAAGATTGTTCTGGCTTTGCAGGGCCAGACGAATAATACATTGCGCCCATTCAGCCAGTTCCTCCGCCAGGCCATCCACACAGCAAAACAGCGCCAGTTCAGGTACAAACTCCCTTGGGAGCGCGTGCGATACTTGCGGGATATCGAACTGCAGGCCCTCGATACGCGTCTTGTTCTGCCTCGGTCGGAGGAGGCCTGGGTCATCACAAACTGGCCCTCGGATAAGGTCGCTGACCTTGAGCAACGGCTCATGGTTGTCAACCGTGGTGCAATAGTCGAAGTTCTGAAATGCGACCGTGTCGATGCAGGGCTGCGCATCCTGCCTGCGGAACCCCTGGATGTGTTGGATAGAGTATTCTGGTGTTCCCACAATTGCAGTATGGTTCGCGAACCAAGCGGCCCACCGCCCCGAGAAATCCGTGATGCCAAGGGAAATCCAATCGTCGTCGCCGGTGTTTTTGAGCGCGAAAACGACTGGATAGTCCGCGTGGAAGGAGAGGTCACTACCGGGCCGGTTTTCGTCGACGGAAGGGAAGTAGTTACGGAACGACTCGCGCCCATGGCGGAGCTCAGGGCCGTAACGGATTCGGAGAAACGTTCGTTCGAGGTCCGGGGAGGAGCTCTTCGCGTCGATGAGCTTCCGGCACAGGGACTCCTCAAGGGCGACAACGGAGTCCGCTATGAATGGAGAGACCGAGGGCGTGGCGGGAGAACAGGCCTATGGGTTCAATTACTGCTACCCGAGGAAATTAGGAACGAAGATCTAATGGATCCCCGGGCAGCGTTCTGCGAGGAGGAGGTTCCTGAGGTCTGGACGGAGCCTCGATATAGTAAAGAAACCACAATCCGAGTGCGCCGCGTGGACCGCGATCGCTACCAGTTACTCCTCGAGTCGCTACCCCCTTCCGGAAGTCACCTTTACCTGCCGGTGGACATCCGAAGTCTACAACTCCAAAGGAGGGCGCTCTATCAACTGATGGAGGCCCCTCTGCCATTCCATCGAGGTCTTCTGCGGTTGTGCGAGAATCCTGAACGCATGGAATGGCCGCGAGTCGTTCCCAGCGTTCCGGACCGCTGGTACAGCCTCACGCAAGAGGACCGGAACGGAACGAGCGAACAGCGCGACTTCGTGGGCAAGGCCCTTGGCCAGATCCGGCAGAATCAAGCCCAGCCAAGTCCAGACGTAACTCTCATGGAGGGTCCGCCAGGATCGGGCAAAACGACCGCCATCTGCGAACTGGCCCAACAGCTCCTGGTTCGAGGGAAACGCGTGCTGATTTGCTCCTCCACCAACGTAGCAATCGATAATGTGTTGGAGAGGCTCGTAGTGGGCGCCGTGCCAGTCGAGTCAGTCCGAATCGGACAACCTGATCGTGTAGACCAGAAAGTCCTGGACTGCCAAATCGATGCCCGAGTGGAAGCCCTTCTCAAGACATGGAAAACCGAGTCCTCCTTCAGCGCGTTTACCGAGAATGATCTCCAGGAGATGGCGCAGCGGACAGTGATTATGACTTCGAACCTCACATGTGGAACCACGATGGGCATCGTGAATCACCCCCTGTTCCGCGGCCGCGACCTCGACAAGGAGAATTGGGCTCGCCCCATCGCTACCATGCCCTACTGGGACGTTCTCATAGTCGACGAGGCCAGCAAGACACTGATTCAGGAGTTCCTTGTCCCGGCTCTGATGGCGAAGCAATGGGTCATCGTGGGAGATGTGCGCCAACTGCCGCCTTTTTCCGATCGGGGCGATCTGATGGCAAATCTCCGGTCCCTCACCAACGAGTCGGGAAAGGAGATATTCCCCCCAGATCATCAAAGAGCCCGCATCCTCCTATGGCGCCTGCAACGGCCGGAGATCCGCCAACCGGAGGTTCGCTGGCTTGTTTGCGAAAAAGCCGCAGTCCTGCACTGGTTGGAAGAGGAGCTTTCCCTGCAAAAGGACTCGCCCCCCGCCGTCCGCGTTGCAAGGAATCCCGGAGACGGGCGAAGAATTCCGACGGTTACAATCGAGGATCTCAAGCAAAGCACAGCTTCGGTACTTCAAGTAGCCGCGGCAACGCTGGTACTCATCCCCGAGGATCTTCTTAGTCATGTAGGCCATCTCTTGCCCGGAAACTATCTGCTTTGCCGGGATCTCGCCAAAGGGGAACACCCCATTCCGAAGAATCATCCTGTGCGCTTTCGTCAAGCAGTATGGACCGGAGGAGGAAATCGTCTAGGAACACCGATTCAAGACACACGTCGCCGTTTACACACGACGCGCATCGAATTGGAGCGGCATGAAACCGAATGGTTCGAACGGCACGACTGGGCCGATCAGGTGGCTTGGAGGCTGACCCGTATCCACGAATTGCGACGGAACAAGAACCAGAGCAAACGGGAAA
>DYIT01000002.1:68213-105403 GCA_020723505.1 Candidatus Kuenenia stuttgartensis
TACGTTAGAGAGCTTTCGGAACTTCTCCCAAGGGCAGCCAACCTCATCGAACGCATCGAGGAGATTCGGGATATCGGTTTGCCCAGCATACTGGAGGTCATCCAGGAGGGCATCGGGGAGAAACGCGCACACCGGCCGAGCACGCTGACAGTCGGGATGAAAGGTTCGCAGGAAAGAGCGTTCCGGGAGAGATTTACAGGGTTGTCTTATCAACATCGAATGCACCCGGAAATTTCGAAATTCCCGCGAGAAATCGTCTACGACGGGGAAGCTCTTCAGGATGCCAACACGATTGATATCCGCGATAGGGAGCTCGGTTGGGATTTCAACCCGGGATTCAAGGGCAGGCGACTCTGGCTCCAGGTCCAAGGAAGCGATCGCAGCGGCGTCAACGAGGCCGAAATCAAGCGCATGGAGACGGTGGTTCGCAGTTTCTTGACATGGGCTGGGAAGAAAGGCCCGCCAGCGCGTTCTCTTCCGTCACAGTGGGAAGTGGCCTGTATTACCTTCTACTTGAAGCAGGAGCGTGCAATTCAAGAAATGCTCCGGAGACTCGATCCTTCCGGAGGTCCGAGGCGATTCCGAACGGGTAATGTCGATATCGTGTGCGGCACTGTCGACCGCTTCCAAGGCCGTGAGGCAGACCTTGTCGTTCTATCTATGCGCAACACAAACCGAATCGGGTTCCTGGACAGTATCAACAGGCTGAATGTGGCTGTCACGAGAGCCCGCCAGCAACTGGTGATCACCGGGAACGCCCTTTGGTTCTGCAATTGCCACATCTTTGAACTCAAGGAACTAGCTGTTCAATCACGCGTCGACGAGGGAGCAAGAATGTACGATACAATTCGCCAACGTCCAAGGGGGGGACGATGAAGACTGAACTTGTTGTACCGGATATCCACGTTGAGTGCTTCGCGGCTCTCGCAGAGACCTCCTGGTTTGAAAGGCGCCCCGAACTCCAGCTTCTATGCCACGCCGCGCATGCGGAGGGGGGCCTTCTCAATGAGGTGACGATAAAGAAAGTCCTCCCGGGCGTATCGGATGCAGGGGCAGTGAACATCCTTTCGTGGTGCAGAATGCTCAGAATCTGCGACGACAAGGGCGGATTGACCAGCGCTGGTGAGGAAACGGCAGCTTCGGGAAACGCACCGATTCCAGAGCAGGGTGTTTATAAATTCTGGGCTGCTTCGCATCCTATACTCGGCTCCCGTATCCTTCACCTGGAGAGATTGTCTTCCGACCCCGATGAACGTGTTGAATTTCTCCAACCGCTTCCGTTCGTCCCGGACCGAAATTGCATCTTCCCATCGGTAATTGATCCCACCATTCGTGTTACGCTCCGGTCGGTATGCTCGAACACGGCCCCCGATGACCAATCGGCCAGGTGTATCATTTTCGATAATCAATCGAACTGCAGCATCCGCTGGGTTCTGGATTTCAGCGAGGAGCGGAATTACTGGAGGCTGGAGGGAGGTCTCGATCTGGAAGGCAAGGGTGCGCTCCGTCAAGTGAAACATGAGAAGGAAAAGGTTGAGTTGAACCTGCGGGATCTGTTCGCGGACTGGGCGTTTCGCTATCTCGGCAGTGTCGGGCGCTGGGATTCGGCCAGCCGCCGCATCGCAATTCCGTTTTCAGGCCAGTCGGAAGCGGTCCAAGAGACCTTCCTCAAGACCTTGAAGATTCCATCGGCAGAGGTTCCCGGATTTGGCAAGTTCGAGGATGTCACTGTCGACGACATCCCGGTCGGCCCCGCCTCGTCTGAGGATGCCGAGCGATGGGCACGCGCACGCCTCGACCGTCGGATAGCATCGGATTCGACTTTCAAGACACGTTCAGACCTACGCAGTCTGTTTGCTTTTCTCGTCGTGGGAACCCCACTCGAACCGCACCAGCCGGTTCTCCCTGACCACTCGTCGTTCCTCGTTGAGCTGCGCAATCAGCCACGCGCGTTCTGGTCTGTCGCCGCGCCAGTCGATTTGAGCCCAAAGGAGTTGGACTCGACAGAATTGGAACCTTTCGCAGTTGGGAAGCCGCCTTCTGCGAAACCCACCTCTCGTCGTGCCAATCGGGTTCAAATCCCATTCGGTAGCAAAGTGAGTATGGAGCGACTCGTAAAAACTATGGTTGCAGACCGCACTCCTGTCCGCGTCCTTCTTTGCGACCGTTACATTCGGGGTGCGAAGAACCTTGCTTGTCTCAATCTTTTGATTAAATCTCTGAGAGCTCTGAATCACCAAGTTGTAATAGAAGTAATTACGGACCCAGACTCGGAAGGAAGCGACAACATCGGTTTGATTCGCACCCTTGGGGCGAACCGAGCACGAACCTATGAGAACGCCTTTGGAAGTGGAAGGAAGAACCAGCCGCACGATCGATATCTGTTAATAATCGACGGAGAATCGAAACCACTCGCATGGCAAATGGGGAACAGCCCTCTGGACGCGGACCCGGGGACCGAACCGACTCCCACGACTCCCCTAATTTGGCGGGATTTCGCTGCCATGACGACTGAACCGGAAACTCTCCCACATGGGCTAGCACTCTTCTTCGGTGGAGGTGCTCGATGACAGCAATGAAGGGCGCAATCACCGAGATTGAGCTCACCGAGAAAATGGATCGCTCTTCGACGAGGGTATCCATGGCCTGGGTTCGAACTGCGTCTTCTCAGCCCAAGAAAGGCGCACCGTGGCAATTAGCCTTGTCGCAGCCTTCTAATTCGAATCGAATCGTTCCCTTCTGCCTGATAGGCGAGGATTGGAAAGCGCCGACTTCCGTCAGGTTTCCCTGGGGTGAAACCTTCTTAGCGATGCTTGGCCCCAGGCCCCCGTCAGATATCATCGAGGCGATGCTGGACGCCGCTGACCAGGGTGCCAGGGTCTATTTGCTTGCATCACCAGGATTTGCCAGCGACGGTAACGGCCCCGGCCTGCGGGACAGGAAAAGCGCACGAGTGCTTGTCCGAAGGGTGGATGGTTTGCCCTGTTCGGCTTGGCTCTCTCATCGGGGGAAGGAGGCCGATATCTTCCTGGGCGCGGATCAAAAGATGCCCCCGCGTTGGAGGTTGACACTATCCCCAAACCAAGCTGAAGCGTTTTACCGGATATTCCTGCATTTGTTCTGGCATGAAGCCGAAGATGAATCCTTTACAGGTGAGGGACCCCTCAAGTTCCATGCGCCGTCTGAAAGGCCCTTCGATGCGCCCAGGCCTGGCCCTCGCTCATGCATACGCCTTCATTCGGAAGGCGAGGAGCCTTGGCCTAGAAAAGGTCAAGTCATGGTAGTTCGTAGAGGCGAAATCCCGGATTTGCAGGGAATGAACGTTGTGCTCACGCCACCGGGAGGCATAGGGCAGAAAAATCTTGCCGCAAAAGTTAGCAGGGGCGTAAACGTCGCATGGGAAGAGACATGGCTTCCGGATTTGGTGTGGGAGGATTCAGGCGCGAGCCTCAAGCTCGAGTCGGCGAAATATCGGTTGGTCCTTGACCTAGACGAGCGCCAGACCTCGGCTCTGGGCCAGCTGCTTCAGACTGCGCTTGAACAGCCGACATGGCGTTTCCAACTCGACATTCCTCTTAGCAAGATCTCAGGAGATGTATGGCTTCCCGATTCAGAGAAAGCCACTTCCCCTGTTGCCGAGTTATCGCTCTCGTGTGCTCCGGTTGCAGTAGTCAGTTTAAAAGAGATGCCCGCTGCTATTCCCGCAAAGAAGCCAATCCCGCCGGTTCTGGCTCGGAGCGTTATGTGGCGATGGACGGTCGCGCCTCCCAGGTTGCCCGCAGGAGCAATGGAAGACCCGCTCGCCGCAGAGTGGCGGCGCTTGGACGACAGCATGAACCAAAGGCTGAAGCGAGTCCGCGAACGCCTCGATGCAATTCGTGAACACGAGGGAACAATCGGCAAAGCATTCAAACTTCTAGCGGGTTCTCTCCTTGGTTTCGGCCAGTCCCGCGAGAAACTTCTCAAAAGGCTAGATGAACTACAATCCACCACACCGTCTAAAGTCGGTCCGGAAGCTGCGCCGGATCTGCTCACGCGAGTTCGCGAAATAGAGCAGGAAACGGAAAGATTGGAAGGCAATCTCACCGAAGCCGAACGAAAGGCAAAGGAGGAGCAGGAACGCCAGAAACAGGAAGCCGAGTGGAAAGCGGGCCAGGAGAAAGCCCGCAGCGAGCTCGAGGCAATCGAAAAGGATGACCTCCCAAGGAATATCCAGGAGCGGTCGAAAAAGGAGGCTGAGATTGTCGGCCTCGGCGGGGAATCTCTGATACCCAAGGACATTGAGGCTCGCCGTCGAAAGCTCGAGAATGATCTCGAACGCGTGAGGAAGGTGATTGCGGGACTTGAGAACAAGAAGGCCAGTTTGAGGGATCGGATTGCCGTTCCGTTCGAATTTAATCCAGCGCGCCAAGTCCCTGTTTCTGGAGGTAAGAAAGGCAAGGAAGGAGGACGGTTCATTCCTCAGGCAACCCCCATCCCCGTGGACAACGTACCAGATGAAGCCTTGCCTGGCACGGGCCAGTTGTTTCTAGTGAAGGATCGTCGATATCTAGTCATTGAGCGATGGGAACAGCTCGATGCTGGCGAATCGGAAGCAGCAAGGTTGAAAGCAAATCTCGTTGCCCCAATGGAGGCTAAATGAAAGAACAGAAGATTATCGTGAAGATTGAATCCGACGGGAAAATATCAGCAGAAGCCGAGGGGTTTGCCGGCGATACGTGTCTGGCGGAACTTGAGCGTCTGCTGGACGGCCTTGCCATCACATGGGTGGATGTCCGAAGAAAAACGGATGAAGGCGATAAACTCCTGACGAAAAAGTCTAATAAGTCCGTGTCCAAGGAGACAAAGCGATGAGTTCATACATCACCCTTGCCATGCCCATTACCGATCAGGAGTGCCTCCTTTCGGCACTTGCCGAACTAGGATTCGGAGGAGATAAAATCGAGGTGCATGACGAGGCACAGGCGCTTGCAGGTTACCAAGGAGACTATCGCCAGCAAATGGCACATATTATTATTCGGCGACAGTTCATCGGACCTTCTTCGAACGACATCGGATTCGAGCGGACCTCGACCGGTTTCAGGGCTCACGTTAGCGATTTCGACAGGCGCGTTTTAGGAACAGAATGGCTCGGTCGACTGAACGAGGTTTACAAGAAACACTATGGGCAGAAACTCGCGAGACTAGCCGAGGAAGAACGTCGCAGGATTGAAGAGGAACGCCGAAGATTGGTCGAGGCTCAAAGACAGGCCATCCATGTTAAGGCAAAGAAGATGGGTTACCGGGTAGAGGAGAAGCGGGAAGGTGAAAGCCTAAGATTGGTACTCGTGAAAAGGGTTTACTAGAATGGGCTCCGAACCTGTGTTAAACATTGCGCACTGGATACCGCGATCTGCTGTAAACGGCCCTGGCGAGCGGTTTGTTCTATGGCTTCAAGGTTGTCCTTTGAGATGCGAGGGATGTTGGAATCCTGATACTTGGGACTTCACGACTCGTACATTGATGACGATTGGCGATTTGGCGGACCGAGTACTGCAAACCAAAGGAATCGAAGGAATCACGCTCACTGGTGGAGAACCTACCATCCAGGCGGAAGCCCTAATTCCGTTACTTGAAAGACTCAGGGAGACTGAATTATCTGTGATGTTGTATTCTGGATTCAACCTCGAAGAATTACATTGGCCTGCTGCGCGGCAGCTGCTTGCACTCGCCGACTTGGCCGTGCTTGGTAGATTCGTATTGTCCGAGCGCGATCTCAACCTGAGGTGGAGGGGATCAAGAAATCAGCAACTGCTGCTCATTTCAGAACGCTATGCCAATATTGATATAAACTCGGAAAGGAGCACCTTCGAAATCCATCTGGACAACACAGGTTGTACAGTCCTTACGGGATTTCCCGATGATGCGTGGTTGGAAGACAACAAATTCTTCTATGATCAACGAGAGCAAGGAAATCTTGGTGGCCCAAAAGAGGCCGCCTTCACCTCTAAAAAATAATAATTGAATTGCTTCTTCGGGAGAGGAACAGTGGGCAAGACGTACAAGTTCAAGTGGAGCGGAAACGTCACTGAAAAATTAGAGAAAGTCCGCGCCGCTGCTGTAAAAGATGGTGTCGATTTCCGCGGCGACGAGACCTGCGGGACCTTCGAGGGTAAGATATCCGGTTCGTATAGTATCGAAGGCGGCGAGGTCACGGTGACAGTCACGAAGATACCCTGGTACGCTCCGTGGTCTGCGGTCGAATCAGGTTTGGAGAAATTCTTTTCGGAGTGATAAATTGGAATTCCGAATTATCAAGTTGGAGAAGGACTCTGAGTTTGACTCAAACGACCTGCATTCGCTACGCGCACGGCACAACTGCTTCACACCGCCCCAATCATCGCCTTGATGCCGCGCCTCACAGGTTCGGGCATTTCACTCCACTTTTCGACGAGCAATTCCAGGATTCGCCGGAGTTCGGTCTGATCATGCAAGGCGGGCTGTAAGCCGGCGTCCCCGGGGCATGTAGACGCGACGTAACTGTCTGGTAAATAACGAGTTGAGGCGCAGGGCTTGGTTTAATTGGCTATTCCTTATTCTGCCATATGTTTTCTGACAAACTCACGTGGGCGAAGGACCAGGACTCCCTCTCTGCCGGTGGCTGCCAGGAGATGCTTGTCGCCACTTATTATGCAAACGGCCTGCGCGGCGATTGCGCATTGGAAGAACTTGTCTCAATTGCCTTTGCCCCTGACCTTCTTAATCGCTTTGCCGATGTCGGTACGTTTGAGGCCTGCGAGGCCGGCTTGCTTGCGCAGTCGTCTCTTCAGCTCGTCGTATTCCCGGATGGAGGGTGAAGAGATGAGCTTCAGCATCACTACGTCGTCCTGCCCGATGACCACGAACTTCGTTCCTGCTTCGAGGGAGAGTCTCTTCCGAATCGCCTCGGGGATGACCACCTGCCCGCGGGATGACATCTTCGTCGTGGCTATTGAATCCGCCATGGTTCTTCTCCTTCATGGAATCTTACCAATAAGATTGTAACGCGATAATCCAGCTTTTTCCACTATGAAACCTCCCCCTCACAGCTCCCCCACCATCGCCGCGATCGCGCGCTTCACGGAGTCGGGGAGATCACCCCACTTGGCAGCGAGCGTCGCGAGGATTCGCCGGAGTTCGTGCTGATCATGCAAGCAAGGCTGCAAGGGGCGCGATTCGGAGGGCGAGAAATCGCCGCAACTATTTGGCAGTACAATGAGTTGCGACGCGGGCTCGGCGGGGGGGCCACAGCTTTCGAGACCGCCCCAATCAACCTACCCATCCCGCAGGTTGATTGCCCTGCGAAGCTCCTGCCCCGTCCGCGAAGCGAAGCAGGGCGATCGGCCGCTCCAACCGACCTCTCAGGTCGGTTGCCCTACGAAGCTTCAAGTCTAACACTTTAGCGAAGTAGGGTGCTGGCACCTCTCCTGATCCGGGGTGGCCTGGATGTCCCGGATCATACCATGCGCTTCGCGCATGAAGAGGGGATTCTATCCCGTGGAAATCGGCCATGCAAGCGCTTTGGTGCTGCAATGGGTTGCGCATGCGAGTCGGTAGAACCCGCCCCACCATCGCCCTCGTCCTCTAGTCCGCCGAGGTTCGCGGGAATCCTGCTTTTCCCGCCTTTTTGCTGCAAGCCTGACTGCAAGATCAGGAGGAAATCGCCGTGGAGATCGTCCCCGAACGGGGCGGTCTTTCGAAATGCAGACTCGTTGAGACATTCATTCCAGGCGCGAGATGATTTCCCTTACAAGTCTGTCGAAAGGCACGTGCTCCAGGACTCTGCGAAGGGCCGGCAGCGAGGGCTTTCCTATCTTGAGGAGCGCGTCGAATGCAGGCCCTTTCCAGGCGCGATTGGACCAATTGTATTCGACCAGGTGCTCCGCAGCCGTTGCACCGCCTATTTCACTCAGCGCATCGAACGCATAGGTTCGACAATACTCGTCGTCAAGCATCCTCGCAAGCAGCCCGACAGCCCTTTCGTCGCCGAACTTGCCCAGGGAAATGACCGCCATGTCACGAACTTCAGGGTTCTTATCCATGGTCGCGTTTATCAACGCGAGAAAAGCCATCTCGCCCTTGTACCTTCCGAGTGCCCCTGCCGCTGCCGCACGGACATGCTCGTCTTGGTCAGCCAGCGCTCTTGCCAGAGGCCCTACAGCCCGGGAATCGCCGGTTTCCGCCAGCGCCCGCGCCGCCATTTCCGCCAGATCCGGGTCCCCCCTGCCAAGAGCCTCGATAAGGCCATCCACGGCTTCCTGGCCTTTGATTTTGCCAAGCGCTTCGCTTGCCGCGAATTGCACTTCCATGTCCTTTCTGACCAGAATCCCCAGGAGAGGCTGGACGGCCCTCCTGTCTCCTATTTCGCCGAGCGCTCTCGCGGCAGCTTTGCGCAGATTACTGTCGTCGGCATGCAAGGCTCGAACAAGCGGTTCGACTGCACTGCTGTCCCTGATATTGCCAAGCGCTCTGGCGGCTCCTTCGCTGACCCATGAATCCTCGTCGCCAAGCACTTCAATCAGCGGGCGAAGGGCTCGTGAATCGCCGATTTCCTCCAGGGCTCTGACGGCCATGCGTCTCAAATGTGAATCTTCGCCTGCCAGCAACCCAAGCAGGGGTTCCACGGCTTCTCTGCTCCCCATTATGCCGAGAACTCTGCCCGCATATTCCCTAATATCTCGGTCTTCGAAGGATAACGCCTCAATGAGCGGCTCAACGGCCCTGGCGTCGTCCATCGCCTTGAGCACCTCGATGGCATCAATTTTCCCGGAAGCGCTTGATTCCTTGCTCAGCAGCACTCTTACGACAGGCCCCAGGACGGCATCGGCGCCCATCTTCTTCAGCGCCTCCGGCAGGATGCTTTGCATACCACGGCCTTCGCATTTTCCAAAGGCGGCCACAAGCGCGTCGAGAGACCTCGAATTGCGTATTTCGCCAAGCGCACGGCCGGTGGAAACCTTGAGCTGCTGATCCTTTCCCTGCATCACACGTGCAAGCAGCTCGATGGCTTTCGCGTCCCCTATTTCGCCCAGCGCCTTTGCCGCCCTCCTTCTCACTTCACGGCTCTGGTCGTCCAGCATCCTTGCCAGCGAGTCAACAGCTTTCGGGTCCTTCAGCTTCCCGAGCGCTTCGATAACAAGGATTCTTGTTTGTTCGCTGCCGTCTTCCAGAGCTGCGATGAGCACATCCGTGACGTTCGAATCGCCCATCATGCCAAGGGCCAGGACAACGTCCATGCGAACGGAGCCATCTTCGTCTTTGAGCGAAATCGCATGTGAATCAATCGGCCTGGATCCCCTGATTTTCTCGAGGGATTCGATTACCGCACTGCGGACGTCCCGGCAACCGTCGTTTAGCGAATCCAACAGGGCCTGCACCTCCCCGGTCCCGCCCATCTGCCCAAGGGCCCAGGCGGCAATCTCGCGCGACCTCGGATCATCAGACTTCAGTTGTCCTTCGAGAACCTGAATCGCCTTTGTCCTGTCTATCATGACGATTGGTTCCAGCATGGACGAACCCCGTCTGGTCAACGCTTTCACAATCGGCCCAATCGCCCTGGCATCACCTATCTCTCCCAGGGTCCAGGCAGCGAGCATGCGGACTTCATCGTCCTTGTCAGAAAGCATATTCGAAAGGGGCTCGACCATGGCCGCATTCTTCATCTTCCTGAGCGCCAGGATTGCGGCATAGCGCACATCGGCATTGACGTCGCGCAATCTCTTCATCAAAGGCCCGACGGCTCTCCGGTCGGCTATATCCCCGAGGGCCTTTGCGGCCGCCTTTTTGACTTCATTGTCAAAGCTGCCGAGCGCCTTTGCCAGGGCTTCGGTCGCCCTTGCATCCTTGAGCTTCCCCAACGCGACAGCCGCGGCATGTCGCACACTGTAATCACTGTCGCCCAGCGCATTAATCAAAGGACCCACAGCCCTGCAATCACCCATTCCGCCGAGAGCTTCCGCCGCGCTTTTCCGGGTTTCTTGGTTCAGCGCTCTGAGGTCCGCGAGCTTCGCGTCAAGGGCCATGCTTTTTTCATCAGAGCCACGGGAATTGCAGGCAGACAGGAAGACGAATGACAGAAGCATGAGCATTGCATGGAGACACGGAAACCCGATGAATGCCTTGAGCTTCATGACCTGATGAACACCTCTGGCATCGATACAGAACAGGGATTCACATGGACAACTCTCTGTATTGTGTAACGATAAAAACAAAGGCAGGTTCTGAATAGTTGACGCAAATCCGGAGGATAAACCAGTCTCAGATTAGGCAAGGCCGGATGCCTGGAGTAACCGTCACCCGCACCTACCTCACAACTCCCCCATCATCGCCGCGATTGCGCGCTTCACGGAGGCGGGTAGTGATTGCCACTTGGCAGCGAGTGTCGCCAGGATTCGCCACAATCCTGATTTACCTGATGGCCTTGGCACCGGACGTCAGCCCTTGCACTTGCCCATACAACAAGGGCAACGCCGTGGTTTGCGACCGTCCCGTGTCAAGGCCAAACTGATTCACCCGATTTAATCCTGGCTTTTCCTGGAAGGCATGATTCCCCATTATCGGCTGCAAGGGGCTGTCGAGACAATGAGTTGCGCCGCTGGATCGGCGGGGGTGCCACAGCTTTCGAAACAGATTCTACTCGGGGAGGCGAAGTCCTGCAAGGGCAGGAGGTGCCGGCAGGCCGGGGTGTCAGGCTTGATTACGACATTCATGGGGGCTAAAATTCCATTACTGAGAAATAGGATCTGACTCTTAGGACGACCATGAACCGCCGGAAGCTGCTGAAAAAGCTCTTGGAAGGTTCGACGAAGAACGTCTCCTTCGAGGAGATAGTTGACCTTGTCGTCGCCTTTGGATTCCATCTTGCACGAACCAGCGGAAGCCACCACATATTCACGAGTCCAGCGGTCCGGGAACTCGTGAACCTGCAAGAAGTAAAGGGCGAAGCGAAACCGTATCAAATCCGGCAGTTTCTGCGTCTTGTCGAACGGTACAATCTGCGGCTGGAGGGGGAAACATGACCGATTATCATATCAACATCTTCTATAGCGAAGAGGATGGCGGGTACATCGCGGACATCCCGGACCTCGAATCGTGCTCGGCTTTCGGAGAGACGCCGGAGGAAGCGCTCAAGCAGCTGAATCGAGCCAAGAAAGCCTGGCTCGAAGCGGCCAGGAAAGAAGGCAAACCTGTCCCTTTGCCGAAATATTGTCCTCTAATCTACCAGGTTTCGAAGGTCAACTTGGGCTGACATCGCGCTTCTACTCTGCGACTTCCGACTCACAGCTCCTCGATTATCGCCGCGATCGCGCGCTTGCTTGCAGCTCAGCTAGCCTTCTTGCAACGTCCGACTTCCTTTTCCAGCCTGCCCCCAAACCTGTCTCGCTCGACTTCGAGCTCGAAATCCATCTGGAGTCCGAGCCAGAAGCCCGGCGACATGTCGAAGTAATGCGCGAGCCTGAGAGCGGTATCGGCAGTTATCCTGCGCTTGCCGAGGACGATCTCGTTAATCCTGCGCGGTGGCACTCCGATGTCCCTTGCCAGCCGATTCTGGCTGAGACCCAGCGGTTCGAGGAACTCCGCGAGCAGAATCTCGCCGGGATGGATGGGATCCATTCTCTTCGCCGCCATGACGCACCTCAGTGATAGTCCACGATTTCCACTTCGAAGGCGTCTCCCTGACGCCACTCGAAGCAGACTCGGTACTGGTCGTTGATTCGGATGGCGATTCAGGGCGACCTTCCCAATCTCGAAGGTCGATTGCCCTTTCTCGCTAGACTATGTTCAGGCCGCCGGATCCGTCCTTGCTGCCGTGAGCCGAACGCATGGCTGCGACAGCGGGCTTTGCCGTATCCTTGGGTTGGGAGCGCAGTCCTGCCTGCGCAGCGCTCTTCCCGGCATGCAGTGCGGCGGCAGCCGACTCCTTCAACTCGCGTTCGGCATCGAGCCAGTCCTGCCGATCCAGACCCGGACTGCAGCCCCTGTTCATGAACAGCTCATATGCGCGCCGGGCGATTTCATCGTGCGAAGGCGCCTGCGCCCCGACAGGGGCGGAAACGCTTTCCTGCTGTTCCGCCGAATCCTGGAAAGATTTCGGTCTGGTCCATGGTTTTTTCATCGAATCTCCTCCTATTTCTGCCGCCGGTCCGTGCGCCGCGGCGAAGAAAAAAAACGACCCGATTCCGCGCGTGCGTGCGCCGAACCGTGTCGGCTTACTCTTCAACAGGCCGTCCGGCACCGCCGAACCGCCTTTCATCCAGTCATCCGACGACTGAGCGATCTCCTCAAGCCTTGTTGATTTCCGCTCTGCTGGCATCAATCATATAGATTTCCGACAAGGATTGTAGACAATTCCCGTGGAAACCAGTTCAAATCAGAATCGAGAATCACGAGGGATTGCCCGATTCCTGCGGTTTTGGCGGTGACACCTGTCGAGTTCCATTGTCTTTTCATGGGCGAAACCCTAGAATTGGATTCTGTGGACCCGCAGCAGCCACGGTGAAGGCGCCACTGGGGAAATCCCGGATAACTCCCGTGAGTTCTGCTTTCCCGGCGCTGGAGGAAAAATATGCAGCCTCGTTTTGTTTTGACGACATCTGCAATCTCATTGGCGTTTTGCCTGGCGTCGTGCAGCAGCGACTACAAGCCCGACGAGAGCTTCACCTGGGGGAGCGGATCCCAGTTCGCGGCCCAGACGGGATTTGCAGAAGGCTGGATAGGCGGAGCCGCCGACGGGTGGCACCAGTACTCTGGAGCGCCTTTCAGCCTCAACACGAGCTCGTTCTACCAGCCTGCGGACGTCTATGTCTCGAACAACGGCCACATCTACACAGCGGATTCCGGGAACCACCGTGTCTGCAGATGGGACGCATCGGGAGTTTTCGAAGGATGGATTGGCGGCGGCGTCTCCGGGTGGAACGCGACCTACGGGCCGGGCGGCAGCGGGGCTGACAGCAACAGTTTCAACGAGCCGTCCGGCGTGTGCCTCGACTCCTCCGGGAACATCTACGTGGCGGACAAGCAGAACAACAGGGTCTGCAAATGGGACGGCTTCGGTCAGTTCCAGGGATGGATTGGAGGAGGCGCCACAGGCTGGCAGGGGAACACAGCCCCGCCCTCAGGGAACGGGCAGGCCTGGTTCATCTGGCCTGTGGGTCTTTGGATTGACGGAGGCATGATTTACGTTGCCGACTCCAACAATCATCGAATCAGCAGGTGGGACCTGCAGGGCAATCCCCAGGGGTGGATTGGGGGGAGCGTCGACGGCTGGCAGTCGGCTGCAGGCGCCTGGACCGGGAGCGATGTCCGCAGTTTCAACTTCCCGATGGACGTCTGCGCGGGGCAGGACGGGTATTTATACGTAGCCGACATGATGAACAACCGGATTTCCAGGTGGAACATCGCCTCGGGGGCGGCCGCCGGCTGGGTCGGCGGCGGATTCGATGGATGGCAGATGACCGGCCAGTCGCTATCGCCTACCGACATGTCCGGGCATTTCAACATGCCCGCGGGAATCTTTGCCGCCGGGGCGAACCTGTTCGTATCCGACCGCGGCAACAACAGGATTCACGCCTGGGGGACCGACGGCAAGGTTACAGGCTGGATTGGGGGCGGGTCAGACGGGTGGAAAAATTACTACGGCGCCGCCCAGTCCTCGGACATGAGGAGCTTCTTCGAGCCGCAGGGAATTTTCATGTCGCGCAGCTCGAGAATATACGCGGCCGATGTCCGAAACAACAGGATATCCAGATGGTCCAACGCGCCTTCCAGCAGCGACGACACGATTCCGCCGGCGCAGATAACCGACCTGTCGGCAACCCCGCAGGGTACAGGCTCGGTTTCGCTGTCCTGGACCGCCACGGGCGACGACGGCTGGACCTGGCAGGCATCCGGATACGAGATTAGATTCTCCTATTCCCCGATTATTTCCGACGCGGATTTCAGCAGCGCCATGGAGTACCCCCAGAACATCCATCCCAACGCCCCGGGTTCCCCGGAGACGTTCATGCTGAACGGCCTCAATCCGGGCCAGCAGTGCTGGTTCGCAATCAGGATACTGGACGAGTTCTACAACCGTTCGCCCTGGATTGCCGTCGGGCCCGTAACCGTGCCCGCGGCATAAACTCTGTGCGCGCCGCTGGTAAAGCACTTTAAAAACCTTGTGGGAGCCGCCGGGAAAGCGCTTTTAAAAACCCTGTGGGAGCCGCCGGAAATGCCCTGTTCATCGAGGCGGCGATTTCACCCACCCTGCGTGTGCAGACCAGGGCGCCGGACTCCATTACTATGCGCTCTATCAGCGTTTTCAGGAATCCTTCAGCGGTCTCCGCGTCGAATTCGCCATAAAATTAATCTGCACTCTTTAGTAAGACAAGAGGTTACGAAAGGATTTGACAACGGATTTCGATTCCTTTTCAATGCTCCGTTTTGTTTTGAAGCAGGACCCAACAGGAGTCTTAGCGGACGTGTGGAAGACCCCATGCAAGGTGCCAATGGAAAATCATGTTTTGAGGAGATGCACGATGCTCGGGAACGAGAGAATGGTCATTGCAGCCGCCGTGTGCTTCCTTGCGATTTTCGCAGGGCATTCTTCGATCGCGCAAGAGGGCGGTGAATCCCGCGGGTATCAGGAAGGCTTTTCCATGGCGCAAATCGCCACTTCCTATTTCGAGAAAGGCGAAGGACAGCCCATTATCCTGATTCATGGCTGGGGGGATTCCAAAGAGACGTGGCGCGCATGCGCGGACATCCTTTCAGCCCGTTTCCACGTCTACGCGTACGACCTTCTCGGGTTCGGGAAGTCCACATATCCCCTGGGCGCTTTCACGATTGAGGCATTCGTAGGGCAGTTGGAGCGATTCATCGAGGACCGGAAAATCGCCTGCCCGATTCTGGTCGGCAACTCGATGGGAGCCCAGATAGCGCTCAAGTACGCCGTGGATTATCCGCACGAAGGTTCCAAGCCGCCCGACATCGCCGGCTTAGTCCTTGTCGACATCAGCGGCGGATCCAAGACTACGGAGGCCTTCGTTGCGACGTCCTCGAAGCTGGCGGGGTGTGCCAACGCACTCCACGGGGTCTGGGAAGAGAAAGAAACGCGTTCCGCAGTGCATGCTGCCCTGCTGGAAGTCATGTTCAACGACGATGCCGTCACTCCTGCCCTTGAGGAACGCCTGATTGACCAGTTCAGGACGCCCCAGGGCAGGCAAGCGATGCTGTGGACCGCCAAGCAGTTCAGGTACGACCAAACCTCCAGCTTTTCGGGTTTCGCATTCGTGAGGGGACGCAACCCCATTCGCACTGACGCATCGGGAAAGGTCGTGGCCCCCATGCTCGTCCTCTGGGGCGCGCAGGATCCGTGGTTCCCGGCAGAGTCGGTGAAGGAAATCGACGGCTCCATGGCGAGGTATAAGGCGTACAAATCCCGCATAATCGAGGGCTGCGGGCATCTTCCACAGATAGAGAAGCCCGCTGAAGTCTGCAATGCCATCATGGATACCTTCGCGCCCGAGAGCGGAAAAAAAGACTAGCAGGATCCTGTTCGCAGGGGCACGGCGTGCCGTGCCCAACCGTCACTGTCGCAGGGTTCTAGCACGCCTACGCCCTTTCGGTGTTTTACTTCAAGATTAGCTGTAAGGTTTCCGAATCAACCCTGAATTCGGGCTGATCATCCTGGGTGTCAAGTGGACCGGCCCGTGGGTTATAAAAACGCCCCGTTGCTCTTCCTGCCTGTCCATGCCGGTCGCTTGATTATCCACGACATCGGAATCGATATCGAGATCGGGCAGCCGCGCGACTTGCAGATAGGAGCCCTTAGCTTTGACGACCGGTGGGCCGACCTTGCGGAACTCGAAGCGGCAGAGGGTGTCAGTTCCGGTGGGCTAACTTTCAGTCCTTCTGGTTGTCCGATAGGAATTGCAGGAACTCCTCAGTGCCTGTTGTTGAAGATACTGTCTGGAACAGTGCGTCCCTGATGGACTTTCCGCTTCTAGTAATCGATTTCGAGTACACTGCCTTCCCGTTGGCCATGAGTATGATTGAGGACATCAATTCCTTTGTGTCATCAGATATTGAAATACCATGTATGGTGACAATCAGTACGGCCGAAACAGCTTCGTTGGGCAAATCCTGAGGCACCACGACGAGACCCGCGGATTCAAGGCAGGCCTTGAAATTGGATTCGACCGCCAGAATCAACTGGCTTGAGGAGATTAGATCACCTTGGTTGCTCTTCAAATGTCCCTTTACCTGTCGCATGGAGAGTTTTACGACAAGTTTGACGGAGGTCCTCCCGTTGATCTTGGGCGCATCATAGGAGAAGGGAGTAACAGCAATATTATAAGTCCAGGGTGTTCTGCATGATCCAAAAAGAATCGTCAGTATCGACGCAATTGCGATGAAAGCCAAGCGATTCCTACTGAAGTATGCAAAGTGTCTTGTCATTGGAGATGCCCCGGTTGTCCCCCCCCGTGACCGTCAAGGATCTGAAGTTTCAGATTATATTGTCTTACCCGGGCGAAATCAATCGAACATAAGAACGCCCCCCCATCGCCCTATCTTCGACCATATGCGTCTGGGGCCACGGCTCCGCGGGCTTGCCGTGGTCCTGGTACTCCCCGTCATGCTGATTCTGGTCTCCCATTCGCCCGCCGAACTCCTGCGCGCGGTTGGGGACGCGTTCGCACGCGAAAGGGAATCTCTCCCGGTTTCGAGGCTGATGGACGGCGCCGTGCTGCTGGCCTCGATGGGAAGATACGCGCTCGCGTCGGGCGTCATGGGCACGTTCTGGGCCTGTTGCGCAGGCCTGCAAGCGCTGGCGGTTTCGGACAGGGCGGTCGATGCGCATGCCGCGCTGATGATTTCCCCATGGGTCGGCCAGGCACTCTTCATGCCAGCAGCAGGCTGCTTCCTCCGGTGGTTCGTCTTCGGCCCGCTGTCCGAAGCTCTCAAGCCAGAGGATATTTAGCCCGGATAACTCACGATGGAACATGAATTATCCGGGGGCCGGGCTTAGGCTGGGCGACGCACCCGCCGTCGCCTGGAGTGCTGGGGCGTGGGCTATGGCGGGCTTCGTCGCGTCGCCCCTACGCCCTTCGGTCGTTCCCTCCCCCTTCGGTGTTTTCGGTGTCTTCGGTGGTTCCAGCGACTACGTAAACCGCTTCGAGTTCATCCCAGGCTCCAGGTACATGCTCCGGCATCTTCCGCCATCTCTTGGCTTCCCGGACCCGCAGCGCGGTCCGGCATATTCGCATTCGGGGCATAACTCGCAGGCGGCAACGATTTAGACAAACCACGCGCCCGGGCACGCCATTCGCATGTATAATGCGCAAGCACTGTTTTCAGGAGATCTGCGGATGGTCGTAAAGGCGACGCTTATCGCGATGGCTTTGCTGGTGGCGGTTCTGCTCTCACGCATCATTCTCCCCTTGCTGGCCAGGAAGGCGGGGAATCCGAAGCCTTGACACCAGGGCGGAGGGCAGGGCGGATCCTGCTCAGACAACGAAGGAAGATGAAAAGTCCAGGCTCAATCAGGAACTCCCAGAACTCAGGAAAAGAACAAAGCTCGCAGCGTCACTTCCCTTCCCCGGGCTTCTCGCCGTCTCCTGCTTTTTCCTTCGCCTTACCTTTTATGAGCCAGACGTTGCCGCGCGTCTGGCGGCCGCGGGGCAGGTCCGGGTTTTTGAATGTGTAATTCGTCCCGGCGACGATGTCCGCGATTCCGTCATTGTTCAAGTCACAGACGAATACGCGCATCCTCATGCCGATGTCCAGCGGCAGGCCTCCTGCTTCGAGGTCTACGCCCAACGCGAACTTCATGCCCTTGTCTTCCCCGACGTTCGCGAAGAACTCAATCCTGCCGTCCTCTGTTCCGACGATGAGGTCGCGGCGGCCGTCGCAATCCCAGTCGAACAATACGGGCGAGGGCCTCGCCATGGACCCCGAGGATTCGAGCGCGATGCTCAGGCCTGACTTGAAGGCCGGTTCGGTCTTCGTACCGGCGTTCAAGAACACCTGAATCGTCGCATCCGCGTATCCGACGAGCAAGTCGCCATTCCCGTCCCCGTTCCAGTCGGCAAGGCTGATTTTCACGTAGTCGACCGCGAATGAGTGGTTCCTGCCCTCCTGTTTCGCCTCGCCTTCCCCCTCCTCGCCCGAGCCGGCGGGGGGCTCCTCGCTGTTCAAGACCTTGCCGTCGACGAGGAGCGGCTTGCCGGCAGCCAGCTCAGGCATGCCCTCGGCTCTCGTATCCAGGTAAATCCATACCCTGCCCTTGCTGTCTCCCGCCGCGAGGTCCTTCCTGCCGTCTCCGTTCATGTCCGCTACGAGCGGATGCGATCCGCAGCATCAGCAGAACGAGAGCGAAATTTCCTCGCCGCCCGCCTTGAGGAAGATGAAGCCGTCGAACTTCGGCGCCGCGTCCTCTCCGACGTTGCGGTAGAACCTGATTTTTCCGTCCTTGTACTGGCCTGCAATCAGGTCCTTCTTCCCATCGCAGTCCCAGTCCACTATCACGGGGACCAGGTCGCCGAGTTCCACGTCGATTGGGCTCCCGCCCGACTCGATTTTAACGGGTTCCGCAAGCTCCGGAGGGCCGGCCCATGCCGCCTGCCACGCGGCGGCCGAGGCCAAGACGGTTGCGCAGAGAAGCCTCAACTTGTCAGACATGCCGTCCTCCTGCAAGAGCCGCCCGGCGCCGCATTCCCGCCAGTCCGCGGACTGCGGCGGAGAGCTTGAACACGAGTATATGCATTACTTCTGAAGATGATAAGGATTCACTCGGGGAAAGCCATTACTTTGATTCTCCTGGCCGCTCCCGCCGAAGACAGCCTCAAGGCCGGCGAGAGCGGTCAGGAGAATCAGCATGGGCATGATTCTACCCGCGAGCGGGAAAAGTGCCAATTTCCGGGATTCAGGGTATAAAATCCTTCTGTCGGGCGTATGTACGGGTAGGAGACAGTGAAAGGGCCTTGTCATGGCCGGGAACGGAGCAGGAAATCTCGAAGAAATGCTGGTTAGGCACCTGCAGGACATCGTGACCCTGTGCAACCGCATGTTCGAGAAACGGCACGACGCCGAGGATGCGGCGCAAAGGGCCACCCTCGAGGCGCTGCGCGCGCTGCCGTCCTATGATCCGGCGAGGCCGTTCAGGCCGTGGATTCTGAAGGTCGCGCTCAACGCGGCAAGGGACGCCATCAGGACAAGGGTCAGGATTGCGCGAAAGGAGAAGGAAATGCCCGACGACGTGCCTGCCCCCGTAGCCAAGGGGCTTGAGGAACAGGAAAGGGACGAAGTCGTCAGGAGAGCCATCGCCGGACTGCCGGAAGAGATTGGCCTTCCCCTGGTGCTCCACTATTTCCACAGACTCACTCAGTCCGAGATAGCCGAGATTGCGGATTGCAGCCAGAAGACCGTGCATATGCGCATCGAACGCGGGCTCGGCATGCTTCAGCAGAAGCTTGCGCCTGCTTCGATGTACGGCGTCCCGGTGCTGGCTGTCCTGCAAAAGGGATCATTCGATGCCGTGCCACGCTCGCTCACGTCGCTGGTATCCGCTGGTCTGGCATGCGGCGGATCGGCGGCCGCCATATCCGGAGGAGCGGTCGCCGCGGCCGCGGGAGGAACCCTGCTCAAGGCGAAGCTCCTCGCAGGAGCGCTGTTCCTGACCGCCGCTTCGTTTTCAGCCGGAGTGGCGGTGACCGGCGTTGCGACAGAGCCGGACGCCCGCAGCCCGGCTGCTTCCTCATCAGGCGTCGAAATTCCCGAGGCCAAGGGCGAACCTGCTCTGGGGGCAGCCGGGGCGGCTTTGCCGGACGGGTTCCGGGACCCTTCAGACATCCGGAATGCCGGGGAATTAAGCGGACCTGGTTCTGCTCATGCGACCGCAGCCCGCGGACTGCTTCCCGCGGGGAACCGGGCGCAAGACGGCGCTGACAGGTCCGAAACGAAAAGCCTTGACGAGAAGCTGCACGACGCAGTCCACAGGGGCGACCTTGATGCGATATCCGCGCTCCTCGTCCAGGGTGCGGACATACATTCGGTCGTGAGAGGCGCAACGCCGCTGACCGTAGCAGTGCAGCAGAACCATGCCGCGGCGGCAGAACTCCTGCTCTCGCGGGGATCAAGACCCAACGACACCAACGATATGGGCTGGACGGTCCTCATGTCTGCCGTCAGGCTTGGTCGAGACCGGATTGCCAAATCGCTTCTCGATCATGGCGCTGACGTGCACAGGACGATCAAGGACGGCTTCTGGAACGCGCTGGCACTCGCAATCGAAGAGGGCAACTCTGAAATGGAGCGCGAACTCAGGTCCAGAGGGGCTGCGCTGGCGCCCGGCAAGGAGGCCACGATACGCCTTTTGCATGCCGCCAAGGCGGGCGACGTCACGCTGGCAGGCCAGTGCATTTCTTCGGGCGCGGACGTGAACGCGAAGAACTACTGGGATTACCCGATACTCACTGAGGCCGCATACGGCAAGCGCCCGGAGATGGTCAGGTTCCTGATAGAGCGTGGAGCGGAAGTCAACCCGAAAGAAGCGGGCTATACACCTCTGTTCGCGGCTGTGTACGATTCGGAATCCGCGGCCGGAGAAGCCCTCGAACTGCGCATGGAAGTAATCCGTATCCTTCTAGATGCGGGCGCGAGCATGGATCTCCCGGGCGGATACTGGAACCACGGAAAGACCCCGCTCGAATGGGCGCTGGAGAACGGCGAGACCGGAATACTCGAGCTCTTCCTTGCGCGCGGCGCAAGCCCGGACACCGTGCTCGCCGATGACACGCTGCGCAGTCCGGCGCTCGTCTCCGCCGCAAGCCGCGGAAACCTCGCGATGGTCGAACTGCTCCTCAGGCACGGGGCCGATCCGAACGGCCGCGACTCCAACGGGTTGACGCCTCTCGCGGCGGCTGAGTCGAACGGATTCGCCCGGGTTGCCGAGGTGATTAAAAACGCCGGCGGGAAATGACGGGGAATCTTCGGCTTTTCCTCTGACCGGATCCTGATGCGAAATGCACCGTCCCTTCCCCTGATCCAACCTTGACGGATAGGAGGCTTTGAAATGAAGAAAGCTTTTGAATGCCCGGGGGCTGCGCCGGCGATCATCGCCGCGATATTCGTCATCCACGGGGCTGCATATGGCGGGGCACCAGTGCGCGAGGACGCGCCGTTGTCCTCGGGCGAGGCCGGCAGGCAAATCCTGGAATTCGTCTCGGGCGCAGAAGCCGCCGGATTCTCTGGCGCGGTTCTCGCGGCAAGGCGCGGGCAGGTCGTGGCAGCCGGAGGCGCCGGCTTCGCCGACCTTGCCGGGAAGCAGCCTGTCACGCCGGTCACCCTGTTCGAAATCGCTTCCGCGTCGAAACCCATAACCGCCTGCGCAGTCATGAGGCTGGTGCAGGACAGGCGCATCGGCCTGGACGACGGAATTAGCCGATGGATTAAGGGAATTCCCACCTCCTGCCGTGCGATAACGGTGCGCCATCTCCTGCAGCACACATCCGGTATTCCGGGGACGAATTGCGAAGGGGGAGGAGACGATCTCGATGCGGTCCTGCCGTCTTTCCTGCAGAGCGGTCCGGCCCATAAGCCGGGCACTCGCTGGGAATACTGGAACCAGGGATATGCCATCCTGAGCGAAATCATCGCAAGGGCGGCGGGAAAGCCCTACACGGACTACTGCAAGTCAGCCCTGTTCGGGCCTGCTGGGATGAAATCGACCGTTTTCACCGGCGACCCGGCACCGAAAGGCGCCGCCGTGGCTACTGGGCAATCCTCAAGGGGCGAACCCAGGTCCGCGCTCGAACATCCGTACGGCAGCTACGGCTTCCAGTACCGAGGCATGGGGGGCGTAGTGACGAACGTCTGGGACCTGTGGCGCCTGGACAGGGCCCTGGCAGGCGACAAGGTCCTGGGCAAGCCCGCGAAATCCGAGATGTTCAAGCCTGGGCTCGAGGACTACGCGATAGGCTGGTTCGTCAGGAAGAACCAGCAGGGCAGGCTTGTTCAGTCGCACACCGGGAGCGTCCGGGGATTCCTGAGCGACATCCGCCGCTATCCTGAAGAGGAAGGCTGCGTTTTCGTGCTGTGCAACCGCGACGACGCGCCCGTGGAATATGTCGCCCAGGCGGTCGAGGAAATCCTGTTCGGCGAGTCGCGGACAATCCAAAGCCCTCCGAAAGCCCTCGATTCCACGATGGTCAAGGACCTTGTCGGCGAGTACGCGGATCCGAAGGGCACCAGGCTCTTCGTTTCTTCCGACGGCAAGGTGACAAGGGTGCTCATCGACTGGGCCGGCGACGAATACCCGTCGAGCAGGGCGATATTGGGAAAGGATTCCTCCGGCGACCTGGTTCTTTATGAATGGAGCACATCGCTTAAAATCAGGATTGAGCGCAACGGGCAGGACAAAGGCCGCGTGAAGAGCCTCTCCATCGAAGGGCATGCCTATAAGAGAACGGAATAACGCTGCAATCGCATAAAACACGCCATTTCAGGGGAATTCTCGAAGAATAGCCATGCGGAAACACGAGAAACCTCTTGCGCAGAAAGCCATGACTTCAGGTGCAATATTAAAGGGCGAAGAAAATTAGGATTCACAACCGAAGGCGCCGAAGACACCGAGACGGGGCTAGTACAGGCTGTTTATTTTCGAGGCAGAGCGCGCAGCGCCGGTATGGGGGCCGGCATGCGTGCCTCGATTCCTGATTTGCGCAAGGATTGCATCACGGTTCCGCACCACGCGGCGTCTTGTCACAGTCCGCATGCTTCCGGATTTGTTTCTTTTCTGCATCTCCCGCGGGGCAAATCCATGCCGAGTTCGTCTATAATCCTCCGGTCCGATGATTCCGGACACAGATGATCCTGGTCGGGCCTAACCCGTTTCGAGGACTTGTCATGAACTTCCGAATCGCGCTGGTGTTCACGCTCATGTTTACCGCCCTCGCCGCCGCCGAGGAGCCGCAGAAGGGCCCCGACTCCGCATGGGCGGGCTGCTGGCGCAACGACGACGAGGGGCCATCCATGATCCGGATTGATCCGGACCGCGTGCTTTTCTCAATCTCAGGCAACATCATGGCCGGGAAGATCCTGGCGGTCCGGCCGGAGGGCTTGCGCATCCGCTTCCAGGGCGTCCCGGCGATGCTGGAACTCCGCAGGGAGGGAGAGGACCTGGTAGTCTTGCTGCGCATGCCCGAGGCGCAGGATCCGGGCGAGCCGAAAAAGTGCAGGAAGCTTGCGGAGACTCCGGCGGAACTTGATTTGAAGCCCCTCGCGCTCGGGCCTTCCGATCCGCCGGCTCCGGAGCGGGCAGGGGAGATTCGGAAGGAAATGGAGGCGCGGTCGAAGAAGGACCAGGAGGTCCGCGCATGGCTGTTCAGGGACCCCCAGGCTTATATGAAAGACCCATCGATCATCGCCAGGATGCAGGAAGTCGACCGGGACAACACCTCATATCTCAAGAAGACCCTGACTGAAGTCGGCTGGCTCGACGCGGAGCGGTTCGGAAAGCAGACCGCCTCTGCGGCCTTCCTCATCGTCCAGCACAGCGGCGACCTGCCGCTCATGATGGCGGCGCTTCCGTGCATCGAGAAGGACCTCAAGGCGAAGCGCATCGACGCGCAGGAATACGCTCTGCTGTACGATCGGTGCAGGATGATGCTGGGCGAGAAGCAGAGATATGGATCCCAGATGATGCCGGGCAAGGGCGGCAGACTCCGCGTACTGCCCCTCGAGGACCGATCGAAGGTCGAGGAGTTCCGCAAGGAAATCGGGCTCATGCCGCTGTCCGACTACCTCAAGATGGCGGGAATGGGCAAGGAGCCGGAGTTCATGGAGGAAGAGGAGGAAGGGAAGAAAGCAGAGAAGGACGAGGGGAAATCTTAGTCACTTCGCGGGATGACCGCCCTGCAAGCGCACCTCACTCCGCATTTCAGCAATTGCACAATTGCTGAAATGCTCGAGACGATCGCGACCGGTCATAGGCCGAAGGATATTTCCACGGCTTTGCCCGATGCGTCCCTGCCGAATTCCACGGTCTTCTCCACGCGCCGGCCGTCCATGAAATTCTACTGAAAAACGCTGAAAAAAAGCTCCATATGTATTCCCTCAGAATTGCGGGAATTTGTTTGACATGAAGAACCGTGATGGTGTAACTAGGAGTCCAGGGTCTAATAAATAACCGATTGAGGCAATTCCCATGAGTCGGGAACCGTTTAAACATCGCAGGTGAGCCGGCGCCGCGCCTGAGGGGCGCCGTGCGTCCCTCAAAGCGATATAGCGGTCCGGCCGGCTCATCCTCGAACAACTGCACCATTCCGCCTCCAGCGGCCGTTCCGCAAGCGCCGGTTCATCCTCGAACAGACCGTCAGTTTTCATTTTTCGGAGGATGAACATGAGCCCAGACACCCGTTTTATGTCCCGACTATGCGCCGCAGTCCTTTGCGCGGCGCTGGCCGCGGCCGCCGGCTGCACGAAGGAGGACGACGAAGACCCGCCGCCTCCCGACAACCCGGCCGCGAGCCTTCTCTGGAGCGCATCGACGCTGACCGACCAGATTGCCGGCAATTCCGTGGTAGTCCTCGACTGCCGCACCACGGCATACAACACCAACGGGACCACCTACATACCCTATGACGTGGAGCACATCACCGGATCATACTGGTTCGATTTCAACCTATTTGGCGATCCCTATGTGACAAACCAGGCCGGCATAACCTCGAGGCTGCAGGAGCTAGGGATTACCACTTCCACGAGGATATGCCTCTACGACGCCGGCATCGCCAATCCCCAGGGAAAGGTCTTCTACAACCTCGAGAGGCAGGGATGCACGGACGTTCACATACTCGACGGCGGATTCTCCGTCTGGAAGACCGCGGGAGGCCTTACGTCCACGACCGCCACAACGCTACCGACCGCGTCCGTCTTCACGCCGGTCATCGACGACACATGCCACTACACTCTCACGGAGATGAAAACCGCGTACGACGCCGTTGCGGGCGGAGACACGAGCTACGCGTTGATAGACTACCGCGAGGCGCCCCTGTACTGGGGTCAGACGATATGCCCCGACGCGGTCCGGCACGGCCGCATGCCGAATGCGAATCTGCTCGCATGGCAGGATTACTTCGATTCATCGACAAGCCTGTTCAAGACGAAGTCCGAGCTTGAGACCCTGACGACCGGAGCGGGGGGGAGCTCCTCCAAGACGAACGTGCTCATATGCAACAAGGGGTGGCGCACTGGAATCGCGTATTTCGTCCTCCGGCACATGGGCTGGCCGAAGTCGCAAATCCGGCACTATGTGGGCGGCATACGCGAATGGGCGGCCCAAACCCCCGCGACGTATCCGATGGTCACGGAAGGTTGCTACAACCGGGGCGTATCCATGCCTCCCGCAACGTCGGCCTCGAGGCGCTTGGCAGGATGCTCGGCCCAGATAGGCAACACCGTCTATTGCATAGGCGGTTATACCGCCAACACGACGGGAGGAGTCCATTCCGCGCTGGTCCAGGCCTACGACATAGCCGCCGACACGTGGACCGACCTGACGTCGATGCCCGAGGCGATGGCGTTCTCCGCGGCAGCGGCGGTCGGCACGAACATCTACGTCTTCGGCGGCCTCGACTCCACGAACACCGTGCGATCAACGGTCTATGTGTTCGACACCACCGCGGCCGCCGGCTTGGGCGCATGGGACAACGGGCTAGTCGAGACCGCCCTCCCTGCGGCCAGGTTCAGCTTCGCGGCGACGGCAGTGGGGAGCACGATATATCTCGGCGGCGGCCTGACATCGACGACGACGACGCTGGCAGCCAACTATTCCGACACATTCTACGCATATAACACGGTTTCCCACACCTACAACACGACCCTGCCTGTGCTTCCGGGAAGCCATGGGAGGAGATGCCACGCTTTCACGGCCGACGGCACGAACGTCTATCTCGTGGGCGGGTTCTGGTACGACGAACTCGCCCCCGGGGGCGGCAACGCGTGCAAGAAGGACCTCGACGACTTCTACGTACTCGACACTACGAGCCCGACCGCCTGGACGGCCCTCGCAACCATGCCGGGCAAGGTGGCCGGGCATGGCGCAGTTGTCGTGACCGGAACGCCCAACAGGATCTTCGTGCCCGGCGCCTGGTGCATGCTCGGCACCAAAGCCGATGTCTACCAGTACAACATCGCCACGAACACGTGGGTGACGAAGCTCAAGAACACGCGTAGCGCCATGATAGGCTGGCCGCGGTACTGGTATTTCCTCGGCGCGAGCGGAACCGACATCGCCGTCATCGGCGGGTATTCGGCCGGGACCGGGAACATACTTACGACGCCTAACGCCGGAACGACGCATTACAACCAGACGTACGTATACGACTTGACCAATACGTTCGACAATTGAAGCGATTCTCCAACAAGGCTTGGCCGCCGCTTTCGTGAAAACGAGGCGGCGGCCGGGCGTCATTGAGCGAATTTTGAAATGACCATGCGAATTCTGGCTGCGGCCGCATTGCTGGCCGCCGGGCTTGCGGTCGTCGCGGCCCAGCCGGCTCGCGCGGCGGACGCCTGAGGCAACGACCCCGGTTGCGTGACAACGCCCGCCGGCAGCGGCGGCGGAGGATACGCGGCTGGAACCGGCACGTTGTCGGAATCGTCCACTGGATCCATGTTCAGCGTCGGTATCGGGTGGACTTTCACGGAAACCGAAACCGCCAGATACCACACCATCCCTGTCAGCGTGCAGGTCAGGCCGCTCGACTGGGCTATCTTCTCAATCCAGGTCCCCTTCACTTCGGTGTCCGGCAAGGAGACCTACTACGACCAAATCCTCGTAGGCGGCATACCGACCCTCAGGGAGACCGTGCTCTCTTATTCGAACGGCGGAATCGGCGACCTGGCGATATCCGCCTGGGCGGACTGCGCCCGTCTCCTTGGCCTTGTCCTGGGCGGCGGAGCGGGGAAAGCGGGCGAGACGAAAGCCGGTCCCCCCGGGAGCGCGGCGGGCGGAGGGGGCGCAGCGTCAGCGGGCTCGGCTGATCCTTTCGCCGGCGTCGGCCGGCCGATGCTCCTCATCGGGGCGGGAATCAAGCTTCCGACCGGGGAGCACGACGCAAGGGACGCGGATAAGTACGCGTTCGACAGGTCGAAGTCGCTCACAGGCGAATACAGCGAATCCGACGGAATCCTGCCGGTAGGATACGAACTGGGGTCCGGAACGACCGACTTCCAGTTCGGCGCGGCCTACCAGCAGCGTTTCTGGAGATTCGTGCTTTCGGGGGGGATCGCCTGTCAACTCTCGGGGGGCTCGAACAGCGTGGGGTACGAGCGGTCCGACATTGCGTCGCTCTCCATTGCCGTCAAATTCGTGCCGTTCTCTTCCGCGGGGGAGCTCGAGGCGTCGGTTCGCGCGGGCCTGAGCGGCATCATAGCGCTCGCCAGGGACATCGACCACTCGGAGAACACCGCTCTTCTGGGCAGGCAGGAACGGGGGCCTTTGAGCGGGTCAGGCAGGGATTACGCTTTCGCGGATATCGGAGCAGGCGTCGATTTCCTCGGCAACTTCAGTTTCGGGCTGGGGGCGAGGTTCCAGCTGAACGAGACCTCGGGCTCCTCGGCGAGCGCGTTCAAATACCAGTTCATCTGCACAATCGGCGCGCGCTTCTGATTAAGGCTGTTCGCGAAGGACCTCGAACCACGGGTCGTCCGGGCGTGAACTGCCTGGAACTGGAGTTCAGAAGAACGGTTGATCCCGCTGGAGAATCAAGACCGGGTATTTTACTTAGGAGTGCATAATCAAGGTTTGAAAGGACCGGCAATGGCGAACGACCATGCAGGACCGGGACGGCGATGGGACGTGCCGTACATTGTGAGCTCCGCTGCGATAGCCGCCATCGGCGTGCTCCTGATGAAGGGGGTCATGGAGAAGCTGTTCGGCATGACGGGCAATCCGCCGAACATGGGGCTTTGCATGAACTGCTTCCTTAGGGACATCGCCGGATCAATCGGTCTCCACAAGGCCGACGTGGCATGGTATTTCAGGCCGGAAATCCCGGGTCTCGTCCTGGGGGCCTACCTCGCGTCGCTGCTCTTCCGGGAGCACAGGCCGCAGGGCGGGCAGAACGGGCTGATTCGGTTCACGTTCGGCGCGTTCATGGGCGCAGGAGCCATGATGTTCCTCGGATGCACGACGAGGATGGGGCTTCGGCTCGGCGGGGGTGATTTCAACGCGCTGGTCGGATTCGCGGGGTTCGCGGCGGGGATCTACGCTGGCACGATATTCATCAGGAACGGCTTCTCGGCAGGCGACAAGAAGGATCTGCCGGTGGTGAACGGGGTTATCTTCCCGTTCGTTGCCGCGCTGTTCCTTGCCCTGTTCATCATCTTCGGGCCGGAGATTTTCAAGTATTCCGAGAAGGGCCCGGCTTCGATGCGCGCTCCGATTGCTGTCGCGATTGGCGCCGGAGTGCTCGCGGGCGGATTGGCCCACTGGGGGCGTTTCTGCTTCATGCGGCCGTTCCGGGATCTCTTCCTCATGAAGAGCGGGCGGCTGTTCGGAGGCCTGCTGGTGTTCATCCTTGTCGCGACGGCGCTCAACCTGGCGTTCGGCGAGTACCGGCCCGGCTTTTCGAACCAGGAGGACCGCATGGCGCACGCCAAGGTCCTCTGCAACCTGCTCGGGATGTTCACAGTAGGGCTCGCGGCCGTGTTCCTGGACGGCTGCCCCATACGGCAGGTCGTAAGGGCGGGCGCGGGCGACACGGACGCGGCAGTGACGGTCATGGGCATGATGGCGGCGCTGTCCATTTCCGACAACTTCGGCATCACATGCTCGCCCAAGGCCCAGCCGTTCTCGGCGGGCGTGGCCGTGAGCATAGGAATAGCGTGCATGATTACGCTCGCATTCTTCCATACGGACCTTTTCTGGAAATTGAAGGGCAAAGCGAAGAAGATATGAGGGAAGGGCGAAGCCCCTGCCGGGCCGGCGGGGGATGCGAGGTAATGGCAAGATACACTTCATAAGGAATGAGACCATGTCGAAGGAACACGAATCCCTGATGAAGGATTTGGGCGTCAACGTCGAGCTTCACGACAAGCTAATCGCCCACGCGGACCGTCTGCATGACTCGACCTGCGGCAGGCAGAAGAACCGGCCGCGGGAGATGGCGCGCTTCGACGCGGCCGTAAGGGCGAGCCACGGCGGCAGGGTGAAGGAGATATACGAATATCGCAAGGCAGGGGGCAAGTCCATAGGGACGTTCTGCATCTACGTCCCGGACGAGATTGCGCTGGCGGCGAAAGTACTTCCCATTCCGCTCTGCGGGGGCTCGGGCTGGCCGGTGGACTACGCCGACAAGATGTTCCCGCGCGACATCTGCCCTCTGGTGAGGTCGACATTCGGCATGTCGTTCAGCGGGACGTGACCCTACAAGAAGCTCAAGGATTTCGCCGTTGGCGAAACCACATGCGACGCGAAGAAGAAGGCGTGGGACCTCCTTGGATTCAAGGTCATGGAAGTGCCGCAGAAGAAAAACCAGGTCGACGCGGATTTGTGGCGGGGGGAGATCGCCGCGTTCCGGGATGCGGTCGAAGGCCTGTCGGGGGCAAAGGTGACGAAGGAACGTCTTGCGGACTCAATCAGGCTCGTGAACCGGAAAAGGAGGGCGCTCGGGGCGGTGAATGCGTTCCGCAGGCTCGAGGAGCCGCCGATAAGCGGGCTGGATGCGCTGCTCGTCTCGCAGGCGGCGCTCAACATGGACGTGAAGGCGTTCTGCGAGGCAGCGGAGGCCCTGGCCGGCGAGCTCGAGGACAGGGCGAGGCGCGGGATTTCGGCCTACGAGGCGCCCGGGCCGAGGGTGATGATTGCAGGCACGCCTTCGCCGATGGGGAACGCCAAAGTCCATTACGTTGTCGAATCGTCGGGCATGCGGATTGTGGCGGACGAGTCGTGCACGGGCGTGAGATATTACCGGGACCTCGTGGACGAGTCGCCTTCCGACCTTGGCGGGATGGTTCGCGCCGTTGCGGACAGGTATTTCAAAATCGACTGCGCATGCTTCTCGCCGAACAAGGAGCGCTTCGACAACGCCGCGGCGCTGGCGAAGGAGTACCGCGTGCAGGGGGTGGTGCACAACATCCTCCAGTTCTGCCACGGCTTCAACGTGGAATCCAAGGCGCTGGAGAACGCGTTGGCGGCGTCCGGGATTCCTTCGCTCAAGATTGTGACGGACTATTCCGAGGAGGACATCGAACAGCTCAAAGTGAGGGCGGAGACCTTCTGCGAGCTCCTGAAGGCAGGGCGGCAGGCGGCGGGCGCGGCTCCGCAGGCCGCGCAAGGGAAGGCCGGCTGAAAGTGACCGGCCGCGGCCGTGCGCCGCGACATGACGTCAGTTGATAGTATGATTCCGCTTAACCGGAAGCGGAACGACGCTGAAACCCCGTTTGGATTGATGTCCCCAGATTCCCGTCACCCAGCCCGGACTTTTCCGGAACCAAGGATGTCTGTTGATTCCGGATGGTCGGGGTCATGGACGGCGTCATTCCGGCGAAAGCCGGAATCCAGTTCTCCTGTTCGCTTGAAAACAACCACGGGCTGCATATTCACGCATGTCTGCCTGGATTCCCGTTTCGATGGAATGACAAACAAGAAAGCTGTGCACTAGAAGCAAGAGCCGTCTTTACTGTGATTTCGGCTGCGTTTCCGGGCCTTGAAAACCGGTTTCAGGTTCTCGATGTTCTGCTTCATGACCGAGATGTAGTCGCCTTTCTCCGGCTGATTCCCGCAGGGGCGGAAAACCACGATCCCGACACCGAGATTCTTCAGCAACTTCGCTGCGATTTCAGGCGAAGGCTCATCCTCCCAAATCATCCATTTGGCGGCGTGGTCTTTGAGGATGTCCGCGCTCAGCCGTCAGCCCGGGGGCGGCGTTGTCATCGACCAGAATCGTTATCCGCAAATCCCGGAGCGATTTCCCTGAGTCCCTTCGGATAGCGACGCGCCAGGTCGATGTAGAGGTCCTTGGCCCAATGGGTCATGTCCCGGTTCTTCTCGGACACTTCGCCGATGACCCGGGCAGGGACGCCTACCGCACATACACCTGCAGCCTTTCGCCTGCCATATCCTATCCACCGCGTTTTTACTTGACAATTATAAGCATATGTTCATAATATGCACTAGGAAAGACGAGAAAGGAGGACAAATGCCCCGGCCGTGCTGCTGCAGGAGGATAGCCTTGAAGCCCGCATGCACCAGTTTCGGGCCGCGGGGCGGGCCTTCGGGGAAAGGCGGGCAGATCGTGCTCGCGCTAGACGAGTTGGAGGCGCTGCGGCTTGCCGACCTCGAGGGGCTGTACCAGGAGGAGGCTGCGCGAAAGATGGGCGTTTCCCGGCCCACGTTCGCGCGTATAGTGGAATCTGCGCGGAGCAAGGCGGCCCGCATGCTCGTGTTCGGCGAGGCGCTGAGAGTGGCGGGCGGCAACGTCGAGTACGAGGGATCCGCGCCCCGCAGGTGCCCGTCATGCAGGCGCGAAGGCGCACAGAGCGGAGGTTTGTGCTGCGCCTGCAGGAGCAGGACGGCTGGGAAGGAAGAACCGCGGTGCGGCCGGAAAGACCCGGCCCTGGAACAAGGAAAGAAACGGCGCCGCTCCGGAGGGCTTGCGCCCGCCGGCAAGAAGGCTGCTCTATCGTCACTTCGTGAAAATATTAATGTGGAAATTGAAAAGAAAATTCCGGTTCCCGGGTCATTACTCATGCGCGAGGCGCATGGAATAACCCGGAAGAGCCTGAATTGTGTCCTGTTTGATTCCGGCTCGTCCGGGTTAGGAGGAATGACATGAAACTTTGCATCCCGGTTACCGAAGACAAAGGAATAAAAAGTCCCGTTTGCGGCCATTTCGGGTCAGCGGCTTTGTTCATGGTCGTGGAAACCGACACAGGCTCGTGCAGGGCAATACCCAACCGCAACCTCCATCACCAGCACGGAATGTGCATGCCGCTGGCGTCCCTCGAGGGCGAGGACATCGACGGCATAATCGCCGGCGGAATCGGCATGGGCGCGCTCATGAAGATTCAGGCCGCGGGGCTCAAGGTCTTCATCGCGGAGCAGCCTACGGTGGAAGAGGCGGTAGCGTCCTACAAGGCGGGTACCCTGGCCGAGGCCACCCCCGGCAACGCTTGCCACGGGCACGGGCCTCACGGCCACGGGCCTTGCGGGTAGATTTCCAAAGGCAGCCGCCATGAAGAAGGAGAAGGAAAAGAGCGGAGGCGGCCCTTGAAAGCCTGGATTGCGTTTTCGTAGCGGACTTGTCAGGCATAGACTGGCTTGCGCTGGCAGCGGCCGTGGGGCTGATTGCTTTGAGTTCCGCGCTGCTGGGCCTTTTCATCGCGGTGTCGGTGCGGGAAATCTTCGAGGCGCAGACGTTTTCGAACTTCTTCCGCTTCCCCATGCTCTTTCTCTGCGGCCTGTTCTTCCCGATTGAACAGCTTCCGGTCGCGTTGAGGCCGCTTTCCTACGCGTTGCCGCTCACCTACGGCGCCGATATCCTGCACGCCGCCGCAGGGCATGGTTCCCGCATGCCGCTCGCCCTCGACTTCCTCCTGCTCTTGCTCTTCTGCGCAGCGCTTTTCGCATCGAGCATCGTGAATGTCCGGCGCAAGTGGATTCAGTAAGTCACTTCCTGCCGGAAGATGAGTCATCCGAAGAATCGTCATCCTTGCCTTTTTCGCCGTGATTGGTCCCGAAGAACGCGGCGCGGTGGAAGTAGAAAAAAGAGTCACCCATGGCGTCCATGACCGCTTTGGGATTGTGGTCGACGCCAGGCAGGACCTCGAAAGCATGCGGGATTTGAAGGCGGGTCAGTCGCATGTGGAAGAGGCGGTTGTTTTGCAGCGTCTCGTCGCGGTCGCCGATGATTTGCCTGACGAGGGTTCTTCCGCGAATGGAATCAGCGTTCGACCCGGCCAGTTCCCACGGGCTCTGCTTCCTGAAATACTCCTGGTCGTCCCCATACACGGCTTTCATAAGCCGCCTTGCTCCTTCGGGATCGGCGCGCGGCGTCTCATCCGGCTTGAACTCCTTCTGCAAGGGGCCGCCCCCAAGGATGGAGACCGCGCCGAACAGATCGTGGTGCTTGAAACCGAGCCTGGCCGCCCCGTAGCCGCCCATGCTGAATCCCTCGAGCATCCGCCCGTCCCTCGACGCGATCGTCCTGAAGGAGGCGTCCACGAACGGGAGCAGCTCCTTTACCAGAATGGTCTCTACAGGCGTCCTCCCGTCCTTGGAGTCGCACCACATTCCCTCCTTGAGGCCGTTCGGGAAGACGACCAGCATCGCAGGGGCCTTCCCTTCGCGGACGGCTTCGTCGAATCGCGACGCCAGCTCGGGCACGCCGCTCAGCCCTCCGCCTGATCCGTGCAGCCAGTAGAGCACCGGGAATCTGCGATCCTTCTCCGAATCGTACTGCGCGGGCGTGTAGATGAAAAAGCTGACCTTTGATTTCGCCGCCTTGCTTTCGAAGATGACCCTCGTGACGCGCGGCGCCCGGACTTCCGGCGTGACCCATTCTGGCGTGGGAGCGGGATCGGGCGGCCGGTCTTCACTTCGAGCCGCAGCAGGGCAACAGAAGACGATAATCATGAACGCCGGCAGCGGAATAATGTGTTTCATGTTCAATCCACCGAAAACCGGGTCTCGCCCTGGATACCGGGAGTCGCCGGAATGATCGATTCCATGATACAATATCTGCATGTCCGGCAAAGGGGTGAGGAGAATTCAGAAGCTTTCAGGAGAGGAGCGATGGGCAATCATCTGTGCCACTGGGAACTGATGGTGAGCGACATGAAGAAGTCCAAGGCGTTCTACGGGAAAGTATTCGACTGGAAGTTCGACGACAGCAGCATGCCCGGCTACACGTTAATCAATGCAGGCAAGGATCCAGGCGGTGGGATGATGGCGAAACCCCCGCAGGCGCCCTGCTGCGCCCTGAGCCAGTACTTCCTCGTGGATGACGTGGACAAGACGCTGGCCAAGGCGACCAAGGCGGGAGCCAAGGTCGTAGTCCCCAAGACCGAGATTCAGAAGGTCGGGTGGTTCGCCATGTTCACGGATCCGGACGGAATCTGCGTCGGGATTTTCAAGAACCTCCCTTCATAGCTCTGATTGCCGCGCCGACGACCTTGTCCAGGCTCTGAAGGAAGCGCGAACGGTCCTGCTTCGTGAAAGGCGCGGGACCGCCGGTTATCAGGCCGAGATCACGGCTGTGGGACATGAGATTCCGGTCCGCCACGGCTTCGCCGATTGAGTCCTCGGTGAATATCCTGCCTTTGGGCCCCAGCACGAGCGCCCCTTTGGCGACGCAGCGGGCTGCGAGGGGGACGTCGGCCGAAACCACGACGTCGTTCTCGGCCGCATGCCCGGCAATCCAGTCGTCGGCGGCGTCGAAATCCCCGCCCACCACCACGAGCTCAATCCCTTCCCTGTCGGGTACGTGCATCCTCGAATTCGCCACCAGGACGACTTTGAGCAAGTATCGTTTAGCCACCCGGAAGACTTCATTCTTGACCGGGCAGCCGTCCGCGTCGACAAATATCGTCGGCTTTTGAATGTCCCGCTCCTCCCGTCGATTCGGGGGGAGCCATGGCCTGAAAAGGCCTGCTCGGCCGATAGCCCCGCCCACCAGTCCCAAGAGCAACTCAATCCTGACTATCTTACCATTTGAAGACGGATTACATAACGCAGCCGAGCCGCAACCCAGCGCTGAAGAGTCGGGCGCGGAGCCGGTCGGGCCGGCAACCGGCAAGGGAGTCGTGGGGTTTTGGAAGGACTTGCAAGACGGTGAAATCGCCCGACGGCACATCAGAGAAAATTTAAGCGCCCGTCGCCCGAAGATTCCGGACTCTTCGCCCCGGGTTTGCCTGATTGTCGGCACGAGCCGCCCACGCAAGGGGTTTGTGTGCAAATCTCCCATGTGTGGTTTGCGCACGACCGGACCATGCAGTCAGAAAGTCAAGGCCCCGACAGACCGGAACCGGATTTTGCTTTTTTGGCCCACGGCGCCGGTAATTCAGCCATAACTCATTAAATTTCATGGATTTGAGATGCAGCACCGGGCCATCCCGCATCATGCGTCCTGCACGGCTGTTTCAACCTTAACATGGCGTGGAAATTGCTAATCAGCATCTGATGTCTCAAACGTCCGGGCCGGTCGGATACCCGGGCTTCGAGACCAAGAACGGCAAGTCTTGGGGGAGTTGGAAATGAACGATTCGGAAGCGGCAACTCTCAGAGGCGGAGTGCAGGATCATGGGCCGGGGGAAACCGGGCATGCGGAATGCGGATTCGCAGGGTCGGCGGTCTCTGACGCGCATCGCGAATCCGGCGCGCGTGGTGCAGCGCAGCTGAAGGAGACGGCGACATCGGCCGGGAGGATTGCGGCGGCACCGTCCGTATCCGGCGTCCAGTCCGTGCAAGGCGGTACGATGCGAATCCGCCGCCGCGTCCAGGCGGACGCAAAGGATATCGGGCGGGTCCTCAAGAAGATTCTCGATCTGCCGGTGCCGCCCGTCGCAAGGTGCAGGCTGCTTTCCTCGGGTTTTTCCGCGACTCACATGCTGAACGTCTCGGTGCGCCTCGAGGGATCAAGGGCCTGCCTCGGTTGCGGCAACTGTATCGACGTCTGCGGCCTTCTTTCACGCGAACCCAAGAGGCTGAATCGGACGGCGCAGAGGTCGTCGATGGCTCTCGAGACCATGGTCGAAAAGGACTGCGACAGGTGCGACAACTGCGTCCTCGCCTGCCCCCAGGTCGACACGACCATCAAGCACCACATCGTATCCGGCAAGATGGTGGAGCAGATGGAGAGGCTTCTGGAAATGGCTTCGGCGGACGAAACCGACTGGTTCGACTGGCACGCCGGGGCGGAAACCGGTCTGGACGGGGAGTAGGCGCAATCCGGCGCATCGCCGGGAAGGAAAGCTGCTGACATGAGCGAAGTCGAGATCTCCATAATGGGCGACATGGTCAAGGTTCCCGAGTCCCTGACCATAATTCAGGCGCTGGAGCATGCGGGCTATCGGCTGGTGCACGGGGTGGGCTGCAGGGGGGGATTCTGCGGCGCCTGCGCGACCGTGTTCCGCCGCGCGGGCGATTCGACTCTGCGGTTCGGGCTAGCCTGCCAGACCGTGGTCGAGAACGGGATGACTCTCGCGATGATTCCGTTCTATCCCGGCCACAGGCCCGAATACCGCATCGAGGACCTTTCGGCCGACGGCGACCAGGTCCTGGAGATCTATCCGGAGCTGGTGAAGTGCTTCGGATGCAACACGTGCACGAAGTCGTGCCCGCAGGGGATAGACGTGCTGGCGTCGGTATCGGCCGTTCTCAGGGGCAGGCTGGAGGATGCGGCCGACCTCTCGTTCGACTGCATCGCATGCGGTCTCTGCGCGTCGAGGTGCCCTGCGGAGCTCGTGAAGCACAACGTGACCCTGTTGAGCCGCCGCCTCTACGGCAGGAACCTGGTGCGGAGGTCGGCGCATCTGGAGAAGAGGCGTGCGGAAATCCGGGAGGGGGTCTTCGACGGCGCATTAGGGGAATTGAAGGCCTCGCCGGTGGAGGCGCTGAAGAAGCGCTATGAGGCGCGAGTCGTAGAAGCGGATTGAGGAGGATGCGCGTGTCGTATGCGGCGGATTTCCAGAGCAGTCTCAAGGCGGTCGAGGAGAGCAGGGCCGTCAGGCTTGCGCAGAAGTTCACGCCCTTGAGCAGCCAGGAGAGGACGGCGATTCTCAAGGCGTTCCATCCCGACTTCCGCGACGACGCCGCGAGGCAGGTCCGGGTCGGGCCCAACAGGGGCGAGCGCGTCCTCACGGAGCTTGCAGACGTGCTCGAGCGGAAGCCGATAATTCGCGAAGGCGAAGTTGATCCCGGCAAGCCCGACTACGAGGCCGACGTGCTGGTGGTGGGCGGAGGCGGGGCGGGCTGCGCGGCGGCCCTGGAGGCTTCGAAAGCGGGGGCGAGGGTGGTTCTCGCGACGAAGCTGCGGATCGGGGACGCGAACACCGTCATGGCCCAGGGCGGGATCCAGGCCGCCGACAAGGAGAACGACACCCCGGCGCTCCACTACGTGGACGTGATGGGCGGAGGCGGATTCCACAACGACCCGTCCCTTGTCGAGAGGCTGGTGCTCGACGCTCCGGAC
>DYIT01000002.1:105413-105663 GCA_020723505.1 Candidatus Kuenenia stuttgartensis
GACGTAATCCTGTGGCTCGAGTCGCTGGGGTGCATCTTCGACAAGGAGCGGGACGGGACAATGCGGACAGTGCACGGCGGAGGGACCTGCCGCAAGCGCATGCACGCGGCGCGGGACTACACGGGCGCGGAGATCATGCGCGTGCTCCGCGACGAGGTCAGGAGCCGCAAGATACGCGTCCTCGAGTTCATGCCGGCGGTCGAGCTTCTCACACCGGGCGGGAAGGCCGCCGGGGCGGTGCTCACGAACC
>DYIT01000096.1:0-5814 GCA_020723505.1 Candidatus Kuenenia stuttgartensis
CGGCTCGGTCGGAACGGCGTCCGCGGGAGGGCGCGCAAGAATAGCGGCACGCCTGTCGGGCGTGCAGGCGGTTGCCTTGCTCGAGAACTCGGGGGATTCCTGGAGAGGATTCATCATCCCGGTTGCCGAAATGGAATCCATGCTGAGTCTCATGATCGGCGGAAACGGTTTCGTCCCCGCCATGGAAATCTCCGTACGCGCCAGCGGGAAGGGATCCGGACATGCAGGCATGGAGGAGCTCGCTGCGGTCCCGGCGGTCGATCCGGCGGTACCGCTCAGGCTTGCCGCCTCGGTCCCCAAGGCCGTCATCGACCGCGAGGAAAGCCGGGACAGGGCGCTCGTTGCCGCCGCATTCATCGCCGCCGCCTGCGCGCTGGGAGCCGGCACCTTCCTGACCATCCGCAGGCTCAGGGCCGAAATGAACCTCTCGAGGTTGAAGACGGACATGATTTCTCAGGTCTCGCACGACTTGAGGACGCCGCTTTCGATAATCAGGTCCTCCGCGGAAACCATGCTCATGGGAAGGATTCCCGAGAAGGCCAAGGGAGAGGAATACCTGGGAGTGATAGTCAGGGAGACATCGAGGCTCGAAGGACTCATCGGCAACCTGTTGGAATCCGTGAGCATCGACGCGGGGGGGCGAATCCGCAGCTTCGAGACGCTGTCCCCGTCCGCAGTGCTGTCGGAAGTGGAGCAGTCGCACGGGGCCTTCCTCCGCGGCATGGGTTTCGATTTCTCCGTCCATGCCGTGGAAGGTCTGCCTTCGTTCCAGGCCGAACCGCGCTCCCTCTTCTCCGCGCTGTACAACCTCGTCGACAACGCGGCCAAGTACTCGTCGGACGTCCGGGAAATCAGGCTTTCCGCGTGCGAAAGGAACGGATTCATCGTCTTCAAAGTCGAGGACCGCGGCAGGGGGATTGCAAAGGAGGAGAAGGAAAAAATCTTCGAGAGGTTCTGGCGATCGAAATCCGTCCTTTCAACCTCGAGCGGAATCGGGCTCGGACTTGCGCTGGTGCTCGATACCATGAGGGCGCATGGAGGCACAGTGGAGGTCGAGGACAGGGAGGGCGGCGGCACGGCGTTCTCGCTGGTCTTCAGGCTTTGAGCCAAGCGCAGTCCCTGGTAGACTGCGGCGCGTCAAATTGAACCCGGATGCAGGGGGAAGCCATGTCAGGATTCGAAATATTAATCGTCGAAGACGAGCATGCGATGAGGGCCGTTCTGAGGGACAACCTCCAATTCGAGGGATACAGGGTCGTAGAAGCCGAGAACGGGAGGGCCGCCATGGACCGGGTCCGGGAAAGGATGCCCGACCTCATCATTATGGACATCATGATGCCGGTCATGGACGGCATCGAAGCGACAAGAATCATGAGGGAAAAGGGGATCTGGACGCCCGTCGTCTTCCTCTCGGCAAGAGGCGACGAGATTGACAGGATTCTCGCCCTGGAAATCGGCGGCGACGACTACATCACCAAGCCCTTCTCGATTCGCGAACTCCTGGCAAGGATAAAAGTGATTCTGAGACGGGCGGGATTGTCGGGCCAGGTCCCTCCACACGCGCTCGTCGGCGACAGGAGCGTGGACTTCGGGACGTATTCGGTCTCGCTTCCGGGCGGAAAACGCTTCACGCTTTCGCACCTCGAAGCCCGTCTCCTCGAACTTCTGATGAAGGAAAAGAACAAGCCTGTGCCAAGGGCGAAAATCCTCGACGAAGTCTGGGGCGTCGGAGCCTACCCGACCGACAGGACGGTCGACAACACGGTGGTGAGGCTCAGGAAGAAACTGGAGGACGACCCGAAAAATCCGAAACACGTGCTCACAGTGCATGGCGTGGGATACAAGTTCTGCGAATGACGGAAGTCGCCCGGCGGTGGGGGTGGGGGCAACTTCTGTTATTGCGGCCGTCCGGAAATCAGGCGATAATATTCCTGCAAGCCTGTCCTCGACGGACCGGACTTGAGAGCTGTTTGGAGGGATGCATGCATACTATCCGCAGAACTTCAGCCGTCGCCGCCGCGGCCCTTGCCGCTTCAGTCCTTTTGTCAGGCTGCCTCATCCCGCCATCCCCAAGGGCGGTCGCAAAAGCAATAACCCATGCCCCTCCGCCGCCGAGACTCGAAGTCCACAAACCGCCCCGTCCGGGCACCATGCACGTGTGGGTGGACGGCCGCTGGGACTGGAACGGCACGAAGTGGGTCTGGAGAGCCGGCACTTGGCAGCAACCCCCTCAAAGACAGAAGACGTGGGTTCCCGGACACTGGTCGCATACAAAAGCCGGTCATATTTACGTCCCAGGCCACTGGAAATAACAAGCCTTCGGCTTGACCATTCGACTCTTTTCCGGAGGATCGGACGCAGTTCGAGTCTCCCGGCTTCCATGGTAGCCCTTCCATCCTGACCGCTGCCGGGGCTGCACCGGGGCATTTGCGCTTGATTTCCGGGCTCGAATCCGTTATTCATGGACCCTGTAATGATTTGGAGCGAATCCCGGCGCAGCTTCCGGCTTTTTCCGCTGCGCAGGGATTGGGCGGAGTAGCTCAGCTGGCAGAGCAGCGGAATCATAATCCGTTTGTCGGGGGTTCAAGTCCCTCCTCCGCTAGGAAGACGGATGAAATCGAGAATCGAAACTGCAGCTGATTTCGCCTGCACATTCGCCTCCGCCGGGTTGAGCCGGGTTGAAGATTTCATGTCGTTCGGCGGAGGAAACATCATAGCCCGGAGCAGGACCACGTCCACAATCGCGTTCGAAGCAGGCGGGGACGGGAAACGCTTCTTTTTGAAGCGCTACCTGTTTCCCACGGTCCGGGACAGGTTGAAGGGGGCGCTCCGGGGCACGCTGCTGGGGGAATCGAAGGCCCGGAAGGAATGGGACAATTTCGCATTTCTCGAATCCATCGGAATCGGGGTCCCGGAACGGTGCGCATGGGGCGAAGCGAGGGTCCGGGGATTCGTGAGGGGATGCTTCATCGTGACCGGGGAAATCCAGGGAGCCACGAGAGCCGACAATCTTCTCGCCGGCGGATTCGACGGGGATTTGTGCATGCGCCTCGGCATGGCGGTCGCCGCAATGCATTCAAACGCCTACAAGGACGGTTCGCTCGCATTGAGGAACTTCCTGGTTTCGGGTCCGCAGGGCCGGGTCTTCAAGGTCGACTGCCCCAAGGGCAGGATTGGGCAGGGGATTCGGACCCGCGACAGGGTCAGGGACCTCGGGCCGCTCCTGGCGGGCATCCTTCTCGTCTGCGGGAAGAGGGGAGTCCTTCCGTTCTTCGGCGGATACTTCCGCGCGGCGGGGCGGGAGCTGAATCACGCGCAGGAAGACCTGGTTCGCAGGGCGGAGGCGAGAGCGGCTCTGCTCCGGCCCCAGGAACAGATTCGGCTTGCGGAAGCGGGCATTGGTTATTTCGAAAAAATATGATTGTATGAATTAAGAAGATTTACGGCAGGGCACGCGCGGAGCGCGTGGAATAACCCTGACGAGCCGCACTTGAATCCCTGTTTGGTTCCGGCTCGTCCAGGTTATGGTGTGTGATGGAAAACAATCCGGATGAATTTTTAACGCGCGAAGACGCATCCGGGAAGGTGTGCATCGCGAAAGACGCGGCGGACGACCTGGCTTCCCTCAACCTCTCCTCGTTTTCCGGCTGGATGGCCTTCAACGGAGGCAGCCTCGTGGACCGCAACAGGTCCCGGAGCGTCGTGAAGATCCGGCTCAGGGAGAACTACTTCCTGAAGCGGTTCTCGCGCCCGCCGCTCAAGGATTTCATCGGCCTTTGGTTCCCGTTCCGGCGCAAGCCCACCCACGCCGCGGTCGAGGTCGCCGCGGCATGCGCCCTGCGCGAGGCGGGAATCGGCACATACCGGATTGTCGGCTTCGGGGAAGCAGCCTGCGGGATAGCGAGGCCTTCGTTCCTCCTGACGGCCGAGATGAAGGGCTTCTCCCCTCTGCGCGACGTCATCGGGCGCCTTGGCGGCTTGCCAAGACCCCAGGCGAGGGCTGCGAAGAAGGAAATGCTGCCAGGCCTCGCGCAGTTCGCGAGGAAGATTCACAAGGCCGGGATAACGCACCCGGACTTCTTCTCTACGCACGTATTCGTATCCTCGGGCGAGGGGCAGAAGGAGTTCAGGGTGATCGACCTTCACAGGTGCAGGAAGCTCGGCAGCCTGAGCCTCTACCACGTGGTGTGCGACCTCGCGGCCCTGCACCTGACCTGCGCGGGCCCGGAAATAACCGCGTCGGACAGGCTCAGGTTCATAACGGAATACCTCGGCGCCGGGAGCAAGGACGGGACGGCGGAATCCCTGGCGCGCAGGATACACGGGCGGGCTCTGAGAATCGGTGGGAGGGCGAAATACGGCAGGATTGGCGGCGCACCCGGCGAATCGTGAAGCGGGTAAGCCCCCTGGTCGTCGAGCGGATTGAATGCTGGTCTCAATCGTGGTTCCGACCTATAACGAGAAGGAGAACATAGCGGAACTGATCCGCCGCGCAAGATCCGCGTGCTCCTCCGCGGGCCTGGATTTCGAAATCATCGTGGCCGACGACATGTCGCCGGACGGGACCGCCGACGCGGCCGGCGAGGCGCTTTCGGGATGCAAGGGCGCGGTGCTGCGCCGCACCGGGCCAAGGGGGCTCGCTCCCGCGGTAACCGAGGGGTTCGAGGCCGCGCGCGGGGACGTCCTGTGCGTCATCGACGCCGATTTGAGCCACCCGCCAGAGGCGATTCCGGCCCTCGCGCGGGCCATCGGCGATGGGGCCGACCTCGCCGTGGGATCGAGGCATGTCGAAGGCGGCGGAGTCGAAGGCTGGCCGCTCAGGCGCAGGCTGGCGTCGAGGTTAGCCTGCCTTCTTGCGAGGCCGCTGACCGGGATAAGAGACGCGACCTCGGGATTCTTCATAATCAGGAAAGCGGCGATTGAAGGCGTTGCCCTGAATCCGCGAGGCTTCAAGATCGGCCTCGAGGTGTTCGTCAAGGCCGCCTCCCGGAAATACGTGGAAGTGCCTTACGTGTTCAGGGACAGGGTGAAAGGAAGCAGCAAGCTCGGAAGCAGGGTGATGGCACAGTATCTTCTCCAGCTTGTCCGGCTTTTCCTGTGGAAGACGGCGCGCATATTCGAATTCACGCGCCCGTCACGGAAAGCCGGCGTGTGAATTCAGGCCTTCTCCCTGAGCGCCTTGACCAGCAGCGGTATGATTGCCTTCGCGTCGCCGACGATTCCGAAGTCCGCGAGATTGAATATCGGAGCGGAAGGATCGGTATTGATGGCGACAATCACCTTCGAGGATCTAATCCCGACCTCGTGCTGGATGCACCCCGATATGCCGGCAGCGATGTAGAGGGTCGGGGAAATCGTCTTCCCGCTCTGGCCGACCTGCGCGGCCTTGGGCATGCAGCCCTTCTCGACCATGGGCCTCGAACAGCCCACCGCCGCGTTGAGCAGTTTCGCGAGCTCATCGAGCATCGCGAAGCCGTCGTCGCCGACGCCCCTTCCGCCGGAAACGACCACGTCGGATTCCTCGACACCCTTTGCGCCCGTCCTGGCCGACTTGATTGTCTCCAGGACCTTCGTCCTGGTCTTGCGCGCGTCAAGCTTGAGGTCGACCTTCACCGCGGAGCACTTGCGCCCCGGATCAGGCTTGAGCCTCGGCATCACGTTGGGCCTCACCGTGGCCATCTGCGGCCTCGTGTTGGGGCAGATGATGTCCGCCATCACGTTGCCGCCGAACGCGGGCCTCGTCTGGAGAAGCTTACGCGTGGGCACATCCACATCCAATTCCGTACAGTCCGCAGTTAGGCCGCTGTTGGTGAT
>DYIT01000096.1:5824-18440 GCA_020723505.1 Candidatus Kuenenia stuttgartensis
GCCGGTCCTTCGGCTCGATTGAAAGACCGGTGCAGTCGGCCGTGAGCCCTAGGCCGAGATTGCTCGCTATCGATGGGGCGAGGTCCCTGCCGACGTGCGTGGCGCCGTAAAGGACTATGTTGGGCTTGAATTTCGTGATGAGCAGGGACATGGCGTCGGTGAAGGCGTCGGTGGAGTACTCCGACAGGGCCTCCGACTCCACGACGTAGACCTTGTCCGCCCCCGATGCCCCGAGCGACGGAACGAGTCCGCCGGCGCCCGGCCCTCCGAGCAGGACGGCGCAAAGCTCCTGGCCAAGCGAGTCCGCCAGCTCCCTCCCCTTTCCCAGAAGCTCGATTGCGACGTTCTTCAGCACGCCCCCACGCTGCTCGGCGAAGATCCATATCCCCTTGAACGCAGACACGTTCTCGGTGACCGCCTTCCTGTCCATCCTGAGCGCTCCGTGCGGGCACGACGGGACGCAAAGGGCGCAGAAAGTGCACTTGTCCTTCGTGTAGACCGCCAGCTTGTCCTTGAGATCCAGGGCCCCTTCCGGGCAGGCTTTCACGCAGAGCCCGCAGCCTGTGCAGTTTTCGGCCAGAATCCTTATCATCTGACAAGACCTTCCTTCCTGAGATATTCCACGAGCTTCCGCACCGCCGCATCGGGCGGATCGGATATCTTCACCCCGCCTCCCTTCTTCTTCGGAGGGGGATAGGTCTTGACCACCTGGGTCGGCGAGCCGTCAAGACCGAACTTGTCCCCGGGTTTCGCGACCTTGTCCGCTCCCCATTTCTCTATGGTCTTCTTCTTCGCCTTCAGGATCTGCCCCATCTTCGGGATTATCGGCACGAAGGAGGAAGGCGAGATGCACGCGACCAGCGCAGGCAGCTTCGCCTTGAGCCTCACGTAGCCCTCGTCAGTTTCCTTGAGGCACGTGACCGATTTCCCGTCAAGCTCCTCCACCTTCTCGACGTACGTCATCTGCGGGATGCCCAGCTGTCTAGCTATCTCCGGCCCGACCTGGGCAGTGTCCCCGTCTGTCGCCTGGTGCCCGCAGAACACGGCGCAATAATCGCCGACGGCTTCGATAGCCCTGGACAGGGCAAGCGAGGTGGCCCACGTGTCCGATCCGGCGAAAGCCCTGTCGCTCAGAAGCACCGCCCTGTCGGCTCCGATTGCGAGGCACTTGAACAGCGCCTCCTCGGCCTGCGGCGGGCCCATTGTAAGCGCAACAATCTCAATCTGGCCGGTCCCGCGTATCCGTATCGCCTCGTTCAAGGCGAATTCGTCGAAGGGGTTCAGCATCGACGGGACGCCTTCGCGGATTATGGTCCCTGTCTTCGGATCAATCTCCACCTCGGTCGTATCCGGCACCTGCTTGACGCAAACGATGATTCTCATGCCTGTGCATTCCCAATGAGACGCAGGGGCGCGTCAATCCGCGCCCCTGCGTGCGAACGCCTGTCCCGGTCCCCTCCACCCCGGCCATGGCCCGGAATGCCGGCGCTGCCGGCGGTGGGCCCGGCCCAAAGGGGCCCGGCTTACTTGTACGGAACGAACTCGTTGCCCAGGAGCTCCCTGCCGATGACGATTTTCTGGATGTTCTGGCCGCCTTCGGCGCCGACGACGTAGGACATCACGCCGCGCCATGCCATCTGGAAGGGATACTCGTCGGTGTAACCGGCCGCGCCGAGCCAGAGCATGGCCCTCTCCGCGGCGTGAAGCGCCAGCGCCGGCGCCTTCCACTTGAGCATCGCAATCCATTTCGCGATGTCGGTAGGCTGGAACGTCTTCGCCTTGCCCTTCCTCTCGAGCCAGCCTTCCTCGTCGTATCTTATGTCCTGCATCCACGCGGTCTTCTGGTACATGAGCCTGGAAGCCTCCATCTCCTTGTAGATGTCGGAGAGCTCGAACTGGATGCCTTCGTTTTTCGCCAGAGGGATGCCGAACGTCTTGCGTTCCTTTATGTACGGAATGGCCTCGTCTATCACCCGCTGCGTGATTCCCACGGAGCTTGCGCCGATGAGGATGCGGGCGTTGTCGAATCCCTCCATGGTGTAGTAGAAGCCCTTGCCCTCCTCGCCGAGCCGGTAGTCGTCGGGAACCTTGACATTGGTCATCGTGAATCCGGCCGTGGAAATGGCCATTCTGCCCGCGTCGCGGTAGCATTCGGTCATCTCGACTCCGGGGGCATCGATGGGGACGAAGAAGGAGGTCATGTTCTTGTGCGCGGCGCCTGCCGGAGCTGGGCCGGTGCGGACGTTGACCCAATAGCCGCCGCCCCAGAGCTTGCACTCTTCCACGCCGGAAATGAACGTCTTCTCGCCGTTGAGGATCCAGTTCTTTCCGCTCTTCTCCGCCTTCGACTTGAAGCCCGCGACGTCGGATCCGCCGCCCGGCTCGGTCGTTGCGATTCCGATGAACTTCTTGCCGGCGATAGCAGGCCTGATGAAGTCCCTGCGGATTCCCTCCGAGGCATAGCGGTCCAGGGTGAATCCCCACCCGGTCATCACCGCCATGAAGGCGGCTGCGCAGGCCGCGGTCGGATCGCCATATCCTATCTCTTCGGCTATGGCCGCCTGCTTGAACCAGTTGAGCCCCTGCCCGCCGCGCTCTTCGGGAATCACGCCCATTATGACGCCCAGGCCGGCGAGGCCTTCAATCACTTCCTTGGGCATCGGATGGCCCTTCTGGTCGATTTCCCTCATCTTGTCCAGCGGCAAATTCCGTTTGAACCAGTCCCTGACACTCTCCTGCATCAGCTTGACTTCGTCGGAGATGTTGAAATCCATTTTGAGCTCCTTTCCTCTGAAGAGAACGCTGACCCCGAAATAACATGGAAGTATGTCGGCGGACATTGAGCCTTTCAAGCAAAATCGACCGAAACTTCCGAGCGCTTCGGGTTGTAAATCATAGGGGGAAACGGTCGGCACTTCATGGACGTTTAAAGGGAACGGGAATGCCTTTAAAACTCGCCGCATCCTGCATTGCAGCGCTGTCGATTCTGGCCGCATGGCCGCGGGAATGCCAGGGCGAAACGGCGGATTCCGGGAATGAAGCACGTCTTTCGCGGGCGGACCAGCTCCGCGAGATGGGATACCTCCTCTACAACCTCTCGTGCATAAACGTGGTCAACGGCCTCAATTTCACGAGGGAACAGGCGGTGAAACTGAAGGCCTGCGCCGCCGAGATGGAAGCTTCCGGCTTCGATCGGCCGAGGCTCGCCGGCCGCTTCTCGCCGGACTTCGAGAAGGTCCGGTCGGAATTCCTGAGGACCCGGGAGATTCTCCTGTCCGGCAAGACCGCGGACGGGGAGACGATGAAACGGATGGGGGAGGCCAGGAAGACGGAATCTGCCGCCATCAAGGCAGGGCTGGTTTGGGACCCCTCGAAGAGATGGGGCGCCTGCCAGAGATGCCACTCCGAGAGCGAAGCAGCGACCGAAACAGAGGGGCTGGGCCGAAGATGGGAGGGGCTGCCCGGCGGGACCGCGAAGGAAAAGGCCGTGGCGCACCTCCTCGGATGCTACGACGAGCAAAGGGCCGCCCACGCGCTGACGGCACTCAAGAAGGCGGCCGTAAAAATCGACGCGGTGCTGACAGACGAGCAGAAGGAGATATTCAGATCGTTCTCGTGCTGCCTGCTTCCGCCGGCCGACCTCGAGGATCCCGTGCGGGTGGGACAGGCGCAGGCGTCCCCCTTGCATGCTAAAATCCTATCCGCAGCCAGGACTTCGCCTTCATGGGCATGGCCGGGCGTCCGCAGCCGCATCATCGAAGGCCTCGTCGGACAGGCGCTCGTGGTGAAACCCGGGCTCACCGAGAAGGAGAAGGCGGGCCTGGCGACCGCGGCGGGCGCCGTGCTCGACAAGGCCAGGAGCCTTACGGACATCGAATTCGAACTGGAGAAGGACGCGCTCGCCTCCGAGCTCAAGTCGACGGGCGGGACGCAAGCTGCGACTCCCGGAGACCACCTGCCGTTCATGCGCGCATTCTTCCTGATGGTTCCCGGCGCGACCGAAGTCTACGACGCCCTGATAAGAAGGATTGACGAGGCCGCGACCTCTCAAAAAGGCAGGCCGCGCGACCTTGCGAAGGAGAAGCCGGCGTCGGAAGGAGGCTGAGGGCGGAAGTGAGGGTCGCCGTGAGCGCCCCGCTCATGCCTTCGCGGGCCTGGATGCGTCCGTCCCCGCCCTGGTGATGAACTCCGCGATCGTGTTCACCGACTGGAGTATCACCCTGGATATGTTCTTGTCGTCTATGCGGACTCCGTATCTCTTCTGGAGGGCGAGCACCAGTTCGAGCGCGTCTATGGAATCGAGCCCGAGCTTGCCGCCGCTCTGGAAGAGAATGACATCGTCGTCGATTTCCTCGGGCTTCGTGTTCTTGAGCTTGCATGAGGAAATCAGGAGATCCTTGATTTCCCGCTTCAGGCTTACCAAATCCGACATGGTATGCTCTAAATCCAGGGCAGAAAAAATTAAATAAACCGATATTATACAGGCGATTTCGAAGGCGTTCAAAGGGAAAATCCACTCAATCCCTGAGTCCCTTGCCCGTCAGCTTTATGAACACGTTTTCGAGGCTTGCGGGCTTCAAGTCGAGCGAAAGCACCTTCACGCCCTTTCCCCGCAGGAATTCCAGCACGCCGGCAAGCGAATCATGAGCGGACCTCACACGCATCTCTATGACGCCGGCCCCGGCCTTGACGCATCCCGTCTCCGCGAACGCGTCCAGCCCGTGAACGAGGTCGCCGGGCAGGGAGGATTCCACGGCAATCCTGATGCGGTCCTCGCCGTGCTCCCTGACCAGATCGCGGGGTCTGCCGGTCGCCACTATCCTGCCCTCGTCGACCACCGCGATGCGGGTGCAGAGCTCCTCTGCTTCCTCCATGTAGTGAGTGGTGTAGACAACAGCCATGCCGTTCCTGGCGAGCGCGTTCACGTTCTCGAATATGAAGCGCCGGGATTGGGGATCAACCCCGACCGTGGGCTCGTCCAGGAGAAGCACCGCAGGAGAATGGATAATCCCCGCCGCAAGATTGAGCCGCCTCTGCATGCCCCCTGAAAAGGTAGAAACCCTCGCGTCGGCCCTGTTCTCGAGCCCGACCAGCTTCAGAGCATCATCCGCGCGCAATGCCAGCATGCCCCGCGGAATTCCGTAGAGACTGCCGAAAAACACGAGGTTCTGCCTGGCCGTCAGCCCGGGGTATATCGCGATTTCCTGGGGGACGATCCCGATTAGACGCCTGACTTCCGACGGACGCCGGGAGACGTCCATACCGAGCACCCGCGCTGATCCCGATGTCGGCCGTATGAGAGTCGAAAGGATGGAGACCGCGGTGGTCTTCCCGGCTCCGTTCGGGCCGAGAATTCCGAAGATTTCTCCCCGCTGCACCGTGAACGAAATCCTGTCAAGCGCGGGCGTGCCGGACCCGGGATAAGTTTTCGAGAGCTCCTCGGCCTCGATTGCCGGACCCGGGGCGGATTCGGGGGAATCATGCATGTCAAACCGCCTTCAGGAGCGACCTGAATATCGTCTCCTCGGCGTCGGCCCGCCGGCGGATGAGATCGGAAAGCTCCGTCAGCCTGCCTTTGCCGAAGTCGCGCTCCTTGCCCGTCCTTGCCGCCAGGAGCGATATCTCCCTCCACCTGTCGCCGTTCTCGCGCATCTGCTCGGAAATCCTCCCGAGCTCGCCGTTGCCAAGCAAGGCGGCCGCCTCGCTTAGGAACGTCGCGTACATGAACCTGAAACCGGCTCCGCCCGTCCCCATGTCCTCGAGCGTCACGCCAATCATTATGGTCTCGTGCGCGAGCCTGTCCTCGGAGCCGGCGATTTCCGGCCACCTCACGATCATGTCCGCGAACTTCCTTATCCCTCTCACGCCGAATGGGACAATCGGAATCTTCAGCATGTTGAAGCACGCGCTCCTGATTCCCGCCTTTATTGCCTTGGCCATCGGGGGATCCCTCGGGACGGAAACCGGATGGAACATGAAGCCCTTCGGAGCAAGGTCGCCCCTGACGAAGCGCGCCGCCTCCAGATGCTTCCCCGGAATCACGCTGGGGTTCGGAACATACGCGTCGCTGACGTGATAGACTTCGCCCTCGCGGCCGAAAACATTGATGAAATGCGCATTGAAATGGATTCGCATGTGCTGAGGCATGTAGTCCATGTGGAACATGTCCACCTGGAGCGTCGCGGGCTTGCCCTCGTTGAGCAGCGCGTCCAGCGCAGCCGTGCTCTTCTCAGGATTCCGGAAGGTCGTCGAATATCCCTTCACCCCCAGCCGCTTCACGACGTTGGAAAGGATCTTCCCCGGCTGGGACCTGCTGACTATCTTATGGAATGAGAACCTCTTTGACGAGAAATAGCCGAAAAAGATGCCGCCGCCGATTCCGAATGACATTGGTTCGGAAATATCAAGGCCATAATGCCTTAGAATCCCCGAGACGGTTCCGGTCTCGCAATGGGCGGCTATCCTGTGGTCGAACTGAATCGCCATCACTTGCCTTTCGCCGACTTTATGATGCTAACCGCTCCCGAAGGGCTCTCCTCGATTGCAATCGCCTGCGCCGCGGAATCGTCGATAAGACAGAACATCGCAGCCAGCGGAACGCCGAATACCTTTGCATAGGACTGCAAATCCCCGATTGTCGCCTTCATGAATCCTGCGGGCGTCTCATGCTTCCTCACCGCCCTTTTGCCGAGACCGGTGCGCATCCCAAGTTCCACGTCCGTCATGTCAAGCTGCTCGCGATATAGCGTCACCGTCGTAATTTCGCCGCCGGCAAGCCGTTCCGTGTTTCTCCGCCAAAGCGCAGCGAGCCTCTCATCGTACAGATGCCCGAATTCGGTCTTCATGGGCTGAGGCACTACGCTTGCCCTGGGCGCGCCGGCGCCGTCCGGCACATATTGCAGGCACATGTACTTCCCGGGGCCGTCATCCTGATTTGCCATGTCCGTGGACCTTTGCTCATGGAATGCCGGGCAGCCTGGACCTAATGCTCCCGGCCCGGAAACGCGGGAACGAAACGGGATTTTATCAGGAAAATGCGCGGGAAAACAGGACGTTCGGCTGGAACTGCGAGTTCAGCGCCGCAGCATCAGGCGCCAATCCCTACAGCTTGCCCCGCAGAAGGGCGGTCTCCAGCGCAAGCGCCGCCATCGCCGTCGAGTAGATTCTTCCGCCGGCCGCCGCCCATCGGTCCGATGGATCCCATGATCCCGACTGCGGACCGTGCTTGACCTGCATCGAGGCGATGCGTGTCTTGAGGGAAACCGACGCGGCGCGGAACCGATCAATGCCCGCGGCTTCGAGGGCGGACACGGCGAAAACCCACTGGCAGAAATCCGGAACAGCCTCCTTCCCCGCCAGGTCCGCCATGACCTTGTCCATGACGGATGCTCCGCCTCCTGCGCCATGGCCCCGGGCTCTCTCAACACCCGCGAGATGCATCGCCCCGGCAGCGGTCAGCGCGGCCCTGCCGAACGGGTAATCCCCGGACACGCGGTAGCCCAGCCTTCCCTCGTCGTCAAACATGCCTTTCATCCATGCAATGGCTTTCCTGGCCGATTCCGCTCCCTCTGTCCATCCGGTCCGACCGCTGCCGGACAGCGCCAGGACCGCCCAGGTCGAGGCGGAACTGTTGGGCTGCGACGTGAGAGAATCCTCGCCGAAACCGCCGGACTCGGACTGGAGAGATGCCAGGAACTTAAGCGGCCTCATAGCGTCCGAGGCATCCACTCCGGATTCCGGGAATCGGGAAGCCGCCGTCAGGGACATCGCGGCAAGCGCCTGGTTATACACAAGGGCAGGTCCCTTGGGTTGAAATCCGCCATCGTGGCCGGTCATGCTCTTGAGATACCTCAATCCCCTTGTCACGGTACCGGCATGCGGCCCTTCGAAAGGATTTCTCTCAGATCCGAAATACGCCAGAAGGACGAGTCCGGTCACGCCCGGCGCATACTGGTCCCGGCCGCCGTGCATGGCGGGTTTCCAGCATCCCGATGGATCCTGCGCGGATGCCAGCCAGTCAAGAGCCCTTCCTACCGTTTCATCCTCGCGCGAATAGTCCGTTGGGCCGGATGGGACGGGAAATGCCGGTTTTGCTCCCTGCGATGACCCGGAATCGAACGCGGCCGCGGACAATATCAGGGCAAGAAAGCATGCCGCAGCTGCCGCGCCAAGGGAAACCGCCAGGCTGCGGCGCTCCGACGGGCGTCCTTCCGCGATTCCCGCCATGACTTCCTGCAAAAATCGGCCGTCCGGAGCATCAAGCCTGGCGGATTGAAGAAGCCCGAAGACCTTTCCATAATCGGCCAGCGAGGCTGCGCATGAAGGACAGGCTTCCGCATGTCGCCTGATTTCAGCGGCCCGTGCAGGCTCGATTCCACCGCAAATCAAAGCAGGCAGGTCGGGCGCATGCATGCACACGGGCTCCCGATTACGCATCGAAACCGCCTTTCAAAAGCAAATCCCTTAGTTTCTCGAATGCAAAGAACATCCTGGACTTGACCGTGCCGACGGGGATTTGAAGCGCCTCGGCCGCTTCGGGATACGTAAGCCCCCCATATATGACCATGACTACCGTCTCCTTTAGCTTCTCGGACAGCCGGGACAGGGCGTATTCGACGTCCATGCAGTCATCGGAGGATGATACGACCGCCGGATCCTCCTGGCATTCATCGGGTTCCTCCATTCCTGACGCCCTGCTTCTAAATGCTTTCCTCAGCATATCGGCTCTTGCATGCCGGGCGATTGTGAACAGGAAGGCTGGAAAGCTGGATATCGGCCTGTACCTGTCCCTGTATTCATACAGCCTAATCAGCGTTTCCTGCGCCAAGTCTTCGGCATCACCGGTATCAGCGCCCATCCGCCTGAAAAAGTTCAGCAGCGCACCCTGATATCTGAGAATGATTCCGGCAAATGCGCTGGAATCGCCCCGGGCCGACAACTCCATGAGGCGTGCGTCGCTCAGGCGCTGATTCGCTTCGCCGGGATGTGCGCCGTTCTCAGACATTGGAGGAATCATCCGGGGATTCGATTCAGGAAAGCATGCCGGATTTCAGGCGGTAAAGATGACCGATAATCGGAAAAAACAGTTGACGGAGCGAACGGCAGCCTGGATAATACGCCGGTGAGTGAGGGTGGAATGGATCTTGTTTGAGACGGGACGGTTTTCCAGAACAGAAATGCACACAAGTCAGGGCGATCACTTTCCTTTTTTGGACCTCGCATTGCACCATGAGAAGATTCTACAAGAACAAGCCGGGGTTTGGAAGGCCGGGACCGCCGCAGTTCGGGGGCAAGAAGAAATTCTTCGGTAAACCCAGAGGAGGCGGGAAACCTTTCCAGGGAGGCCGCGGGGGCGGCGGCAGGACGCAACTGCCGCCCATGAGCAGCTTCGAGAGGCAGATTTACAAGAAAGCGCTCGGTCTGCAGACGAAGCTGGGCATCCCGTTCGATGACGCGTTCGAGATCGCCGCCCGGGGAACGAACATCTCCATCAAGAAGTTCAAGGTCGCCCCTCAGAAAACGAAGCTTGAAGAGCTTTGCACCACATACAGGCTGCCGAGATCGCTCGCAGGCAACGTAGTTTCGGGGAACATCACGCTCGAAAAAGCGGTGCTGAGGAACGAGCTCCGGCGGAGCATAGCGACCAACAAGCTGCGCTCGTGCCTCATTGACGCCAAAGAGTCGGCCCAGGAGATAACCCTGGCCATGTTCGGCGGAAAGAGCATGACGGGAATAATCACCGAACTCGAGCCATACGCTTTCAAATTCAAGAAGACACCCAAAACCAAGAGGCCTACGAAAGAGGCGGAATTCCTTAAACTGAACGCGAAGTTCGGCTACCCGCCCATGTTCGAGAAGTACGTGGCGGAGAAAATCCAGCATGATGCGGAATTGAAGGCCAAGGACCTGAAACCGCCGAAAAAAGTCATCGAACGCCGCATGGTCAAGAACGAGAAGCTGCAGCGCTTCCAGATGAGCAAGGCGCCCATACTGGTGAAGACCTACGAGGGCGACATGTTCACCGGCGTGCTTTCATGGTGGGGGCAGTACGAGCTAGGCCTGGACATCGGAAACGGCGTAGTCGTCACAATGTTCCGGCACGCGCTCTACCTCGTCTACCAGCCTGGCTAGTAAACCTCCGGTTTAATCGAGCGACTCTTTGCCGTAATCCTGCCGGCAGCCGGGCATTCCGGGATTTCCATCGAAGGCTGCCCGGCGGAAACGGGAAGCTCCCGGGATTCGCCGGGCCGGTTCAATCTCCGCTTTCCTCGTCGTCCTCTGGCTTCTTGAACGCGCCGGGATCGCCTTCCTTGGCGGTTTCCTCGTCGATTTCCTCGGAACCCTGAGGTTCGGCTGCGGTCTCGGAAAGCGGGTGCGAGTCGCCTTCGCCGACCATCCTGTACGCATCCGCCGTGACTTCCTCGGTGGCCTGGTCGCCCGATGCCAGCCGGACGTGTATGAAATAATCGCCTTCGGTGCGCGACTTCCTGATGACGACGCCCTTCAAGTCCCCGCTCCTCAAGTCGTCCGGGCCGAGCGCGCCGGAACAGCCGCCGGAAATCAGTATGAGGGCTGCAAGTGCCGCGCACAGGTGCGTCTTCATCGGTCACCTCCTGAATATAAAGGAGAACCGCATTTCATGCCGAACAGGGAATGTTACCGGAAAGAGCCTGCCGCATCAATCATGTTGCTATCGTCGTCAAATCCGCTTAACATGTTGCCGTATTTCACGGCATGCGAATCATGAATGACGACGTCGATTTCAAAAAACAGGTTGATGAATACAACCGCGGGCAGCTTGCCTCCTTCATGAAGCAGCCCGTCAGCGAGCGCATCCTTTTCGTGGCGCACTGCATCAAAAGGCAGAAACGCGACGAAGTGAAGGAATTCGCCGAGAACCTGGGCTACAGGGTTTTCGTCGTAGGCGGAGGCAGCATAGTGAAGAAGAAGATACTCGCCGAGAAGCCCTCCGCCGTCGTGGGAATCGCGTGCTTCGATGAGATTAAGCAGGCCACCGAGCAGCTGAAGATCCCCTTCCAGGTGGTGCTCCTGGACACCGACGGCTGCGAGGACACTGACTTCGACCTCGAAACGGCGAAGGCGGTCCTGTCCGCCTGCGAGCTATAATCCGGGATGGATATAAATCGCCGCCTTAGTATGCCTCGTCTCCCCGGCGGCTCCCACAGACCTTTCCTTATGTATGCCTCGTCTCCCCGGCGGCTCCACCGCCCCCGTTGTTCTGATTGATTCCCAGAACCCCGCGACCAGCATGGCGGCGAAACCGATAATGAAGACCGCATGCACCCCGGCCGCGGCTTTGATGAAGATGCCGACGTGCGGCGCGATGATGCCGCGGACGCCTGTCAGGAACGTGTGGATTCCCATGTAGAGCGGCACTTCCCTGGGAGGCGCGAACCGGATAACCCCGATGTTCCAGATAAGGCTTGATCCCGCAGCCGCAAACCCGCGAATCGCAACGGATACATACAGGAACTCAATCCTGTTCGTCAGAAAGCATATGAGCAGTTCGAGCGACCAGACGAGCTGGAGAATCCCCCTTAGCTTGATGACGTCCACCCGGTCGTAGATTCTTCCCCAGAAATAAACCGTCGCGAACATGATGGCGTTCGGAATGATTGCCGTAAGGAGGCTCAGCTGGAAGTAGTCGGCATTCACGCCGAACTCCGGGTCAACGTAGTAAATCGTCAGCGCAGGTCTCGTCATGATGTTCGCGAATCCGAACAGGAACCATGTGGCCATGAACACGGCGAAGATTCTGTTGGCGCCGAAGACCGAGAGAATCGAACGTAGTCCAATCCTCGGTCCGCTCTGATCCCCCTCGACGTCGTTCACGCCGCACGGGCCCGGCTCGTTCACCCTGATTCTCGAGAAGACGACTGCTCCCGCGACGCCGAGGACGCCGGCCAGCGGGAACAGGATTCGGAACGTCCAAGGCTGCTCGTTCATGACGAGCCCGCCCAGGAACGTGAAAAGCACCAGGAACGCCGTCTCCGTCATCTTCAACAGGCTCACGATGCGGCCCCTGGACTTCTCGGGATAATTCGAGGAGTAGATGCCCGTCGTGGCGGGAAGCGACATCTGCATCACTGCATTCGAAATGGTGAACACGGCCGTGAACAGCATCGATGAGGTCGCGAAAACGACAAGAACCAGGAGTCCGTGGCCGATGAACCGCGGCCAGAAGGCCCATGCCATCTTCCTCCCGCCGGAAGAAGGGCCCGCTGCGAGCAAGGACATGAAATACCCCATGAAGGTCGCGGAATGAATCAGGGCGATTTCGAAGTCGGAGGCGCCCAGCGCCTTCCTCGCCACTACCGCGCCTATCGGGGCCACGGCCGCGACTCCGGCGCCCAGCAAGTGCGAAGCGAAATCGTACTTGAACGTCAGGGCCGCGGACTCGGGCATGTATGGCTTGAAATGCATCTATTCCACGCGAAGCTGCTTGACCCCCGCTTCGAATGCGGAAGCTAACGTAACTCCATAATCCGGACGAGTCGGAACCAGACAGGGATGCAGTCCAGGCTCGTCCGGGTTATATCACGCGCTCCGCGTGCCTTTCTGCGAATCCTTTCAGTTTCTTCAGCGATTTTTCAAT
>DYIT01000003.1:0-102194 GCA_020723505.1 Candidatus Kuenenia stuttgartensis
TGAGCGTGCCGTTCGTGATGAGGTTGACCCTGAGCCCCGCTTTTTTCGCCTCGCTCGCGAGCGCCGCGATGTCGCTTCTCAGCATCGGCTCCCCGCCGGTGAACGACACGGACGGGACCTTGGCCTCGTGCCGGATAATCCGGAGGATCCGGGCCATGCCGGCGGTGTCGAGCTCCGGCCCCGCCCGGCCGCGCTCCCCTGCGGAGGCGTAGCAGAACGAGCACCTCAGGTTGCAGCGGTACGTTAGCGCAATCTCGCTGAGGACCGGGAGGAGGTTGAACGGGCGCATGAAGGGCACGGTCTCGACCGCGGCCCTCCCCGACCCCTCGCCCATGCATCCGCTCAGGAGCGCGCGCAGGTCGCAGAAGAACCTGTGGACGTCCCTTCTCGCCGCGGGATCGGCCGCCCTGACGCCGAGAACGTCCTCGATTGCCGTCCCGGACAGCGCCTTCCCGAGGATTCCGACCGCGGTCGCATTGAGCTTGTATGCCTGGTTCGGGACGAGTATCAGCAGGGAATCCTCCTCGCGGACGAAGACCCTGTCCCTTATGTTGCGGCAGAAGCCGTCAATCCACGAGAGCGCGTCCGGAGCGGCGCCGTCCTGGCCCTCCGGGAAGAACCCGCCCGATGCCCTGTTTTCACCGGTCTTCATGCCGCACTCTCAATGCGCGCCCCCCGAGACGCAGGCCGAATGGCAGGCGGAATGGCAGGCGGAATGGCACGCCGAGTGGCACGCCGAGTGGCACGCCGCATGGCAGGCGTCATGGCAGGCCGAGTGGACGTAGCATGCCGAATGGCAGGCGTCGGAGCTCATGTAGGCGGTGTAGCCTGCTATTGCGTGCGGGGACCGGCGCTCGAGAGTGTCTCCGATGCCGTCTACCCTGCTGAAGTACGGTCTCGGGGGTCGTGAGGCCAGGATTGAGAACATGAAATAGGGATACAGCAGCGGGAACGGGTCCGCCTGGGTCCACTTCGCCGGCCTTGCGAGGTCCGAGTCGTCCTTGACCTCGAAGTAGTTCTCCTCCATGACCGCCTTGTAATGGTTACGGGTCGCCTCGGGGTCGCAGTTCCAGGTCTTGCGTCCGATGTTGTCGGAAACGAGGTTGAAGAGGTCGAGCAGCACGTTCGGGTCCAGGGATCCGTCCGCCTTCACCGCGCCGAGGAAGAGCTTCTCGTACGCGCCCGCGGGCTTGTACGACGGATTCCTCGTCTCGACCCTGATGGCCGGATCGAGGGCGTGGATGGAAATCGCCCCCTTCCTCTCGAGGTCGTAGGCTATGAGGCCGGCCATGTGCTTGAACGGGATTTCGAGGAACACGCCCGCCTCCAGGACCGAGAGCTTGGCGATTTTCCCCTGCTTCCTGTAGGAGGAGACCTGGATCTTCGGGGGGATCCATTCCTTGTTGTCCCATCTCACCTCGTCGAGCCCCGCCTTGGCCCTGGAAATGGATTTGTACTTGGCGGAGTAGAGGAACACGGCGATTGCCGCGAGGACCGCGAGGACCGCAAGCCCGCCCAGGCGGTTCCAGAACTTGGATGCGGATTCGGATTCCGCCGCGTCCGCAAGAGGCTTGAAATCGCCGGTCTCGGAGAAGTAGATCTTCACGCGCGCGGGTTCCATTGCCGGAATGCCCTGCCTGTGGAACCGCGCGAAGAACCATGTCGCGCCGCCGTATTCCCTCCCGCCGTATGAGATGCGGTACGCGTCGTTCATGAACCGTTCGGTGCGGAACCCGATTCTCCCGAGGAACGGATCGTCGTGGGCGATGGACGCGGCAGGGGCCTTGATTGGAAGAATAACGGTCACGGTGTAGTGCTCGAGCGCCTCGTCCATGGCGGCAGCGGCCCAATCGAGGTACACGAGCCTGCCGAATTCGGAGTCCGTGATCCCGGCCAGTCCGGACCCGGCCAGGTCTGCAGCGTAGGTTATGCAGAACGTGACCTCCGTGCCCTTGGCGGCGGATACGCCGCCGGCGAGCAGCACGTCGTACACGGCCTTGCCGCCCCGCGAACCCGCAGGCCGGATTTCGACGGTTTTCCTCGACCCGTCGAGGAAAGCGCAGCACTCGCCGCCGATGAACCTCGGATTGTCGTCTATGCCCTGGAGGTAGAAGCCGCGCATGCTCCCGGCCAGCACCGCCCAGCGCACCTTGTACACGACGGTCGCCGCGCCGTCGCCGTGGAGTGACAGGTCGGTCTCGACCCACAGTGCGTCGGCACGGACCTCGGCGCCCGCATCGGCGGACAATCCCGGAATCAGAGCGGCCGCGGCCGTCAGCATCGCCGCGGCGAGCAAGCGCCGCGCCGCCGCGCGCCGGGATCCCGCCCGGCCGTTTCGGACGATTGAAGTGAAGTTGTTCATCTGGCTCCGGTTGATCCGCAGGCAGCCGCGGAGTTCTGCCCGCTACTCCTGAGCCGCCTCGGACCGGGCCCGGATAAGGTCCGCCTGGGATACGATGAAGTGCCCGAAGGATTCCTTGGCCTTGGACCAGTCCGCTTCGTTCGGGAATGTCGTCACGAGACCGTGCCAGATTACCGTGTACGCCTTCTCCAGCGTGGGCCTCGGGTCGCCCTTCCCGTGGTACTCGAAAATCGCGGATATCGACACGGGCTTGAAGACCGGCGACGGGCCCGACGGTACGATTGTCTGGGCTCCAAGGAATATCACGTTCATCTCCTCCAGCCTGTCCAGGTGTTCGCGGATGGCTGATAGCACCGCGGCTATCGAGTAGTCGGCGGTGGAGAAGTTCACCTCCAGGACGTTACCGTCCACGTTGCCGAAGGGAAGCTGCATGTTACCTCCTGTTGAATAAAAGGCGGGGACCGACCTCGATGAAATGATATGCGGGCTTCGCGGCATGTCAAGGTCGATTCCCGCTTACGGGCGCCGGAGAGTCGTGTGCGGATTATTCATCCGGTTCCCGGTTACGGATTGCAACGCTGGACGGCGATGATAAGATGTGGCGCAGCGCCGCCGGCGTCTGTGCGGCGCGGAGGTGGAGGCAGCATGCGCAGACAGCAGAAGAAGGGGATGACCGCGAAAATTGCACTCTCGCTGCTCAACAACATCATCGAAATCCAGAAGAGGAACCCGGAAGTCAGCAAACGCGTGGACAAGCTCCAGAAGGACCTGACGGCGAAGATGGAGGAACTCCGTGCGGAACTCCTGGGCCTCGACGAGCGCGACAGGGAGCTCATGACGGTCACCATCATCAACTTCGTGCACGAGAAGGCCGACGAGATCTTCCTCGATTAGCCTGGGATGGGTATGAACGGGGACCACGCGCAATATGCGCTCCTCGCCCGCGATTTGCGGTACGAGTACGGCCGCGGCCTGTTCCGCAAGCCCGCCCCGGCCCTTGCCGGCGTATCGCTCGCCCTGAATCACGGAGCATTCCTCGGCCTGATAGGCCCGAACGGATCAGGCAAGAGCACGTTCCTCAGAATCTTCGCCGGCATTCTCAGGCCGTCGGGCGGGGACGCCATGGTCGGCGGAAGGCCCGCGGGATCGGCCGGCGCTCTGAGGTCCCTCGGGTACGTCCCGGAGAACCCGAGACTGCCCCCCAACCTGACGGCCTTCGAGGCGCTCGACATGCTCGCCGCCCTTTCCGGACTGCCGAGGGCCGGCAGGAGGGAGGAGATCGCGCGGTGGATCGAGACTTTCGGCATGAAGGACCGCGCGGGGACGCTGATTAGGGAATGTTCCAAGGGCACCGCCCAGAAAATCGGGATAATACAGGCGCTCGTCCACAAGCCGGTCCTTCTTCTCCTGGACGAGCCTGCATCGGGCCTCGACCCGGAATCGACCGGGATTCTCGCGTCCGCCCTGAAGGGCCTGAACTCGCAGGGCGTCACCGTCGTCGTATCGAGCCACGTGCTTTCGAGCGTGGAGTTCCTGTGCGGCGAGGTGGCCGTGATGCACCAGGGCAGGCTTCTCAAGCACGGGAAGATGCCGGAGATGACGGCAATCAGGGGATGCTTCGACGCCCGGATTTCCGCGGCGGAGATGAGCGAGGGGGATTTGCTGGCGGCGCTCGGCCGCGCGGGATTCAGCGCCGTCCACGTGCGGCAGGCCGCGAAATCGCTCCTCGAGGTGTTCGCCGAGTCGGCCGGAAAGGGCAACGGCGGCGGGGTGGCGGGATGAGCGGCGTCTTCTCCCTGGCCCGCATGCTCTCGCGCGAGGCGCTGGTTTCCGGAAGGATCGGAATCGCCTTCCCCGCGGCCGCGGCGCTGCCATTCATCCCGCTCCTCCTCCCTTCGCTCGACGGTCCGGGCGGTGCGGCGGCGCGGTCGTCGTTAATCCTGAGGATCTTCTCGCTCCTCGCGTGGTTCTTCGCGCTGATCGCCCCTGCATGGATTGCATCGCCCGAGCGGGAGTGGGGGATTGCCGATTTAGCGCGCGCAAGGCCGGTGTCGTCCGCGGGAATCTTCTGCGGCAGGGCAATGGCATGCGCATGGATTGTGCTCCTGTGGTGGGCCGTGGCCGGGCTCGCCACCTTTGCGGCGATGGAGATCGCGTTTCTCGGGCCGGGCGGGGAAGGCCGGACTTCGATGCGAAGGGTGTTCCCCGGGGAAGGCATGGGCCCCGGAGGCGTTGAAATCGCGAGCCGCGGCGCGCCGGCGAAGTTCGTGTTCAGGGGATTGGAGAGGGGCGAGTTCCCGGGAGGCGCGGTTGAAGGCAGGGCAAAGGCGGTTTTCGTGCTTGCAAAGGCCGGGGCGGGCTCCATGGCGGCGCCCCTTCGGGTCGTGATGCGGAATCCGTCGACCGGCGAGTCGCTGGTCGATGAACGGGAACCCCCGGGCATGAGGCGTCCGCTGTCTTTCATGATTCCTGAGGAGATCGCATTCCCCGGCGGGTCGGTCGAAGTGTCCCTCGCCCTGGGCCCTTCTCCCTTCAGCCTGCGAATCCCCGAGGGCGGCGTCTTCCTTCTCGCCGGAGGAAGGGGGCGCAAGGTGGATTTCCTCGCATGCCTCGCCGGGGTCTTGGCGCTGGCCCTGGCCCTGTCGGTCCTCTCCTCGGCGGCATCCCAGGCGCTCTCCTTCCCGGTCGCGGCGGTGTTCAGCGCCGCCTTCGGCTTCGCCGGAGAGACCAGCGCATTCGCGGGAAGGGCCGCGCAGGCGCTGCTGTCCGGGTCGCACGGCCACGAGGGAGCGATGCCAGAAGGCCTGTGGAAAGCCCTGCTTCAGGCTTCAGCCTTCGTGAGCCGCGCTTTCCCTGATTTCGCCCTCTTCTGCCCCGTCCGGGATTTCGTCGAGGGGTATGAAATCCGGTTGGAAGCCCTCGCCGGGCCCGTCCTCGCCGCCGCGGCCCTCGGCCTCGCCTGCCTCGTCGCAGGCGCGGCCGCGCTGAGCCTGAACCGGAGGAATCCCTGACTAGGTCGGAATCATCCGCGGTTTTCCCGGATCCCGCTGCCGTCGGCGGCTTCGCCAGCCGCACGGATCGTTGAGTCCGGCTCGGAGGCCGCCGATGTAAGCGAACCCGTCCGCCCGCCGGAGGCCTGTTCTCACATACGATTCCTGCGGATTTTCAGCGCTGCGAGGCCGGCGCAGAGCAGCAGGAAAGGCGCGAGGCTGCCGGGGATGGACGCGGGGACGGCGGCGGCATGACTGCATGCGCATCCGGAGCTTCCGGGTTTGTCCTCCACCCGGATGGCGAGGTCCTTGACGGCGACGAGCCCCCCGGCGTCCGTGCAGCGCACCGTGAAGGAATATGTCCCCTCGATCACGGGCACTCCTTCAATCATGCCGTTCGAGAACAGGCCCAACCCGCCGGGCATGGATCCCGAGTCGAGGCTCCAGACGAACGGGGCCGTTCCGCCGGACCGGACGAGCTGCTGCGAATAATGCGCGGCTTCGGCTGCGGCGGGCAGCTCGCCCGTGACGACGACGAAAGGCGGCGGAGGCGCGTTCACGTGAATCGAGAACTGCCTCGTTGCGGATGCATTCAGCATGTCCCTGACATCGACGGTCACTGAAAAATCGCCGCCTGTTTCAGGAGTCCCTGAAATCAGGCCGTCCGCGAATCCGATTGTCAACCCGCCGGGCAGGAAGCCCGATACGATGCTCCACGAGTACGCCCCGCTCCCTCCCAGCGCATTCAGGCTGTGCGAGTATGCGGCCTCGCAGGTCCCGTCCGGAAGGCTTTCCGTGGCTATCTGCAGGGCGCCGGAAAAGACGATCATATCCCTTGCCTCGCTCCAGGAGCCCCAGATTCCGGCGGAGTCGATGGCCCGTACGCGGTACCTGTATGTGCCGTCGGCGCGACCCGAGACGGGATAGGCCGTCGTCGTTTCGGTGTCGGTGAGCATGGCCCAGTCCGCGAACTCTGCGTTGGAGATGGATATGTCGTCCACGTAGAATCCGCCGCTCGTGCCTGCAGAGCTCGTCACGTACCTGAACCTGAGAAGGACTTCCTTCCCTTCGAGGCCGGACAAATCCGCTTCGACCTGCCTCCAGGCGGTGAAAGGCCCGTTGAATATCTTCAGCATGGTCCAGTGATGGCCGGAGTCGAGCGACACGTCGAACGTGCAGAAGTCAACGTCCGTTTCGATGTTATAGGAAGTCATCATGGAGACGCGGCACCCGGCCTTCACGAGGACAGGCAGGTTGAATTCCATGGTGTTCCTTAGGTTGTTGGCGTTTCCCGAGAAGTAGGACCAGCTTCCGCCGTTGGCTGCCGCGTTGCTCCGCGCGAAGCCGTTCAGAATCCACGGCCCTCCTGCGGATTCCGCGCCGTCCTGGACCGAAGTCCGGACCGGGCCTTCATGCACTTCGTAGCGGACGGCATTTGCGGCGGACGACCATCCAAGCGAATAGGTTCCGTCGTTGTCGCCGTATCCCGGGTCGTCGAGCGATGGGCTTCCCACGACCGGCCTTATTGCCCTGCTGATGTTGAGCCTCCCCTCGGATGTCATCTTTCCGGCGCAGGCCGCAATCCGGTCCGAGCTCGCCAGCAGCTTGTGCTTGAGCTCCGCCGTGCTGAGCCCGGGGTATTCGGCGAGGAGCAGCGCGGCCGCGCCTGCCACGAACGGGGCCGACATGGATGTGCCGCTCCAGGAAGAATAGGTGTCGCCTCTTGTTGTGGAGAGTATCCCGCTGCCCGGCGCGGCGATGTCCACGGAATGGAGCCCGTAGCACGACCAGGACGTGAGGACGTCCGCGGACGTGCTGGCCGCCACCGAGAGGATGTTCCCGCATGGCAGGCTCGTGGGGTAGAACGGCGTCTGGTCGTTGTCCGTGCCGTCGTTGCCGGCGGCGGCGACGAAAAGCGCGTCCGACGCGGCTATCGCGTCGGTCAGCGCCCGGCTCTGCCCCCCGAACACGCCCCAGCTGTTGCTCATGATGCGAACCCCGAACGACGACGCGTACTGGATGGCTTCGATCGCGTCCGCCACCGTGCCCGTGTCGTCGACGTCCTCGAACTTGAGAACCATGATTTTCACGCGCCAGCAGACCCCGCATACGCCGAGGGCGTTGTTGCCCCTCGCTCCGATTATGCCGCAGCAGTGAGTGCTGTGGTCGAAGATGCCCGCGGCCTCGCTGGAGGGGTCGTTGTCGCCCCAGAAAAAATCCCAGCCGCGCCAGTCGTCCACGTACCCGTTGCCGTCGTCGTCCAGGCCGTTCGTCTCCTTGAATCCGCCTGCGCCGTCATCGCCGGTTTCGCCCGGGTTGGTCCAGATATTTCCCGCGAGGTCTTCGTGGTCCAGGTCGCAGCCTGTGTCCAGGACCGCCACCACGACGTCGGCGCCTGCGGAGGTCCTTGCCTCGGTCCGGGTGTTCCAGGCGATTTCGGACTGGATTATCTGATGGCCGTACTGCGAGGCGTATTGCGTGTCGTCCGGTACTGCGCATGATTTGACGAGGTAGTTCGGCTCCGCGTATTCCACGACATCGAGGCCGCGCAGGGCCAGGACGGCCTTTCCGACGCCGTACCCGGCGGGAAGCTTCAAACGCACGAGCCCGCCGGAGAAGAACCTGCGCATGCCCGTCTTTCTCAGCGCGGCGTCGAAGCGTCTGAGCACCCTTGCTCCGGGCAGAATGCCCAGGCCCGACCGCACGGCGTCCGGGCCGGCGGAATCGCGGAATTTGACCAGCAGTTCGCCCGGCGCGAAGCCGGCCCCTGGTTCTTCCGCTGCACCTGCGGCCCCTGCAACCGCCAGCAAAAGGAACATCGCCGGCAAGGCTGCCACGGTACGGTTCATGATGCCTTCCTCCAAACCGGGTTCAAGCTTGAAAGTCCGCGTTGCGAATGCGGCAATGCGGATTGTACCAGACGGGCGAATCGAATTTGAAAAAAGCCGGCATTATGATAGATTCAACTTTGTTTCGTGCGGGTATAATTGTCATGATCAACGCGGGGTTTTCGGACCGGCGATCGATTAGGGGCGGTTGCTCCGGTTGCCATAACTCCTTCGAGCGCCAGTAGCTCAGCTGGACAGAGCATCGGATTTCTAATCCGAGGGTCGCAGGTTCGAATCCTGCTTGGCGCAGGTTCCGGCTTTTGGAATTGCCGCGGCGCGAAACCGCCGCGGCCTTGAAGGGACGCCATGTACAAGGACAAATGGGGTCTGACCGACAGACCCTTCCAGAACGTTCCGGACCCGAAATTCCTCTTCTATTCGTCCTCGCACGAGGAGGCGCTCGTCCGGCTTCTGTATTGCGTCACCGAATCCAAGGGCCTCATGCTCCTTCTCGGCCCCTGGGGCGTGGGGAAGACCTTCATCTGCAGGGTGTTCAAGGAGAAGGTCGCCGAAAAGGGCTATGAGGTGGCCATCATGAACCCGCCCCCGGCCACGGTCGAGGACTTCGTCTATCACTTGAACGACGCGTTCTTTCCCGGTTCCGGCGCGCGAGGCAGGATAGAGACCTACAAGCATCTGGGCGAACTCGCGAGAAGCATGAGCGCCGAAGGCAGGGAACTGGTGGTCGTGATTGACGAGGCCCAGTTCATCCGGGATCCGAAGGTCTTCGAGGAGATTCGCCTCCTCCTCGACCTCACGCAGGGCGGGAGGTTCCTCATCAGCGTGGTGCTGGCAGGAGTGCCGGAGCTGTGGAATACCGTCGGAAGCGTCCAGGGACTCAAGCACCGCGTTGGAATCTCCTACAGAATCAGTCCCCTAGACCGCTCCGAGACCGAGGAATACCTCATGCACCGGCTCAAGATTGCCGGGCTCAACCACAACATCTTCCTCAAGGACGCGGTCGACCTGATTTTCAGGGAGTCCGAGGGGATCCCGGCGAGAATCAACAACATCAGCGACCTCTCGATGCTCATCGCGACCGGCGACGGGCTCGACGATATCGGGGCCAGGACCATCAAGACCGCCGTGGATGAAATCGAGGGGGGCCGCGTCGCGGACGCGGAAACCACCTGAACCCGGACTAGCCGGACATGGAATACAGGAAGACGTCCAAATCAGGCAGGAAAATCCCGGGCAGGGCGTTCATGGAGAAACTGGAATCCCTGTCCGTCCCCGGGAAAGAGCCGGGCGGGGAACAGCCCAGGCCGGTTCTGGGCGGCGAAATATTCCACTCGCTCCTGAACGGAATTCCCGGGCCGGCCTGCCGTCATGCGACCGCTCCCGCGGCCCCTGCATCCAGTACCGCTCCCGCGGCCCCGGAATCCCGGACCGTGCCGGCAGCACGGGAAAACCGGGCGGCGCCCGCGGCACCGGAACGCCGGGCGGCGCCCCCTGCGGCGGCCGAGGCGAAACCCGGAAAACGCCGGCCGGAACCGGGTCCGCCGCCCGCTGCGGCCAGGAATCCCGAACCCGACGTGACCAGGGCGTCCGAGATCAATACCAAGCTCTCGTCGATTTTCTCCGACGCCGAGGAGGGCCCGGCGCAAGACGCGCCGGACGAGCCAGCTGCCAAGGTCACGCGCGCTCCCGCACAGCCGGCCGCCGTCTTGGCGCGCGAACCGGCCGCGAACAGGCAGCTCGCTGGAATCATCGAGGCCAGGGAGGCGGCGGAGAAGAAGCAGGCGAAGCCCCATGCGGACGAGGAGACGGAGACGCGGGAGGCGCAACCAGTTGCGGCGGAAATAACTGCGGCGGATGGCCCGCCGCCGGAGCCGAATCGCAAGGGAGGCGAGGAGCCGATGTTCGAAGGCCGGCCGAAGCAGAGCCTTCAGAATTTCGTTTCCAAGATTATGTCCGAACTTGATAATATCTTCACGGATGACGGCTGCGGCGAGGAGCAGGCCCGGGCGGGGAGGGCCAAACCCCACGACACGGTTGATGAAGGATCATGACCGTGCGAATCGATTTTTCCGCGGAATTTTGTTGAAACAGGCCCTTTTACCGGTAGATTTAAGATTTTTCCAATTCGATTTCAGATTGGTCCGGGTTCGACCCGGATGGAGAGCGCTGTGAAAACGTTCATGATGAAGAAGGAAGACGTCAAGAGGAACTGGTACCTCATCGACGCCGAAAACAAGGTGCTGGGAAGGCTGGCGTCCAGGGTGGCCATGATGCTCCAGGGCAAGGACAAGCCGACCTACACGCCTCACGTGGACACGGGCGACTTCGTCATCGTCACGAACGCCGGCAAGGTGAAGCTCACGGGCGCCAAGATGGCGAAGAAGGTCTACATACACCACACGGGATGGCGCGGGGGTCTGAGGACCAGGGCCGTGTCCGAGATGCTCGAAGTCAGGCCGACGGAAGTCATCGAACTGGCCGTGAAGAGGATGCTTCCCAAGACCAAACTCGGCCGCGCTATGTTGAAGAAGCTCAAGATCTATTCCGGCTCGAACCACAGGCATGCGGCCCAGAAGCCGAAACCCATGGAGATATAGCCGCTCCGGAGCCCATGGGCGGGCGGCCCGGCCGGCCGGGCTTGCGGGCGGACACGAACGGAGCATACTAGGAGGTCAGGACTTGGCGGAAGGCGAAGAAATCAGGACCGAGGCTCAGGCGACGATAGTCCTTGCGACCGGCAGGCGCAAGACATCGGTGGCACGCGTCCGCGTCAAGGCGGGCCAGGGCGGCATCAAGGTCAACAAGAAGGACTACAAGGAATACTTCAAGGACATCAACGCCCAGAAGGCGGTGGAGAGCCCCTTCAAGGCCATCGAGGCGCCGGACCGTTTCGAGGTGGTCACCAGCGTTTCGGGCGGCGGGTACTCTGGCCAGGCAGGAGCTATAAGGCTCGGCATCGCCCGCGCCCTCGGCAAGATTGAGAAGGCGTACCTGGATACGCTCAAGGCCGCAGGCTTCCTTACCCGCGACAGCAGGATGAAGGAAAGGAAGAAGTACGGCCAGCGCGGCGCAAGACGCAGGTTCCAGTTCTCGAAACGTTAACGGTACCGGCGGCGAGGTGTTCCCGGGAGGTCGGTCGAGCGGACGAGGAGGACAGATGCCTTACTGCCCGAACTGCAGAGAGGAATACGTCGAGGGGATGAGCGCCTGCGTGGAATGCGGCGCGGATCTCATAGACGGGGAACTGCCAGACGAGGGGGAGAACCTGGAAGACATGGAGCCCGTGTTCTACGGGGACTCCTCCGAAGCCCTCATCGTCAAGAACGCCCTGGAAGCCCGGGGTTTCATGGCCTACATCATGGGCGAAGAATCCGCCCTGCCGCTCATGACTGCCGGAACCGAATCCGTCTCGGTCCTCGTCCCGCGGGATCAGGCGGACGAAGCCAGGGACGCGATGGAAGCCATCCGGCACACCGAATTCGGCGAGGAGCCCATGACCGGCCGCATCGCCAGACCCGAAGAGGAGACCGCGTTCACCGAGGGGCCTTATCCGGACCTTGACAAGGCCGATTCCGCGGAGGAAGCCGACGAAAACAGGTCACCGGCAGGGGACGGGGAGGAAGAGCCCGGGGAAGAGGACTCCGACGACGAGGAAGGGTTCAGCGGCGAGGAATCGGAAGAAGGGGATTCCGGAAGGCGCGGGAAAGGAAGCAGGAGGCAGTCGTCAGGGGAACCCGGGAAAGGCCAGGGAAGAGCCTCGGAAAGGCAGCCGGGCAAACCGAAGCCCTCGGCGAGGAAATCCGCGGAAATCCAGCAGAAGACGCCTTCGAAGAGATCCTCCGCCGAGTCCCCCGCTAGGTCCGATTCCAAATCCGGAAGAAAGCAGGCCGGGAAGGACCAGGGGGAAGGCGAGTCCGCCAGGAAGCCCGGCAAAGCCTCGGCGAGAGCGTCGCAGAAAAAACCGGCCCAGGACTCGAAACGGTCTTCAAAGAGGATCGGACGCTGATTGTCCCGCCAGGAACGGATTTCCGCGCAACGCAAAGTCATTGTTCGAAAAACCCGGTTTGCGCCGGATTATTCCATATTTCTTCTCAATTCCACTCGCGTCCCCGCCGATGAACTTCCTGTAACGAACGAAACGAGAGGGGGGATGCGGCGGGACCGCAGAAAACCGGCCCTCCGACAGGAAACGGAGCGGAACCGATGGATGGGCCGGAAAAGATGTCTGAAAAGACGCGGCGCAGCGCGCCGCTTGAGATCGGCCCCACTTCCCCTTCACCACAGGCCCCCGGACAGCCCTCCGGGGGCTCCTGCCTTTATTTTCGCGCCTGACAGGGATTTTCAGGGCGCGAAAATAATCGATAAGTCCAGGAAATGCTCCCTTACGTATTCCCCGCGGACGTATCCCTCGTTGCGCACGCGCCTGAACCGGTATTCCGCCGTAATCGAAACTCCTGCGGACGGGAAATCAAGCAGGCTCAGCCTGGCGCCGGCCTCGATGTGCTCCTCCATGGGCATGAAGCTGCCCATTTCCCTTCTCGCCTCCCAGTCCGCGAAAACCGCGAGGGAAACGGCCGCGGCGGGACGGAATGCAATCTCGGCATAGATGTCCCGCCCGTCCCTCCCGACATGATGCCCGAGCGGCATGCCCCGGTATCTGTACCCGGTCCTGTACGTTCCGTGGGCGTACGCGACCCTGTGCGTGTGCGCCCACTCCAGCCTGAAGTCGAAGGACTTGCCCGGCGGAAGACCGGTAATGAGAATCCCGAGCACAGTGGACCACTTGTACGGGAACATGTTGGTCTCATCCTCGCCGACCGCCTCCCCGTAAACGTTGAATCCGACTCCGAACAGGTTGATCCTGATGCTGCCGTCGAATCCTGCAAGCTGGTTCGAAAGGTCCTCCTCGCCTCCGTGAGGGTTGTCGTACCTGCCCCACCAGATCTTCCAGAGCATATCCGCGTCCACCGGCGGCCGCCCGTCCCCTCCGAACATCACGGTCCTCACCGTCCCGAGCTCAATCCATGGAAGGGGCCGGAAGCTGACCTTGAGCCCCGCGAAGAAAGGCCGGGGGATATGCCGGTCCTTTTCGAGCCTCGAGACGAATAAGTCGAACTTGATGTCGCCTATCAGGGAAAATATCCACGGCAGCCTGAAGGGAGAAGTCGGAGTGATTCTGACAAGCGGAAGAGGCGCCGCGTTCCGCGTGAGAATAACCCCGTCGTGCCTCCCGGGACCCCAGCGCAGGTTCTGCCATCCTGCTTCGAGCTCGAGCCCGAGGACCGATAGCTTGACGTAAGTGTCCCGCCATTCGACGTCGAACGCGTTCTCGCCCGGATCATGGTCGTGCCCGAGTCTGATTTCAGGCGCCGCATGGAAGCAGAGGAAGGAAACCAGCCTTGCGTTGCACGAGATCCCGGAGAACTCCTGGACGCCGTCCTCTACGCGTCTGCCCTGCAGCCCTTCCCTCGGGAATGCTCCGTCGAGGGCGGTCGTTCTTATGGAAATCGAGTCGCAGGGAGTGAAGAAGACTTCGGGCTTAGCGGTGTTCCGCGGCTGCCCGATGTTGCCGTAAAGCAGGGAGAAATCGGCCCTCGCAGGCGGGCCGAACCCGCCGCGCGCTGCTACTGAGAACCCGTACTTGCGCATATAGTACCGGATTTCCTCGTCCATCGAGTCGGATGAGAGCCCAGGACGCTTCCGCGCAGTCTCCTCCGCTTCAATCAGAATCCTCGCGATCTCGGACCTGGAGACCGGAGAGATTCCCGCTATGTATTTGACGGAAAGCCCGGCCGCCTCGAGACGATCGAGGAACCGGTAGATGGAATCGTCCAGGCCGGCGTTCGGTTCAGAATCGGTTTCCCATTGGGCCGCGAGCGTTCCTGCGGAAATGAAGACCAGTAGAATGGAAACAGCAAGAGGAAGAGGTTTCATCAAGGCAAAATATAACGCAGTTCATGAACAGTCAATGATTCGAGTTGTTTAAGCGAAAAAAACGCATGAAAAAAATAAATTCAGCTTGACTTTCGCTTTTACATATTGTAAAGTATAAAATGTAAAAACAAAAGACCTTACCTTGAATATATATGAAACCTGAAAAGTACTTCAAAATCGGCGAAGTGATGAAATATTCCGGGATGTCGAGACAGACCATCCACAACTATACCATGCTCGGGCTCATCGTCCCTGCGAAAGTAACTGACTCAGGGCACAGACTTTATGGAGAGGATGTCTTCGACAGGCTGGAAAAGATAAAAAGGTACAAGCTTCATAGACCTCTGCTCGAGGTTAAGGAGCTTCTGAACAAGGAGAAAAACGACCAGGAGAATCATGAAACAGATGAGCAATCCGCATAGGCTGTTCTCGCCTGTAGGAAACTATCGCGGCTGGAACAAGTCCGGACGGATTGCTGAATTCGTCTTGACTATAACCCGGACGAGCCGGAATCAGACAGGAACATAAAATCAGGCTCGTCCGGGTTATACCACGCGCTTCGCGCGTGCCTTATAGTAATTCTTTTCAATTATTACGAGAATCTTTTCATTAAGTGACTATAGCTCTCCAGAACCTCTCTCGAAAATAGGGCGGGTTTTCTCTCTCTCGAAACCCGGCGGCATTGTCTTTTTTTTAAATCCAGGAACAAGGGAGCTTTATCGGAATTGCTAAATTTATAAAGTATAAATCATAAAGCATAAATCTTGGAGCCATAAGTCAATGCCTTTAATAAAGTTGCACAGTTTCAGGGGATTATCAGTTGAGGAAGCAGAGGAAAAAGCCAGGTTTTCACTCGGACCTCAGCTGGATATTCACGCAACCAGGGCTGTAAGGCGCAGGGGATTCCGCGGTCTGTTGGGCGCATCGGAGATTGAGATCCTCGCGACAAGAAGGGCTGCGATAAAAGCCCCGGTCGCATCCGATATCTACGAAGCAAGGCGCAACTTCATTTCGAGGCTGGAAACCGCTACCGACACGGTCAGGAACATCTTCGACGGCGTATCGGCCCTGACTACGCTTTATGAGTACGTCCTGTCGAGGGGAGTATCGAGCCAGCTGGCCGAAGGAATGCTGCTTTCGATGAAGGGCTTCGTCCCCCCGCTCAAGATGAGGGACTTCGGGTTCGTAAAGGAGTCATTCCGCGAATACCTGAGAAAGCTCATTCGCATCTCCGGGGGGATTGACCCGTGCGGCCTGAACAACGTGGCCGTGATGATTGGCCCCACGGGATCGGGGAAGACGACGACCGTGGCCAAGCTCGCGGCTCGCATGAAGATCGACTACCGGCTCTCGGTGGCACTGGTCACTACCGACACATTCAGGGTGGGCGCGGTGGATCAGATAGGGCTTTACGCCGACGCGCTGGGAACGCCGCTCAAGGTCGCGACGGACGGCGATTCGCTTGCCGAGGCGATACACGGATTCGCGGACTACCGTGTTGTCATCGTGGACACCGCCGGGATAGGGGGGACCTCGCCGGAGAAGAGCTTCCTCGAGGGCATGAGATCGGCCATGAACCGCGCCGGCCGGTGCATGACTTACCTTCTTCTCGACATGAGGGCGCACTCGGCCAACCAGGCCGAGGTGCTGAAGAAGTTCTCGCCGATCCGCATCGACAATCTGATCCTGACAAAGACCGACGAGTGCGCCGTGCACGGACAGATTCTGGACGTGCTTGTCTATACGGGGATTCCCGTGGCCTACGTGACCAACGGCCAGAACGTGCCGGGAGACCTGCGAAAGGCCACCTCGCTGGGCGTAGCCGACATGATCCTGGGCGATGGATTCGACAGCCTGAGACAGTAGACCTCCGGAAGCCGGTTCGGTTTCCGGGCTTATTCTCAGAGAGGGGAGGAAAAAGTGAACGAAGCCGAAAAGAACTGCATGAATCAGGAGGATTTCGCGGAGCAGCTCAAGACGACCCGCGAGATGTGGATTACCCTGCGCAGGCAGAATTCCCAGAGCGTGCGGAACGTACTGGTGGAGAAGTACATGCCGCTCGTGAAGCTGATTGCAAAGCAGGTGATTGCGAAACTGCCGAAGAGCGTGCAGCTCGGGGACCTGAAGAGCGCGGGGATCTTCGGCCTCCTTACGGCCATAGACGGTTTCGACATCGACAGGGGGGTGCGATTCGAGACCTACTGCGGCCAGCGGATTAAGGGCGCAATCATCGACGAGCTGCGCAAGCTCGACTGGGTGCCGAGGCTCGTTCGCAAGCGCAAGAACCGGTTCGAGTCCTCGGTCAAGAAGCTCGAGGGCGAGCTCGGCCGCAAGCCCACGCTGAGCGAGGTCGCGGGCCAGATGGACATCACGGACCGGGAGCTCGAGAAGATCATGCGGGAGTCGAACATATCCGGCATGGTCTCGCTCGACTCGGACATTCCGGACGACGAGGACAACAAGGCCTACAGGAAGCTCGATTTCATCGAGGACAAGAAGACGGCCGATCCGCTCGAGGACCTGCGCAAGCGCGAGCTCATCAACCTCATCAGCGACGAGCTCAGCCGCGAGGAGAGGCTCATCGTGCTTCTCTACTATTACGAGCAGATAACCATGAAGGAAATCGGCCTCGCCCTGAACGTGTCCGAGTCCCGCGTCTGCCAGATGCACACGCAGATTATCGAGAAGCTCAAGCGCAGGCTCGCAGCGAAGAAGGAGGAATTGCTGGCCTAGGCGGGACGGGAACCCGATTTCAATCGACGCAGTTAAAAGGCCACCGGCTTCCGGCCGGTGGCCTTTCTTTCCAATCGTCACCAGGAACCGGACACGTTCGCAGGGGTCAGAACTTGAGGTCCATCGAAGCCTGCACCTGCAGGCCGGGCTCGTTCTGGCCCGAGCCGTGAATCCTGTAGTCCTTGTTAGCGAGGTTTAGCACCGCGAGGCTCAGTCCGATGCTCTTCGACAGCGCCATGCCTCCCCGGATGTTCACTACGCCGTAGCCGGGCGTGCCCCCCGGGGGGATTCGCTGCGTGTCGGACTCGTCGGAAGGCGAGAGTTTTCTCTGGCGCCAGGCCCATTTCCATGCCAGTTCCACCCACCATTTGTCGTCCAGACCCGTGTACCTGCCCGAAAGCATGCCGCTGGTCGGGGGAACGCGCGAAATCCATTCGCGGCTCTTAATCTTCGCAGATGACGCATAGGTGTCCACCTTGCCCTGCGTCAGGGCCGCGCCCGCCTTGAACTCGAGCTCTTTGACGGGCGACCAGGATCCCGAAGCCTCCATCCCCGAGATCCATCCGTCGCCGACGTTGGCCTTCCGGACCTCGTTCTTCCCGTCTATGACCGCCCCGGTCGGATAGCGGACAATCATGTCGTTGACGATGGTGTAGAAGAAGGACAATTCGGCCTTCAGGATGGTCTCGTATCTGAACTTGACTCCGATGTCGATGGACGTGAACAGTTCCGATTCGAGCCCGGGGCTGGGCGTTTCGATTTCGCTCGACTTCGCGATGTCGAGCCGCGTGAGGTCCGACAGGTTGGGTGCCCTGAACCCGGTGGACAAGCCCGCGTATATGTTCAGGCTGTCGGCTGGCGAGAAGCCGGCCCTCGCCGCGAACGAGAAGTTGTCGTAGGTGTCGCTGAGCCTGATGCGCGTGCCCGTGTCCGGGTCTTTGACCCTGCCTGCGATGAGGGTGGCGAGGGTGTACCTGATGCCGGCGGAGAACCGCAGCTCGTCTGTCGGGGAGTACTCGTCCTGGACGAAGAGGCCGAGGAGGTCGTAGGAGGAGTGGTCGGCCACGGGTCCCTGGATTTCGCCGCCCTTGAATGAGCCGTCGGCGTTGTAGCTGTCCTTGGCCGTGCCCACGAAATCACGGTAGTACTCGAATCCCGCTGTGACCGCCCCCGCCGGCGTGTCAAGCTCCAGGGTCCCCCAGAGCCCGGGGGTCACCACGTCGCAGACCTGGACATCTGAAGTACCGTTCGACTTCATCCTGAACTCGCGTTCGCGCTGGTGGTGGCATGACACGCTCAGGCTCGCGTTCTTCAGCAGGCCGCTCATGTCCTTCGCATGGACCTGGACGTAACCCAGGTCCCTCCACTGGTCGGAGGACCTGTCGAGATCCGTCCCGACCGACGTGAGGTGCCAGGGGATGCCGTATATGGTGCTGTGCGTGCGCCGGATGTTCCGCTGGTCGGTGCGCTGGAACGCGGCGGTGATTTTCACGCTCGGGTCCGGGTAGAAGTCGCATCTGAGGTCGCAGTCCCATTCGCCGTAACCGGAATGCTCGTTCAATCCTACGTGTGGCCCGGCGGTGAAATCGTTGAAATCCTTGTAGGTCGCGCCCGCGTGGATGCCGGCCGCCCTTCCGGCATTGGCGTTTGCTTCGATCCGCACAATGGCGGACATGTCGGGCGTCGTGCCCCTGAGATGCGCCGCGCCGCCCATTCCCCAGCCTTCGCCGAATTCCGTGTTCCTCCTGGAAAGGGCGTTCACCGCCCCGCCGATTGCATCGCTGCCGTAGAGAACCGACGCGATGCCCTTGACCACCTCCATCCTGTCGATGAGGAACGGGTCGACCGTGTTCCAGTACTGGTTCGGCCCCTCCCGGAACGTCGAATTGTTGAGCCTGATGCCGTCTATCATGAAAAGCGTCCGGAAGCCCGTAAGCCCCCTCAGGAACGGCGAACCCTGGCCGTAGGAGGTCTTCTGGACCACCACCGCGGGGTCGTCCGAGAAGACGTCGGGGGTCGTCCGGTACATCCCGCGCGAGCCGATGTCCTTCGACCCGTATACCTGGACCGAGAAGGGCTGTTCGAAAAGCCTGGATTCCCTGCGGTTCGGCGTGACGACCATATCCGGAAGCAGAGCCCATGGGTCCGCCGGTTCCTTCTCAGTGCCGGGCGCAGCCGACCGGTCGCCTGCGCCGGATTCCTTCCCTTCCTGCGCGCGGGCGGACTCGGCGCATCGGCCCTCGACGGGAAACATGGAGATGAACAGGAAGATCGCTGCGATTCGAAGGGACATCGGAAATCCTTCAAGCGAAATCAGTCTCCCGTGTAGCTCCCGGCAAGAAGCGCAATAATGGACCGGATGGTTCGGTGAATTCGATATCCAATTGCTCTTTTTAAAGGTCCGATTTCCTGTGCGCGGAGCCCTGAAGGACACGCGAAGCGCGTTCCTTCGAGGCGGAGCGCGTCATATGACCCGGAAGAGCCGGATTTGTCCCTTTTTGGTTCCGGCTCGTCCGGGTTCGGACTACAATAATGTGATGATTTCAAGCGATCGCCGCGATTGCGCAGAGCCCCTTTCGTGCTGCTTCAAAGCCGCCTTTGCGGAAAGCATCCGGGCGTTGGCGGGCTTTGCGCTGTTTCTCGCCGCCATGCTCCTGCCATGCAGCGCGGCGCATGCGGGCGAAAAGCCGGAGAGAAAGGCCGCCGCGCCTTCGGTCGAGTTTTCGCATCCCGGCGGATTCTTCACGCCGCCGATGCTCCTCGCCCTGCGACCGCGCATGGACGGCGTCCAGATAAGGTACACACTCGACGCCTCGGAACCCGGCCCGCATTCGCACGTCTACGGCGGGCCCATAAGCGTGGCCAAGGCTTGCTGCGTCAGGGCCAGGGTCTTCGCCCCGGGCATGGCTCCGGGCCGCATATCTTCCATCACCCTCCTGCCCGGCAAGCAACCCGCCCTCCCCCTGCTCTGCCTCCATACCGATCCCGCGAATCTGCACAATCCCCGCACCGGCCTCTTCAAGCATCCGGGGGACAGGGGCCTCGAATGGGAAAGACCCGTGCATGCGGCCTTCTACGAGCCGGACGGCAGCCTCGGTTTCCAAATCGACGCGGGTTTGAGGCTCGCAGGAGGGGTCAGCAGGAACTTCGGCAAGAAATCCTTCAGGCTGTACTTCCGGGAAAAATACGGCAGGCAATGCCTCAAGTATCCGCTCTTCGGCATGAATGGACTGCGCAGGTTCGAGTGCATCAGGGTCCGCGCCTCGGGAAACGACCAGGTTACGGCCGAAGGAGGCTGGACGCTTCTCCGGGACGCGATCAACAACGAGCTCATGAAGGATTCCGGCGGATGCGCCACCGACGTGCGATTCTCGCTCGTGGCGCTGAACGGCGACTTCATCGGGCTCTACGACCTCCGCGAACACTGCAACGCGGACTTCCTCCGCGACAAGTACGGGGTCTCTGATCCCGACCTGCTCAAGGTGTCAATCTACCTTCACGGCGACGAACACCGCGCCGTGAAGGACGGCGACAAATCAGCATGGGATGCGGTCCAGGCGTTCTTTCGCGATGCGGATTTCTCGAAGACCGAAAACCTCTCGAGGGCCGTGGAAATGATTGACGCGGCCGACTTCATCAACGAGCATGCCGTCCGCCTCTACGGATGCGACTGGGACTGGCCCCAGAACAACAGGTACATGTTCCGCGACCGCTTCCCGGGAAGCAGATGGCGGTTCGTCATCTGGGACAGCGAATGGACCTTCGACCTGAACGACAGCTGCTCGGCGTCCCGCGACATCCTTGCCGATTACCTCAACACGCCCGACGGCTTCCGGGGCGGCCATGCCATGATGTTCAGGCGGATTTGCGGCAGCCCCGAATTCAGAAGGTGGTTCCTCACCCGCTGCGCAGACCTCCTGAACACCTCCCTGTCGGAGGCGAACGTGACCGGGAGAATCCGCGCGCTCGCGCTCCAGATCGCCCCCGGCATTCCCTTCGAAGCAAAGCGCTGGGGAGGGTCGGTTGATCAGTGGATGGCGAACGTCGACGTCCTCTGCAGGTTCGCCCAGGAAAGGCCGGGCAATTTCAGGAACCACCTCATAGCCAATTTCCCCGAGGCCGGGAGCCTCTGGACTCTGAAGATTCTGGCTCCCGAATTGGAGGGCGGCTCAATCGGAGTGAACACGCTCAGGTTGAATCCGGCCGGCCTGCCATGGACCGGGACGTACTTCTCGGGCGTCAAGGTCCGGGTCGAGGCGTTCTGCAAGCAGGGCTACAGGTTCGCCGGGTGGTCGCCATCGTCGTTCGGCGACGGGAATCCCCTGTTCCTGGGGCCCGAATCCTCGGGGAGCGCCATCATCGCCCGGGGGTCGGAATGGGAATACTTCGCGGGCGGAGGCGATCCGGGCCGCGGATGGAATTCGCCCGGATTCAAACCTGGCATCTGGCCCTCAGGCAGGGCCCCGCTGGGATACGGGGAAGGGGACGAGGCTACGGCGCTGTCCTTCGGCAAGGACGAGGGAGCCAAAATCATGGCCTATTTCTTCCGGAGGGCCTTCGATCTTGACGAGGTTCCGCCGGGCGACCTGGCAATCGACATCGCGGTCGACGACGGGGCTGTCGTCTGGATCAACGGAACGGAGGCAGTGAGGATCAATATGCCGGACGGCGCCTTCGGCCGGGACACTCCCGCGGCGGTCACGGTCGGCGGGGAAGCGGAAAAGGCATTCTCCCGCCGCATGATTCCGGCGAAGTCCCTGAAGAAGGGAAGGAACGTCATGGCCGTCGAGGTCCACCAGGCTGCTCCCAGCAGCTCGGACCTGAGGTTCGACCTCGCCCTGGGAGTCGAAAAGCCCGTTGCCATACGGCCGGTCTTCGAGAAGACGGAATGACCACGCGCCGCGGGATGCTATCGAATGCTGCGCAAATCCCCCTCACCCTTCCCTCTCCCGCGGCGGGGAGAGGGTGACTATTCATGCGTTCCCATCGGGAATGGTCGAAACCCCTACCTTGAGGCGAAGCAAGGTAAGCGGCACCCTGAAACGACGATAACGCGTATTGGCGTTTGACAGGTCATCGCGAGTAGCGCGAAGCGCGACGTGGAGGTCGCATGCCTGGAGATTTCCGAGGCAGGAAAAAGAACGAGCGTACTGGGTTACGTTTGGAGCTGAACAGAGCCGCGGGAGCAAGCCCGCGGCCGATCATTCCTGCCGGGTATACGTACGGCACACGACGGAGATTAACCTGTGCGCCTATTTCCCCGACGCCTTCTGATCGAGGAGCTCCTTCACGGCACGCTCAATCTGCGGGTCCGATCCCTGCCCCTCGTCCTCAGGATGGTTCTCGACCCTTATGTCCGGCTCCACGCCCAGGTTCTCGAGGTTCGTCCCGTCGTCCGTGTACCAGCCCACGAAAGGCAGCCTGAGCCATGCCCCGTTAATCAGGGTCGTGCCGCCGGTGCCTATGACTCCGCCCCAGGTAGGCACGCCGATTACCTTCCCGATTCCAAGCTTCCTGAATCCCCACGGGAAAATTTCCGCGTCCGACCCCGACCTCTCGTTAATCAGAAGCACGACCGGCTTCTGCCACGTGAAGTCGGGCTGGGTCTCGTCCTCCGACCCGCGAATCCTGAAATAGCCCACGGGCTTGCGCTTGGTCAGCATCTCCCAGAGCTGGTTGTGGATGTAGCCGCCGGGATTGTTCCTCACGTCGAGCACCAGCCCCTCCCTGTCCCGCACCTTGGAGAGGTAGTCGCGCCGGAACTTCCTGAAACTGCCCATGCCCATGGCCTGGATGTGGATATAGCCCAGCTTCCCCCCGCTCAGGCGCTCCACTGCCTGCCTTTTCCCGTCCACCCAGGCGTCGTAGAGGAGCTGGTACGCCGCGTCCGGGTCCAGGGGCCTGAGCGTCACTGTCCTGGCCGAATTGCCGTCCTCGTCGGCCGCGACCTGCAAATCGAGCTTGCCGCCCGCCTTGCCGTTCAGGATCCTCGACACGTTTTCTCCGGCCTTCACCTCCTTCCTGTCGACCGAAATCAGGAACTCGCCGGGCAGGATTTTCGATTCCTCCCTGTCTGCGGGCGCGTCCTTGAGAACCTTCGCCACCGCATAGCGCTTCCCCTGCGGTCCCGGCCTGAGGTAGAGCCCGGTGAACCCGGTCTTCTCCGGCGCAGAACCCGGCCCGGGCCCGGAAATGCCCAGGTGCGACGCGCCAAGCTCGCCAAGCATCATGCGGATCAGGTCGTTGAAGTCCTCGTTGCAGAAGCACCCGGCCGCCAGCGGCCTGTATTCGTCCCTGACGGCCTGCCAGTCGACGCCGTGCATCGACGGGTCGTAGAAGAAGTCCCTCAGGCTCCCCCACGCCTCGTCGAACGCCTCCATCCTCTCCTCCGCGAGGTCGATGTTCATCTCGGCCGTATAACCGACCTGCTTCCTTTCCGACCCGTCCGCATTGAGCGTCCATATGCTGCCCCCGGTGCGGTAGAACAGAAGATCAGCCTTCGCCGACCAGACCAGCTCCTCGGCGTTGTCCCGCGACTTCGTCAGCCTCTCGAGGGAGGACCCGTCCGTGGCCGCCTTCCAAATCTCGAACCACCCGAGGCTGTCGGACTTGAAGAAGAGCGTCTTGCCGTCCCTGGTGAGCGCGGGGAGGGAGTCGCTTCCCTTCGTGGACGTCACCGCGGCGGCGCGGTCCTCGATTTCCTTGAAGTCGATTCTGACGTCGGGCGGCTGCTTATCCTCTTCCTTCTTCCCGTCGCCGTCCTTCTTCTCCTCCTTCTCCTTCTCTTTCTTCTTCTCCTCCTCGTCCTCCACGTCCTCCTTGTATTTCTGAGCCACGGCGAGGGTCAGCGGTATCCGGTAGATGTTGAACACCTCTTCCCCGCCGCGGTTCGAGGAGAAGTACAGGTACCCGCCCGTAGGGCAGAAAACAGGCTGCACGTCCTCGTCCGGGTCCCTGGTCACGTTCACCGGCTCGCCGCCCTCCGCCGGGACGATGAAGATCTCGCTGTCCCAGTTCTTGAGAGACCTGGAGAAGGCCACCCATCTCCCGTCCGGAGACCAGCAGGGATCAGCTATCATGGGCCCTTTCGCAAGGAGCGACGGCGGTCCGCCTCCGGAAGGGATGGAATAGAGGTCTCCGAGGCCGGACAGGAACACCGCGCGCTTGCCGTCCGGCGAAGGGACCGGCTTCTCGTCCCTCGCGGGCGTCGCGGCCAGCGGGTCAATCCTTATGAAGCGCGTCTTCGACATGCGCGGTTCCTTTTCGTCGGCCGACGAAGCCCTGTACAGGTCGAATTCCCCGTCCCGGTCCGACGAGAACACGATCGATTTACCGTCATGCGACCATGCCGGCTGCTTCTCGCGCGAAGGCGTATCCGTGACCCGCACCGCCTTGCCGCCCTTGCGGTGCACCACGAAGATGTCCCCCCTCACGGCGAACGCGATTTCGTTCCCGTCCGGGGAAACGGCGGTTTCCGACGCTTCCGATCCGAACTTGGCCCGCAGAACGCCGCTTTGCTTCCGGTCGGATGCGATGCTCAGCCGGATTTCCCCGGAGGCCCCGGTCTTGAGGTCGAGCATCCGGATCCCCCCCTCCATGCAGGCGTAGACGATGAATCCGCCGTTCGCGGAAATCGACGGCCACAGGACCGGGAGCCTGGCGTGCTTCGTGATTTGCACGGCGTCGAGCGGCTTCGCGGGATTCATCTTCCAGATGTTGGACACGCCCGACTTGTCGGAGACGTAGTAGAGAGTCCCGTCGGGGGCCCACATGGGCGCCGAGTCGTTCCCCGCCCACGACGTCGCCTTCGCCGCCCTCGGCTTCCCGGTTTCCTTAATCCAGATGTCGAACGCCCCGGACCCCCTGTACTTCCTCCGCCACCAGGAGTTCGCCCCCGCTGAGAAGGCCGTCTTCGAGCCGTCCCTCGAGAACGCGAGCTCGTAGACCGCCGCGTCCAGGACCATCGCCGGCTCTCCCCCGGCTACCGGAACCGAATACGCCCGGGCCTGGAGAGTGTCCCTGCGGGACGAGAATATCACCGAGTCGCCGGAGGCGGTGAATCCGAGAACCCTGTCCGGGGCCGAGTGCCACGTGAGCCTCATGGGTTCGCCCCCGGACGCGGGCATAATCCAGACGTCCATGCCGCCCTCGCGGTCCGAGGAGAAGGCCACGAGGTCGGCGGCCGGAGAGAAGGCGGGCGCGCATTCGTATGCCGTGTTGTCGGTCAGCCTTCGCGGATTGGATCCGTCGGATGCCGCAATCCACACGTCCCCGTCCAGGCAGAACGCAATCAGCGTCCCGTCGCGGTTGATTGCCGGCTCGCGGAAGAACCGCTTTTGCCCCTGGTCCGCGGCGTCCAGGCCTGCGGCGGAAACCGCGGCAATGGCCAGTGCCGCAATGGTGAATCCGGTCTTCATGCGAATGCGCCTCAAAGATTTGCCAGTGGACCTCCCGAATGCGGGGATGATTGATTCCACACGAAGCAGGGGTTCTCGCGCTTCGTTGGGAATACCCGCCCCCTCACCTTTTCTCTCTCCAAGGGAGAGGGATATTCTGCGGGTGAATGATAATAACAAAATCCCCTAATCCAAGAACAGCCGCCCTTTCCCCCGCGATTCGGGGAGAGCCGCAACCAAACGCTGCGTTAAACCCCAACAACCAAATCCCAATTTCCAATGATACCAACTCAAATGAGGCCGGGAATGTGAAGACGCAGGCTGAACGTGAAGTCTGCAATCGGAGACGATTCCCCCTCCCTTCGGTGTCCTCGGTGTCTTCGGTGGTTAAGATTCCCGGTTTACGGTTCACGGTTGACGGTTGACAGCCGCAACGATTCACGCACTCTTTCCTCCCTTCGGTCTTCGGTCCCCGGCCGTCTTCCAGTCCGCTCACTGCCCACGGTTTACTGCTTACAGTTTACTGCTTACGGTTCACAGTTCCCCACCCACGACCCTATACCCTATACCCTCTACCCACAGACCTTGATGGACTTTGGACATTCGATGACGTTCGACTCCCTCGACGGTTGCCGGCGCCGCCGAATCCGCGCACGACTCTTCAACCCTCGGGAGCCCGCCAGGGACGTTGCCCGCCCCGGCGCGCGCGGGTATAGTCTCGCTTTTCCGCATGGTCCTGGAAGCTTGGATTTCGGCCATGGAAAACCGCACTGCTCTGTGCCTGATTGGGTTCGCCTATGCAGGCTCCATCCTGGGCCTCGTGCTCGGCCCGAGGTTCCTGCCCGGGTCGCGGATGATCTGGAAGGATTCCGAACCGCCGTGGTTCATGGGCAAGGTCGTCTATTTCCCGATACTGGCAGTCGGGTTCCTCATGATTGCCCACCTCCCGGCGAACGCCCTGGGCGCGGGGATTGCGCAGGTCATTTCGCCCGCGAACCTCTGGGAGACGGTCGCTGACAAATACGACATCGTTTTCCTGATTATCTCCTTCGCGTATCTCTCAATCTCGCTCGACTTGAGCGGCTTCTTCGAGTTCTGCTCGTTCAGAATCGTCAGGTACGCGAACGGTAACGGCCTGTGGCTCATGGTCTTCCTCTACCTCCTATGCAGCGCGTACACGTTCTTCACCTCGAACGACATCGTCATAATCTCCATGACGCCGATTATCCTCTACATAGGCAAGCACGCGAAAATCCGGAATCTCGTGCCGCTGCTGATCTCCCAGTTCATCGCCGCGAACACGCTTTCCATGGGGCTCTACATCGGCAGCCCCGCGAACATCGTGCTGGGCGACGCCACGGGAATGACCTTCGTGGACTATTTCCTCTGGATGTTCTTCCCTGCCCTGGTCGCCTGCGCGGTCACGCTTCTCATGATTGTCGCGGTCTTCCACTGGCTGCCCCTGCGCGGGAACAGGATGCAGGCGACCTACGAGATTCCCAGCAAGGCGCTGGAGGCGAGGTCGTCTGCGTCGATGTGGGTGAAGACCGCCATCTTCGCGCTGTGCATCGTCTTCCTTACCGTCAATTCCTACATCGGAATCGAGCTCTGGCACATCTGCCTCGCGACGGCGCTCGTAATGCTGCTCTACGACGTCATCCTGCTGTGCAGCGGATCGGAGGGCTTTCTGCCGTTCATGCGGACGGTCTCCCGGAGGACGCCTTGGGCCATCGCCCCCTTCGTCCTCTGCTTCTTCGCCATGGTCAGGGCGATTTCGCGCTGCGGGCTGACCGAGGACGCGGCACGGTTCCTGGCGGGCCTGGGCCAGGGCAGCTTGGTAAAGCTCTCGATGCTCTTCGGTTTCATATCGGCCTTCGCGGTCAACGTCATGAACGACATACCTAGCACGGTCTTCTGGGCCGACATGGTCCCCTCCCTCCGCGGGATGCTCACCGAACGGGAATACAGGGTGGTGATTTGCTCGCTGCTCGTCGGGCTGCATCCGGGATGCTACCTGACGATTATCGGCGCGCTGGCGGGACTCATGTGGATTACCATCATCAGGAAATGGATGACCGGCGAGGACTTGAAGACCCCAACCGCCTTCGATCTCTCGTTCTACGGCTTAATCATCGTGTTCCCCGTGATCGCCGCGACCTGCCTCGCCGTGGTGCTGGAAGTCGCGATCGTGGCGAATGGATAGTCCCGGGAGGAGGAATCCGGGAATCCGGGCGCGTCAAGGCAAAGCTCCCTCACCCTTGCCCTCTCCCGCGGCGGGGAGAGGGTATAGGCATGACCCGGACCAGCCGGCACCAAACTTTGATGCAAGCATAGGATTCACCACCGAAGACGCCGAAGACACCGAAGGCTGAGGGATGAAGATAGACCTGAAGTACGAGGACTTCGGCTCCCTGGTGCTCGAGTTCAAAAGCGTCGTTTATTCGGAAGAAGTGCCCCGGGAAGAGAGCCCAATCCAACCGGCATGATTGTCGGTGTCTTCGGCGTCTTCGGTGGTTAAAAGGATAATGGTCCCCGAGGCGCGTTTTATGCGGCATCAGGGCCCATCTTCATTTCCCCGTGCGGCTGCCGCGTCCTACCTTCCCCACGCCTCCAGGAGCCCGTCCGCGACGAATACGAGCTTGCCGTCCGCGACGTCGAACGTGGGAGTGTGCTTGAGCTGGCTGTCTATCTGTATCTGCCTCCGCAGAAGGCCCGACTTGATGTCGAAAACCGAATACTGCCCCTTGTACCTGCCGCTCCCGTCCCTGACGAAGGCCTGGACCAGGCCGAGCTCGCGGCCGATTACCGTGGTCACCTTGGCGGAATCCGAGGCGAGCAGCCGAATCTTCCAGGCGAGCGAACCGTCGATTAGAGAGAAGGCGGTGAGCCCGGTCGAGGCGTCCGATCCGCTGAAGTTCTTCTCGACCAGGTATACGTGGTCCTGGGAGAACGAGTCGATTGCATACCCGAGGTTACGGTCGAGCTGCGTCTTCCACTTGAGCGCCTTGCCGGCGGGATCGATGAGCAGGAGCGTGCCGGTGACAGCGAACGGAACGCGGTCGTCCGGGCACGCAATCTCGGCGATTCGCTCCCCGTCGGTCCTCATCGTGTCCTGCTGCGCCTTCGCTATCCCGTACCGCCACGCGACCTTCCCGTCCTTCCCGCCGACCACGACCAGCGAGTCGTTCGACACCCATGCGAGGTCTGAGTTCGCGAGCATGACCGGAAGGCTCTGGAACCCCGCTTCCGCCCTGACCTCGAACACGGGGGTCTCGCTGTCCGTGTTGAAGGCGTAGACCGCCGAGTCGATGTTGCGCGTGAATGTCACAATCCCCGACGGGCCAAGCAGCGGGACCGAACCGGAGAACTGGCCCCTCAAGCCAGACCGCGCGAATATCTCGGTCCCGGATATCGCGTCGAGCACCAGGAGCCCGGAGCTCTGGTGGTTCTCCGCCACGTTAATCGCCACCACGTCGCCCCCTATCGACGCGCCCTTGACCCGCGCAATCGCAGGAAGCGTCTTCTTCCAGAGCTTCCTCCCGGACGTAAGGTCGATTCCGATGGCGCCCCTGTCCGTGACGAGCACCGCCGTCCTGGATCCGACCAGGAGGGAATTGAGCACGCCGCCGGCGTCCGCGTCAATCTGCACCTCCCACCTCTTCTTCGAGTCCGTCGCGGAGAAGCACTCGAGGGATTTGGCGTACAGCATGAACACGCTGTCCTTCGCCGAGGAGGGCCTGAGCCCCGAAGGCCGCACGATGACCGGGTTGCCCCTCGGGGGAAGGGGACGCGTCCATATCTGGTTCAGGGGCCAGCCGAGGTCGGGCGGAGCCTCCAGGGCCGATATGCCCCTGTAGAGGTCGCCCTTGAGCCGCTCCTCGGCCCAGACACCCGCGAACGCGGGCCCGTCATCCGTGCTTATGCGGACCTGCGGCCATTCGGACGAGAGCTGCTTCAGAATCCTCTTCGATATCGACAGGAGGTTCTCGGACTCGTAGGCGAGCGCGAGGACGTGGAGGGCATGGGGCGTGTGGGGCGAGGAGGGGAATTTCTCCCTGAAGGATTTCAGGAGCCCGATTGCCTCGCCTGCCTTCCCGGCCTTGAGAAGGGCCTTTGCGAGCGCGGTCACGCATTTCGGATGGATGTCGGAGTTCGGGTAGAGGTCGATGACCTTCCTGAAAAGGGAGGAGTCGTTCTCGGCAACGCCCTTCGCGTAAAGGTCCGCCGCGCGCCTGTTGAACTCCTCGAACACCGTCGGCCCGGCCTTCGAGACAATCTCGCCAATCCTCGCGGCTGCCGCGGAGTCCGCGTCCCTGGCCTGGTCCGTGAGGGTCCTGCGGTACTTGACGCCCCTGTAGGAGGCAATCACGTCCTGGTAGATCGCCACCGCCTGCCGGAACCTCTGGAGCCTCTCGTGCAGCTCCGCGAGCCGGAATCGCGACCAGAGCCCCACCGGGATCTCCTCGCCGCTCCTCTGGCTCTCCGTGCCAAGGAAATCGTACATGAGGCCGCCATGGTCCCTGATGAGCGTCTCGTACTCGGTCTCCGCGGCCTTCGCGTTCGACTTCTTCTCGTGAATCTCGGCCAGCTTGAGCCTCACCGCGACGACGTCCTCTCCGCCGGGCGCCTCGACGAGCGCCTTCTCGTAGGATTCCTGGGCGGAAGAGAACTGGAACAGCTTCCACTTGTCCCCGGCTTCCCTCATGTAGCAGGCGAACAGCCCCCTGCCGGCCTCGGCTTCCAATGCCGACTTGGGGCCGGCCAGCCTCCTGGCCTCGAGGAAATGCCTCGCGGCGTCCGCATACCTGGGCGTCTTGGACCCGATGCAGGCGTTCGCCGCGCGCAGATGGAGCTCAGGATTCCCGGGATCACGCGCGATCCGGGCGAGAATGTCCCTGTATATGCTCTCTATGTCGAAGAACGAGGTTATGCCCCTCGGCCCCGCCGAGACCAGGACGCCGTCCGTTATCACGAGGTTGCCGGCCTCGGACGCGTCCGGCCGGCTCCAGGCTTTCTTGGCGATTTTCGTGCCCTTCTCGGCGTCGAACAGGTACAGGGCCATGCCGGTCGGGACGTATGCGACGCCCTTCGAGACCGTCCCCCTGCCGCGGCTGTATTCGAACGAGGCGCGCTGGTCGAATTCCGCGGTCCATACCGAGGCGCCCGTCCTCAGGTTGAGAGCCTCGACCTTGGACCCCGACAGGAAGACCTTCCCCTGCGTGGCGCCGAGGACGTAGAAATGGCCGGTCGCCATTGCGTCCGATCCGTCGAAGTACCCCCCCCTTCTCGGCGTCCGGCGGCTGTTCTCCTTCTTCCACAAGGGCTCGCCGGTGGCGGGGTCGAGCCCGTAAATGAGGGGCGAGTCGGTGGGCGTGACGACCACGGCGGATTCGGAGGCGATGACCGGATTGTTGTACCACTGGGGCGGCGTCTTGTGCGTCATGAGGTCGGGCGCGAGCTCGGACTCGACGCTCTTGTAACGGAAAAGCCATTTGCGCGTTCCCGTGTCGGCGTCCAGGCACGCGACGACGCCGAGGTTGGTGCAGTAGTAGAGGAGGCCGTTCCTGAGGCTCACCGAGGACCCGAAGGACTCGCGCACCTGCCTCCCGAACATGTTGAGCTCGTTCTGGCCCGAGCAGACGTGCGAAATCCACTGCACCGCGCCCGTGCGGCCGTCGAACTTCACGATGAAGTGCGTAACCGAACCCGTCGCGATCCTCGCGGGCGCGAAGACGTCCCCGCCAGATGCGCATGGCGCGGCGAAGAAACTGAGCCTGTCCGCGAGCGCGACCGCGTGCTGCCTGCCGCCCGCGCTCCAGAGGAGCTCGCCGGTCGCGGCGTCCAGGGCCATGAGCCTCCGGTGCGGTATGTCCTGGATGACCGTGATGAAGTTCTGCCAGATCTTCGATTTGATTTCGGACGAGTCGAACGGGATGGCCATGGGCGCGTAGAAAACCCCGCCGTGCACCGTGCCGGTGTACGTGGCGTTGGGCTCGAATTTCTCGTCGTCGAAATCCGCCGGAGGATGGGGCGACCTGTACCGCCACGCCACTTCCCAGTCCTTCAGCATGTTCAGGGCCAGGAACTCGATGCCGTTGTGCACGTAGACGACGCCGTTGCGGGAGACGGGCTGGAAAGGCCTGAAAACGTCCCTCAGGAAGAAGATATTGGAGAACAGGGAATCGGTCTGGTTGCCGTCGCCCCTGGTCATCGGCACCTCGGGGAGGTCCCTTGACGACTGTCTGGTGAGGTTCTGGATGTCCCCGTCCGCGGCGCGGCACGCCGAGGCATCGCCGCCGAAGAACGGCCAGCCGCCCTCAGCCGGCGGCACGCCGGTCGCGGCAACCCTCGTCAGCGCCTTGCGGAGCGTCTCGCAGAGGTCGGCTTCCCTCCCCTGGAACCGGAGCTTGGCCGCGCCGGGAGCCGCGGAAAGCCTCGCGACCACGCCGCCCTGGGGCGGCGCCTGTCCCGTCCTCGCGTGGCAGACCGCCATCATCGCCGCGTCCCTGGCCCATCTGGCCTCGTCGGGCCCGGCGAACCTGAACAGGTGATTGAGCATGCGGAGGGCCTTCTCGTGCTCCCCCCTGCGGAAATGGATTCTCGCCGCTCCTTCGGCGGCCAGGAGGCCCGCGGCCGTCGCTGGGTAGGTCCTTGCGAGGCCGGCGAGGCCCCGCGGGTCCCTCTCATCCTCCAAATCCGCCGCCTTGGCCGCGGCAGCCCCGGAATACAGGACCTCGTATATTCTCCTCGCCTCCGGCGGGAAAGACGCTATCCTCGACAGCACGTGCTCGGCGGCCGACGTCATCCGGTCCTGCCCGGCGGGCACGAGCGAGTCGGGGAATTCGAGAAGCACCCTCTGGCACGCCGGCACGGCCCGCTGGAAGTCGCACGCCGCGAGCCAGGCGTCAGCCTTTGCGATTAGGTCCGCGGCCTCGTCCCTGCCCTTGAGCATGATGTCGCGCCACGGGTTGTCGGAAGCCTCCTCCGCCCCTGCGGAGAGGGCCGCGAGCAACAGCAGCGCCGCTGCCGCGGCATGGGATGACGCCGTCCTGAGTTTCATCCGAAGCATGATTGACCCGCCCCGGCGGCTACAGGAGCCTCCTGCGCTTCCGGTATATCCATTCCGCGCACAGCACCGCCACGACCGCCCCGAAGACCACCCACGTGTCCCACAGCTTGTGCACGCTCTCCACGCCAGACATCGTCTGCTCCCTCTTCTCGATGAGCGGCGGAATCTTCCCGATGTCGTGGAGGAAATGGAACGAGCCGCCCGACAGCTTCGAGGCGGTGTCGAGGTCGGCCTTGTTCATGACCGGGTTCTCGAACTCACGGAGAGGGACCTTGACCGTGAAAGTCGTCTCGGCCACCCGCTTGAGCCCCTCCCCGGGAATCGTCTCCTCGATGTAGGCGTGGTGCAGCCCCAGCTGGTCGAGCGACACCACGTCCTCGAAGGTCCCTTCGGCGCCCGCCTTGGGCGCGAGCGCGAGCGTCTTCTTCTCGCCGTTCGGGAGGTTCAGGACCACCGGCTGCTCGGCCTTGAACCTGGCCGGCCTGTAGTTCTCGTCAAGGACCTTGGCCGTGAGCCGCGCCGAGTCGCCCACGACGTACTCGGAGTTCTCGACGGAAAGCGAGAAGCGCTTCTTCTCGCCAAGGAGGTGCTGCTGCCCGACGAACTTGATGACCTGCCTCCAGAACCTGTAGAACCTGAGGTCGCCGTACTTGTAGCACCACATCCAGGTCGAGTCCGCGGCCGAAATGAAGGTCTTGCCGGCGCCGTAGTACTGGAACGCGAATATCACGTCGCGCTCGTCGAAGGCTGAACCCGGCGGCTCGTCGCGGTGCCTCGCTAGCACGGTCGCCCCGGGCTTCTCCTTGAGCCTCGGATAGTGCCAGTAGAAGCCCGGCAGCCCGAACTCTGGATCCACCCAGAGCTTCCTGTTCAAATCCGGGTCCGAGTGGAGGCGCATGACGGGGTGCGTCCACCCCTCCGGCGTGAGCGCCGGCATCTTCGCCTCCTCCACCGGCCCGCGGGACGCCAGAGCCTCGTCCCCCGTGGGGAGCATCACCGGCAGAAGGCTCTCGACCGGAGTGCCGGCGAACACCCGCGGGGCCGAATTCTCGCCGCAAATCATGACGAATCCACCGCCGTGGAGCCGCACGAACTCCTCTATCCATTTGAGCTGGTTCTCGGGCTGGCGGAAGATCCGCTGGCTCATCTCGGGATTGATGTCCCCGAAGATGATTACGTCGAATTTGAACAGCTCCTGCCTCGTCTCGGGGAAGACCGACATCTCCTCGACGTCGGCCACGGGGCTCTTCTCCTGCGGGAAGTTGTGGTCGGCCTCTATCAGGAGACAGTTCACGAACATGGTCCTGTCGCGTATCAGCGCGTTCTTGAGGCGCCTGTATTCCCACCTCGGGTACGTGTCGACGTAGAGAACCCGTATCTTGTCGTCCACTACGTTGAGCACGACCGAAACCTCGTTGTTCTCTATGATTGTCTCGTCCTTCTGCACCGGGACCTCGACCGTGAACGTGTATTTCCCCGGCTTGTCGGGCTTGTGGATGATCTTCTCCTGCTGCTCGGCCCCGCTCTCCCCGAAGTAGATCCCCTTCGCCTCCACCTCCTGGTCCCCCAGCTTGAGCCTCAGTGCCGCAGGCTGGTGCTCGTACCCGTGCTGCCTTATGGTCACCCCGACCTCCCATTCGTCCCCGACGAGGATGGTCTCGGCCGCCTGGGGATTGCGTACCTCGATGTCCCTGGGCTCGTCCGGCGATCCGACGCCCACCGTGAATATGGGAATCGGTATGTCCAGCGCCGCCACCTTCCTCGCAGCCTCGGCGGCGGTCGTCGTCCCCGCGTTCTCGCAGCCGTCCGAGACCAGCACCACCGCCGCGACAATCTGCCCCTTGAGCTCGTTCACGGCCTCGATGACGCTGTCCCCTATCTTCGTCACCCTGCCCGTCGGCTTGAGGTCCTCGTGCCGCACGTCCTGCCTCAGGCTCGAGGAGAACGAGCAGGTCTTGAGCCTGTGCGACTTCTGCAGCGCGTCGAGGAAGTCGGCCCTGCGGGCGGACAGGACGCCCTTGAGCAGGTCCATCCTGCTCATGTTCTGGAGCCTTTCGCTCTCCTCCGGCGTGAGCAGCCTGTCGGCCTCCACAAGGCCTGCCGCCAGCGCAAGCCTCGACTTGTCCTCCTCCCTGAAGTAGCGGTCCTTGAACTCCATGCTCAGGGAATCGTCCACGAGGAGCAGCACGAACGATTTCCTGCTCAGGTGCTTCTCGACCGCGACAACCGGATTGAAGAGCATGGAGAGGATGAGCATGACCGCGATGAAACGGAGGGACGCCATGGCCGCGCGCGAAACAGCGGAGGCGGTCCCGGATTCCCGCCTGTAGAAGACGTAGACGAACCCGATTACGAGCGGAACGATGACGAGAAGCACGACCCAGAGGGGCGGAGCCGAGGCCCACCTGAGCGACCAGGTCGAGTCCTGCGAGACCGCCACCCCCTTCGTTCCGAGGATGAAGTCAACAAGCGAGTCCATCTGTCCTACCGGGCGTAATTGCCGAACCTCTGGGCAAGAATGGTCTCAAGCGCAAGGAAGATGATAACAATCACGAGGAGGTGCCGCCAGAACTCCGCCCCGCCCGAGACCTCCTGCCTGGCCTGGCCCGACGACGCCCCTTGGAACGCGAGCTTGCCCCGGGCCTGCGGCGGAAAAGCCAGCCGGAGCTCCTCCTCGGTCATCCTGGCGAGGTTGCTCTCCTGCGGGTCGACGTTGACGCCGAAGAGGTCGCTGACCGTCTTCGCGCCCTCGATTCTAATCTCGTAGAACCCGGTCTGGTCCACGGGGCCGTAGGCGATGCCGAAGCGGTTGTTTCCGAGTTTCCTCGGAGGATCGAGAGCCGTCCTGCCTCCGGACGGCAGGACCACGGACACGTTCTCCGAGAACTCGTGCTGCGTCAGGATCTTCTGTATCGTGCCTCCGACGCCCACGTTCCTCCCCGCGGCCGCCTCGGACGCGAGGTAGTAGACCATCTCGTGCACGATAGGCAGGAATACGAAATTCGCGGGGAGCTTGGTCCACTCGCGGTCGCACGTGCTCGTGAACATCATGATGCGGCCGTGCCCCAGTGCCTTCTCCGCGATGGCCGCGGATTCGGATTCGTCGTCGAAGCGCGCCGCCACCGAGGTCCCCGCCTGCATCCCTTCCTCCGAGGTGCCGAAGAACGCGGCCGTGTACGGCGCCGTTACGAGCTTCCGGATCTCCACGTCCCCGAAAACCGCGAACACCGGGTGGGCGAAGCTCATGGGCCTCATGGAATAGCGGGTCTCGCGGCCGGTCGTAATCTGCGAGAGCTTGAGCGGCAGAATGCCCTCGCCTTCCCTCCAGAGCCTCGAGTTGTAGTCCTCGGGCTTGATTCGGTCGCCGAGGAATATCAGAAGGGCGCCGCCGCCCTTCACGAAGCTCTCCAGCGCCTCCACCACCTCGAAATCCGACGTGACGAGCCTGCCTTCGTTGGCGAGGACCACGACCTGATAGCGGCTGAAGTTCGTGTCCGCCGTCACTTCGAAATAGCTCTTGGATTCGGGCCGGATTATGCCCGACCTGGCCGGCTCTCCGCCTTCGTCCGACGGCATGAGCGCGAGCTTGAGGTAGGCGGTCTCTGACGAGAAGAACCCCTTTTCGCCCTCCTCGAACGGCTCCCCGTCCACCAGCAGCACGTCGAGATGCTCCCTCACGGACACGGCAAGGTGCCTCGCGTTGTCCTCGGGGAGGTTGTCCGACGTGAGCTGCACCGTGAGCCCGTGCGGCCCGGGCTGGGCGAACATCGCGCTGAAATTCACCGAAGCCGTCGACCTCGGGTCCACAGAGACCGGCTTGTTGCCCCGCGGCGACCCGTCGACGATGAACTCCACGTTCAGGTCCTCCGCCCGCGCAGATCCGAAGTTCTCGATCGTGACTGTGAAGGACGCGGGCTTCTCGACGCCGATTATCCTGTCGTCCGCCTCGAACGACGTGACCGCGCAGTTGTCGACCGGCTCCACGCCCGCGTCGAGCACGTTCACCGAATCCACCCCCGCAGCCAGCCTTCCCAGGAGCGTCTCGATGGTCCCCTCCCCCTCCCCGGCCGCCCCCCTCGTCGTCCATGCGGACCTCTGCATGTCCGTGAGGATGTACACCGATTTGTTCGGAGCCGCGGAGACCTGCGGATTCTCCATCATCTCGAGAATCATCGAGATCGCAGGCCTGAGGTCGGTCACGCCTTTCGATGCCGTCATGTTCCCGGCCTCCTCGCGCACCCGGTCCACGTCGGGCGTGGGCTCGGCGAAAACGGCCTCTGTCATCGAGGAGGCGAGAATCAGCGACACGGAGTCGGACCCCGGCTTGAGCGTCCCCAAAAGCCCCCCGGCCATCCTCTTCGCGTTCTCGAACGGGCTGCCCCCGCCCTTGCGCAGGTTCATCGAGTACGAGTTGTCCACCACGAGGAAGACCATCCGGTTCTTCTCGCCGATTTCGGCAAGCGCCGACGCCTGCTTGGCCACCGGTCGCGCCAGGGCGGCGGCCAGGAGCGCCACCGCCGCGACCCTGAGCAGGAGCACGAGGAGGTTTTCCATGCGGAGCCGCCGGTGCGTCTTCTTGTACGCGCGAAGCAGAAACTCCATCGCCGCCCACCTGACGCGGTTGTAGCGCCTGCGGCTCAGGAGATGGATTATGACCGGAAGCGCGGCTGCCGCCGCGCCGGCCAGGAAAGCAGGATTTATGAAAAAGTCGGCCATGCTCAATCGGGCGACTGAGGAATCGATGCGCTGCGCGGGCCCTTGCGCGCCTCCGCGCCATCCGCTCTCAGCCCGCCGCCCCCTTCCTGCGCCGCCCCGACATCCTCGTCGCAAGATACTCGGCCAGCGCCACGTCGAGCAGTGTGTCGGTGGTTATCTGAACGTAGTCTATGTTGTCCCTTATGCAGCCCTTCCTGAGCTCCGCCGTGAAGGAACCCACCTCCTCGATGTACGCCTTCCTCAGTGCCTTGGGGTCCGCGAGCAGCTCCGGGTACTCCTCGAGGCCCTCGAAGAGCGTCATCCGCTGGAACGGGAAGGAAACCTCGAAGGGGTCCAGCACGTGGAAGAGAATGACCTCGTGCTTCTTGTGCCTCAAGTGCCGGAGGCCGAAGAGCACCTTCCTCACGTCGTCGAACAGGTCCGATATCAGCACCACCAGCCCGCGCTTCCCCATCCTCTCGGCCATGTCGTGGAGTATGATGCCTATGTCCGTCTTCTTCGCGGGTCTGGCCGACTCGATTTCATGGATGACGTGCTTGAGCCTGGATGGGTGCGAGCTCGGCGGCACGAACGACTCGATGGCGTTGTTGAAGAGGCCGAGCCCCACCGAGTCCTGCTGCCTCAGTATGAGGTACGCCAGGGACGCGGCCACGTACGAGCCGTACGCAAGCTTGGTGACCTCCCCGCCGGATCCGTATTCCATGGATTCGCTTACGTCCAGGAGTATGTAGCTTATGAGGTTCGTCTCCTCCTCGAATTCCTTGATGTAGTAACGGTCCGTCCTGCCGTAAACCTTCCAGTCTATGTGCTTGATTTCGTCCCCGGGCACGTACTCCCGGTGCTCCGCGAATTCAACGCTGTAGCCGTGGTACGGGCTCTTGTGAAGCCCGGAGACGAAACCCTCAACTATGAGCCTCGCCTTGAGCTCGAGCTTGCTGATTTTATTCAGCGTTCTTGGATCCAAGTACTTCTGGTAGTCCGGCATCCTTCGCCCCCTCCCCCTCGGCCGGCAGGGTCTCTATCAGCTTTTCCACGATTGCGTCCCTGGTAACGCCTTCGGCTTCGGCGGAGAAGTTCGTGATTATCCTGTGCCTCAGCACCGGCTTGGCTACCGCCTTTATGTCCTCGGTCGTCACGTAGAAACGGCCGTGCAGTATGGCCCTCGCCTTCCCGCCCAGGACGAGATACTGGGTCGCTCGGGGGCCGGCGCCCCACGACACCCAGTCCTTTATGAAGGACGGCACCCCGGGCGTCCCGACCCTCGTGCCGCGGGCAAGCCGCATGGCGTAGCGGATGACGTGGTCGGACACCGGCACCTTGCGAACGATTTCCTGGAGGCTGCGTATCTCATCTCCGCTCAGCACGGTCTTGAGCTCCGCCTCGTAGTTGGCCGTCGTGAGCTTCATGATCTCGAGCTCCTCGTCCTCCGTCGGGTATTCCACCAGGATGTTGAACATGAACCGGTCCTGCTGCGCCTCGGGGAGGGGATACGTGCCCTCCTGCTCGATTGGATTCTGCGTGGCGAGAACGAAGAAAGGCAGCTCGATGTCGTGGCGCTTTCCGCCCGCCGTGACCTGGTACTCCTGCATCGACTCGAGCAGCGCCGCCTGCGTCTTCGGAGGCGTGCGGTTGATTTCGTCCGCGAGGATTATGTTGGCGAATATGGGCCCCCTGAGGAACTTGAACGAGCGCTGCCCCGATCCCTTCTCCTCCTGGATGACCTCCGTGCCCGTTATGTCCGAAGGCATCAGGTCGGGAGTGAACTGTATCCTGCTGAAGCTCAAGGACAGCGTCCGGGCCAGCGTCTTGATGAGCATCGTCTTCGCGAGACCGGGAACCCCTATCAGAAGGCAGTGCCCGCGCGCGAATATCGCAATCAGGACCTGGTCTATGACCTTCTCCTGCCCGACGATCATCTTCCTGAGCTCGGACTTTATGGTGTTGTATGCGGCGTTGAGCCTCCTCACCGCCTCGATGTCGCCTCCGCCGCCGTCTCTGGCGCCTTCCTGCTGAGCCATGAAGCCTCCTTGTCTTTCCCGAAAATGAAATCCGGGCGCCCCAAGCGCCGTCAGCCGCGCTTCTTCCCACCGCCCCCGGAATCGACCGCGGCCAGCACGAATGCCGAGGGAATCCCGGCGCACAGCACGTACGTCCTGATTCCGCCCCCGGCCGCCCGCCCGCATCCCGGACACGCGCCGCCCCCGTTCCCCCCAAGCACGGGATCAATGCTCCTGTTGCACGTCCTCATGATGGGCTTGCCGTCCGGCCCGGTCGCCGGCGTCCCGTCCGCGTTCTCGGACGGCACGAGATTGTCGCAGACGTGGGCCCTGAATGCCACGAGATTCATCCCGCTCCTCCCTAGCTCCGCAGGCTTCCCCCTGATGTTCGCCGCAACGTCCGGCCACGGCAGCGAAAAAAGGGATTTCCCATTCGAGGCCGAGACGATTTCTATCCCCGATATCGTCGGGCACATGACCGTCTCCCCGGATACGGCCATCCTTCCCGCAAGCGGCGCGGAAAGCTCGGCCTGCCACTCGAGCTTGCCCGAGAACGCGTCGTATGCGCACAGCCCCGTCCTCGAAGCCACCACCACACGCGAAAGGGCCGCCGCCGCGTGCCGCACGTTGCCGTCCGACCACTTACTGTCCTTCCGCTGCCGCTCGTCGAAATCCATGAGCTCCGCGACCGACGGGACGGCCTTCACGTCCGGCTTGATCCACATCTCTTCTCCGCTCAGCGGATCGACCGCGATAAGCCGGAACGTCTCCTGCGGAGCGAGAAGAAGGACTCCTCCCGCGCAGATGGGCTGGGTTGGGCACCAGAACAGCAGCTTCCTCCTGACTTCCCCGGTCGGCTCCCCGGCGACCGAGGGAACCTGGTACTTGACCGCCCATGCGATTGCGCCGGTCTCCGGGTCGACGGCGGCAACCGTCCCGGCGTTGGTCGCGTGGAATACGAGCCCGCATGCGGCGGAAGGCTGCGAACCCTCGAGCAGAACGTCGTTCGACCCCTTCGGAAGCCTGATGCTCGATATGAATGTCCGCCATAGCTCGCGCCCGTCGCGGTCGAAGCACAGCAGGTAGCTCTTCGCGGCCGTCTCGTCCAGCTGAGTCGCGCCCACGATTGCCTTCCCGTCCCATTCGACCGGGCAGCCGTGGAAATGGAGCGATGCGACGAAGGGGTCCTTCTCCTCCCCGACGACCCAGCCGTAGCTGTTGCCCCTCGAATACCCGCAGTCCCCCCTTGCCCAGATGATGCGGAAAGTCCTCAAGTCGAGCGCAAGGAGGGCGTTCGAGAACTTCCTCCGCCTCTCTACCGCCTCCTCCGGATCACTTTGGTTTACCGTGAAGTAGAGCCTGTCCCTGGACACTCCGGCGCAGAAATACTGCTCCGCGAAAAGAGCCTTCCTGTGCACGGGAAACCCGCTCCCCGTGATTTCGAAGGGAAGGGGATGTATGGCCGACACCTCGTACTCCGCCCGGTTCATCGGCTCCGCAGGACCGCCTGCCATCTTCCCGTCCAGGGGGGAGAACGCCGCAGCCCCATAGCCCATCGTGGGTATCACGTATCCCCCTGCGACCGCCCAGAACATGGGCGGAAACGGCCCGTTCCCCGCCTCCTCGCGCGAAATGCTGACCAGCCCGTCCATGTAGCCCGATTTCCCCTCGATATACAGACGGTCGAGAACGACCGTCGGTCTCGGAGAAAGCGCAAAGACGTCCGGCGCCGTCCCGCACCCCGCGCCGTCCCCGCCCATGCCCGACCAGGCCCGCGTCGCGCACATGCCCGCCCCGCCGTCCCCCCCAAGGGCGCGCAGGCAGCTTTCGGCGAAATCGGCGAGCGTGACTCTCCTTCCGCCGGACGTCAGGAATGTCTCGGGGAAATCGTTCCGGCATTTCCTTGCCAGGTGGATTAGATCGCCGCGCCTGCCGAGCGATGCGCTGCCCGCGGCAAGCCGCGCCGCCGCCGACGGGTGCGCCTTGATGTACCCCGGAAAATCGCCGACGAGGCACCAGAGCCTCGCGCAGGATTCCTCCATGCGGCCCCTCTCGCGCAGCAGGTCCGAGGCCAAATCCAGCGCGCCCGCGGAGTGCGGCGAGGGGAAGAATCGGTCATAGACCTCGCGCAGAAGGTCCGGGTTCCTCTCCGCCTTTCCGCGCTCGAAAAGCGCTCGTGCCTGGGGTCCGCACTGGGCCATGTAGGATGCGGCCGCGCCGGAACCCATGGCAGCGATGCGCCTCTGGCACAACCAGCGAACGCTCACGAACCTCTGGAGGCTCTCCACGGGTTTGACCACGCAGAGCTTGTCGCCCCATTTCCGGTCCGCTTCGAGGTACATCTCGACGACCTTGCCCATGTTCTCGGCCTTGCCCTCCTCCTCGACCTTCCGAACCTGGGCGAGAAAACCCTGGGCTTCCTCGGATCTCTCGACATAGGCGGGATTGTTGAAATCCTGGGGGGTGGAAAGGTCGTCGGCCGCCTCGGGCGCCTGCGCCTGGGCGGATGCGCTTGAAATGATGATCGCCGGAACGGCGGAAAACAGGAGAAGCAGGATTTGCGGCTTGCGCATGTGTGCCGGTTTCAGAATCAGCTTTCGCATATGCCGGGGTTCCGGAATACATAGACGAATAAAGCAGGCAAATGTTTCAAACAGTATAGAATTCCGGTCAGGAGCACAGCAAATCAAAACGCCGAAGCTTGATAAGCAGCAGCAGGGGAGTCTGCTTTTCTGCGATTCATGCCCCCGGGAATTACATTGCCGCTCCGCCAGTCCTTGGAATCAATGCCGCTGGCTATGATGTTTCCAAAGTGTAAAGACAAGCTTACCGCTCTTTTTCGGTTTCGATATTCGACATCTCTCGCTCCATAATAAGAAGCCGATTTTTCAAAAGAAATGGATTTGGCACTCTTTTTGTTCAAAGTAAGCCGTTTTCCGATCATTCTTCCGTTTTCAAGGGAGCACGTGATGAAACGGATTTTCGCATTTGCAGCGGCTGCGGCAGTGGCATCGAGCCTCTTGTTCGCAGGCGACCTGGATGCCCAGCAGCCGGTCTACAGGAAGACCGATCTGCCGAGGGGAATCACTTCAATCGGATCGGGGCCGAACACCACGACGCTGTACTACCCGCTCATCACGCAGTATACGGTCTCGACCTTCTCCCTCGGAGCCGCGAACGGCTACGTCGGTCCCATGACCGGCGGTACGAGGCTCTGGTCATGGACCGACGGGGGGTACAACGCCTCCTATTGGTCCTCGTACTACCAGTCCGTTCCCATCGGCTTCACCTTCCAGTTCTTCGATTCCGCGCAGACCAGCGTGAACATCTGTCTCGGAGGTATGCTCTTCTTCGCGGTGCCGACGAACAGCTGGATGGTCGGATACAACTACGACATCGGGAATTCGATGTACGTCCACGACTTCATCGCCCCCTACTGGGACGAGCTTTCCATCTATTATTACACCTCCTGGCCGTGGATCTGCTCCTGCGGTTACGACTACTACACCACGACCCCCTACGGCGACGTCTACTATCAGACCTCCGGATCACCGGGCAGCAGGGTCTTCAGGGTGCAATGGCACCGGGTTCCGCACAGCTGGAACCACGTGAACTGGGGCTGGGTCAGCTGCGAGGCCAGGCTCTACGAAGGATCGAACAGAATCGAGTTCGTTTACGAGAACAACGCGCAGAACGGAATCGACGTCGGGAACTGCTGGTATTCCCCGCCGTGGGACTCGTTCCAGGCCACGATCGGCATTGAAGCCTCGAACGGCACGACCGGGTTCGGCGGCCCCAACAAGGGTTCGACCAATGCCCACCCGACCTCCAACTACCGTTTCGACCCGGTGCCGCCGATAGTCGACGACGCGTCAAGGTCCTTCACGCTTCCCGCGGACTGGGACGCCAACCAGGGTTTCGACTTTTTCGCGACCAGGTATTCCACGCTCTGGGTGAGCTGCAACGGCATCATTACGTTCTCGCAGGACACGAACCCCAACAACGCTGCGCTGCCGAGCGCCACTACGCCCAACGGTTTCATCGCCCTGTTCTGGGACGATTTGAAGATTGACCAGGTGCTGACGTGGGACAGGATAAACTATGCCATTCAGGGTCCGCCCGGGTACAGGATATGCGTCATCGAGTTCAACAAGGTGACCGTCAAAGCCAACCTGTCGCTCGAACTCACCGGACAGATAATCCTCAACGAGGTGGACAACTCGATTGATCTGCGCTACGACAATGGCATGCTGCCGTGGACCGGGATGTCCGCGACGATAGGGATTGAGAACCAGACCGGGACGGTGGGCCTTGGCGGGCCCGGGACCGGGAACAACATATCCACGGTTCCCGCGAACAACTACAAGTTCACGCCGATATATCCTCCGCTGAACTGGCCGAGTTCGCCCAATCCCCTGCAGGTGCCAACGAACTCCGCGACCGGGAACTTCGCCGTGAGGTGGAGCAACACGACCAGGGCGGAGTGGTACGAGCTGCAGGAGGGACCGTCGGCGACGGGTCCGTGGACTGCGGTGTACGGCAGCCCGACCGACCAGACGGCCACTGCGCTTTCGTACAGCGCGATTAACCGGAACGACGGGACGTACTGGTACCAGGTGAGGGCGTGGAACATAGCCGGAAGCAACAGCTGGGTTGTGAGCGGCAACGGGTGCCTGGTGGACAAGCCGCCGCTGCCGCCGGTGTCGATGTCCGTGCCGTTCTCGGACGCGGACGGGAACTACGTGGTGATGTGGGAGAACTCGCCGTCGGACACGGGCAGCAACATGAGCTACGAGCTGCAGTACGACGTGACGCCGAACTTCGGGACCCCGATAGTGATACCTGCGCCGCACGCTCCGTGCGCTGTGGGCCTGAACGACTGGCAGCACGCGATAAACGGGATGCTTAACGGGTCGTACTATTACAGGGTGAGGGCGAACAAGTCTCCTGCTGGGCTTTTGAGCTCGTGGACGTACGGGGCGAACGGGTGCACGGTGCAGCTGCCTCCGCCGTCGGACCCGACGTTCGTGGACGTGTACAATTTCTGGCCGGGCGGGAGCACGATAACGACGGACGCCGACGGGACGTTCGCGGTGGTATGGGGCGCGGCGACGGGCCAGGGGACGATAACGTACGAGGTGGAGGAGGCGACGAACCCGCAGTTCATGGGCGCGTTCCCCGTGTATCCCGTCGGGGCGGACACGGGGCTCGACCTGTTCAAGACGCTGACTGGGCGGTCGGGGACTCCGCCGCTGGGGACGCAGTATTATTACAGGGTCAGGGCGAAGAACAGTTCGGGATACAGCAACTGGGTGAACGACATGAACGGGGTCACGGTGGTGATACCTGCGCCGACGGCGCCCGCCGGACTCGACGTCAGGGACGACGTGGGCGGGGCGCCCGGCGGCGTTTCAATCACGCAGGACAACAACGGGGACTTCTGGGTCGTGTGGAACGCGGTGTCCGGGGCCACGCAGTACATACTGCAGCAGAGCACGAACAACACGGTGGTGAACGGGAGCCTGGTCGGCGCGATTACGCTGGTGAACGGGACGGCGACGCAGTACCACGCGACCGGGGTCGGGAACGGTACGTACTATTTCCAGGTGCAGGCGTGGAACAGTTCCGGTTCGAGCCCGTGGAGCATCTGGCTTGCGGGGCTCACGGTTCTGCTTCCTCCGTCGGCGCCCACGGGGCTCAACGTTCCCGCGACGGACGCGGACGGGGTGTACCAGGTGACGTGGGGGCAGAACCCCGGGTCTGAGGGCGTTCTGGAGTACATGATACAGGAGGACGACAATCCGGGGTTCTCCAGCCCGACGACGCTCGGGGGCGCGGAGTTCTCGGGCGGGACGTCGACGTCCGCCAGCGTGGGTGCCGCGTCTGCGCGCAGCGACGGGACCTACTACTACAGGGTGAGGGCCAGGAACGCTTCGACGGCGAACGGGGGATGGGGGCAGTGGGCGGTCGGGACGAACGGGTGCGTGGTGCTGCATCCGCCGGTGTCCCCGGCCAGCCTGGAGGCGCGTGACGTGCCCGCCGGGCCGGCGATTACGCAGGACATAAACGGGGACTACTATCTTGCGTGGTCGGCGGTGGTTTCCGCGTCGAGCTACGAGCTGCAGGAATACCAGGGTCCTCCTGCGCCGTCCGCCGGAGCGACGTGGGTCGCGATGTACATCGGGTCGAACACGAGCTTCCACATCCAGGGGAAGGTGGTGGGGACGTTCTACTACAGGGTGAGGGCGATGAACACGTCCGGGTCGAGCGCGTGGATACCCGTGGCGCCGACGTACGTGAGCGTCGAGATCATACCGCCGATTCTGCCCGCGAACATATACCTGCCGGTGCCGCCGCAGAGCGCGACGGGTTCGTACACGGTCAGCTGGGATCCTTCGGCCGGCGCGACGTCGTACGATTTGGAGGAGAGGCAGGGGCTCGGCGGGACGTGGATGCCGGTGTATTCGGGTCCGGCGACGTCGTTCCAGGTGTTCGGCAAGACGGCCGGGACGTACTACTACAGGGTGAGGGCGAGGAACGGGGCCGGGACGTCCGCGGGATGGACGTCGTCGGAGCCGGGCTACGTGCAGATAATCGCCCCGAATGCGCCGGCGGCGATAACGGTGCCTGCGCATTCGATATCCGGGTATTTCACGGTGGTTTGGACGAACAGCTCCGGGGCTACGGGGTATACGCTGGAGGAGGACACGTCTCCGGCGTTCGGCGGGGCGGCCGTGATATACGACGGGGCGGCGACTTCGTTCTACGTGACGAACAGGGGCACTCTGGGTGTTCCGACGATTTACTACTACAGGGTCAGGTCTTACAACCTGGTGGGACCGAGCACGGCGTGGACGACGACTCCGGCCAACATGTGCGTCGTGGACCTCCAGGCTCCGCAGGCGCCTGCGGCGATAAACGTGCCGACGTCGTCGACGACGGGCACGTATCTCGTGACGTGGACGGCGTCCGACGGGACGCAGAGCTACACGCTGCAGGAGTCGACGGCGCCGGACAGCGGGTTTGCTTCGCCCGTGACGGTGTACACCGGTGCTGCCGCGTCGTACAACGTGGCCGGGAAGACCAACGGGACGTACTACTATCGCGTGAGGGCGACGAACGTGGCCGGGGACAGCGGGTGGACGACGACGCCGGCGAACACATGCGTTGTGGATTTGAAGCCGCCGTATCCTCCGAACTCGTTCACGGTGCCGCTGAGCTCGTTCACCGGGGTGATACCGTTGAGCTGGACGGCCGGGCAGGGGGGCCTCTGGTACGAGATACAGGAGGACGTGGATTCCGGGTTCGGGGGGGCGTCGGTGGCGTATCTCGGGGCGGGGACTTCATGCACGCTGTATGGCAGGTCTACGGGGACGTACTACTACCGCATAAGGTCTGTGAACACGGTGGGCGCTTCCGTGTGGTTCAACGGGTCGAACCCGTGCATGGTGAGCATAGTGAGCGCGGGGATTGGGGTGATGGCCGGGAACATGAACCCGGTTGCCGGGAACGAGCTGCCGACGGCTGCGGACGTGCCGATGCTGCACCTTGCCGTGGCGAACAACAACCACAGCGACGTGGCGATATCCGCCGTGACGATAACTGCCGCCGGGACCGGGGACCCGAACGCGGAGATACAGAGCGCGGAGCTGTGGCAGGACGTGAACGGCGACGGGCGCATAGGCGCCGGCGACGTGCAGCTCGGGTCTGCGCAGGGATTTGCCGCGGCGGCGACTACCGTGACGTTCGGAGGGATAGTTCACACCATGCTGAAGAGCGCGGTGGAGAGCTGGCTGGTGGTGTTCACGTTCAACAACGCGGTGGTCGGGTCGACGTTCGGGGCCATGCTGGCATCGAACACGCAGATAAGCGCGGTGGACATCACGTACGGGAACGCCGTGGTTGTTGAGGGCGCGCCGGTGTCGGGCGGGACGAAGACGATACAGTCGTCCGGTGCCGGGGACCTTGGGGTGCACCTTGGCGCCAGGTCTGCGAAGGGCCAGTCGCTGCAGCCCGGGGCGTCGGGGGTGGGAATCATCCAGCTTGCCCTGTCCGCAGGGTCGATAGACGGGGCGAGGGTGACGAGGGTGCGGTTCACGTCCACGGGGTCCGGGATAGAGAACTCGGACGCGGTGAACGTCAGGCTGTTCGACGACGTTGACGGGGACGGAGCGATAGGGGGGACCGACGTGCAGCTAGGCTCGGGCACGTACTCGGGGGACAACGGCATGATTACGTTCAGCGGGATAACCGGCGTCACGGTGGCTGCCGGCACGACCAGGCACCTCCTGCTGGCTTACGACTTCGCGTCCGGGATATCCGGGGTGCAGACGTACGCCGCGCTGATACTGACCGGGGGCGACGTGTCGGCCACGGGCGTGGCTTCGAACCAGGCGATAGTTCCCGCGGGAGCGCCTGTCGTCGGGTCGTACACGTCGGTGGGATCGGCGTCCCAGAACAATACCGGCGACAGCCCGAGATACTCAATCGGCGGATGCTCGGCGCAGCCCGCTGCGGTCGCCTGCGACCCCATGGGCCTCCTCGCGCCGTTCCTGGCCTTCGCGGCCCTCGGGCTTGCCGTCAGGACGGGCTTCCGCGCAGGACGCGGAAAATAAGGAAGGGCGGCCGGTCAATCGAGCAGTTGTGCGAAAGGGCCGGGGGACTGAAACCCCCGGCCCTTTTCATTATCATGGCGTCCGGGGGTTAGTGCCGCTCCGGGATACGTGCGGCGCCGGACAGAGAGAAATAGCGATAATTTTGTTGCCAATATGTAAATTGAAAGATAGTGTTGGTTTAATGAACAAGTGAGCAAAAAGCGATTACCAGGTTTCCGATGGGTATAACTTTAGAAAATTTATATAGTTATGCTGATTGGAGTCTTTCGCGTCGCTTAAAGGCCGAGAGTGGATTTATTCTAAACGGCATTGGATTTGAATAGAAGTCTTTGGTAATACGATCATATTGCCCTTTACTGATAGGGGGATTTATGAAGCGCTTCACACTGGTTCTCATGGCTGTGGCTTTCCTTGCCGGGCTGATGTTCGCGGCCGATGCCGAGGCTCAGCAGCCTGTCTACAGGAAAACCGACCTGCCCAGGGGCATGACCTCGATAGGGTCAGGTCCGAACACAACGACTTTGTACTACCCGCAGATCACGACCTATAACGTGACCACTTTCCCGCTCAGCGATGCGAGCGGGTACAGCCCCATGGTCGGCGGGACCAAGCTGTGGTCTTGGACGGATAATAATTATAATTCATACTATTATTATTATACGTACGCATCGGTTCCGATAGGCTTCACTTTCCAATACTTCGCCACCGCCCAGACCAGCGTAAACGTCGGTATTGCAGGCCTCCTGTTCTTCACGATGCCGACCTATTATTATTACGTTGGGCAGAACTACGATATCGGCAACTCCCAGTACGTTCACGACTTCATCGCTCCATACTGGGATGAATTGACCATATATTACTACACTTCCTATGCTTACAGCTGCTACTACTGCGGCCAGTCATACTACACCACCTGCCCCTTCGGCGACGTGCGCTACCAGACGACCGGAGCGGTGGGGAGCAGGGTTTTCAAGGTCCAGTGGCACAAGATGCCCCACTATTGGACGCACTACAACAAGGGCTCGGTGAGCTTCGAAGCGAGGCTCTACGAAGGCTCGAACAGAATCGAATTCGTCTACGAAAACAGCGCGGCCAACGGCGTGGACGTCGGAAACTGCTACTACGCTCCTCCGCAGACCATGTACTACTATTACAGTTTCACGTCGACAATCGGTATCGAAGCCGCCAACGGCACGACCGGGTTCGGCGGCCCCAACAAGACCTCGTCGAACAACCATCCTGTCTCAAACTACCGTTTCGACCCGGTGCCGCCGATAGTCGACGACGCGTCGAGGTCATTCACGCTTCCCGCGGACTGGGACGCGCCTAATAACGGATTCGACTTCTTCGCGACGAGGTACTCGACGATTTGGGTGGGCTGCAACGGCATTGTGACGTTTGCGCAGGACACGAACCCCAACAACGCTGTGCTGCCGAGCGCCACTACGCCGAACGGGTTCATAGCCCTGTTCTGGGACGATTTGAAGGTTGACCAGGTGCTGACGTGGGACAGGATAAACTGCGCTGTACAGGGTCCGCCCGGATACAGGATATGCGTCATCGAGTTCAACAAGGTGACCGTCAAAGCCAACCTGGCGTTGGAGCTGACCGGCCAGGTCGTGCTCAACGAGGTGGACAACTCAATCGAGCTGCGCTACGACAACGGCATGCTGCCGTGGACCGGGATGTCCGCGACGATAGGGATTGAGAACCAGACCGGGACGGTGGGCCTTGGCGGGCCCGGGACCGGGAACAACATATCCACGGTTCCCGCGAACAACTACAAGTTCACGCCGATATATCCTCCGCTGAACTGGCCGAGTTCGCCCAATCCCCTGCAGGTGCCAACGAACTCCGCGACCGGGAACTTCGCCGTGAGGTGGAGCAACACGACCAGGGCGGAGTGGTACGAGCTGCAGGAGGGACCGTCGGCGACGGGTCCGTGGACTGCGGTGTACGGCAGCCCGACCGACCAGACGGCCACTGCGCTTTCGTACAGCGCGATTAACCGGAACGACGGGACGTACTGGTACCAGGTGAGGGCGTGGAACATAGCCGGAAGCAACAGCTGGGTTGTGAGCGGCAACGGGTGCCTGGTGGACAAGCCGCCGCTGCCGCCGGTGTCGATGTCCGTGCCGTTCTCGGACGCGGACGGGAACTACGTGGTGATGTGGGAGAACTCGCCGTCGGACACGGGCAGCAACATGAGCTACGAGCTGCAGTACGACGTGACGCCGAACTTCGGGACCCCGATAGTGATACCTGCGCCGCACGCTCCGTGCGCTGTGGGCCTGAACGACTGGCAGCACGCGATAAACGGGATGCTTAACGGGTCGTACTATTACAGGGTGAGGGCGAACAAGTCTCCTGCTGGGCTTTTGAGCTCGTGGACGTACGGGGCGAACGGGTGCACGGTGCAGCTGCCTCCGCCGTCGGACCCGACGTTCGTGGACGTGTACAATTTCTGGCCGGGCGGGAGCACGATAACGACGGACGCCGACGGGACGTTCGCGGTGGTATGGGGCGCGGCGACGGGCCAGGGGACGATAACGTACGAGGTGGAGGAGGCGACGAACCCGCAGTTCATGGGCGCGTTCCCCGTGTATCCCGTCGGGGCGGACACGGGGCTCGACCTGTTCAAGACGCTGACTGGGCGGTCGGGGACTCCGCCGCTGGGGACGCAGTATTATTACAGGGTCAGGGCGAAGAACAGTTCGGGATACAGCAACTGGGTGAACGACATGAACGGGGTCACGGTGGTGATACCTGCGCCGACGGCGCCCGCCGGACTCGACGTCAGGGACGACGTGGGCGGGGCGCCCGGCGGCGTTTCAATCACGCAGGACAACAACGGGGACTTCTGGGTCGTGTGGAACGCGGTGTCCGGGGCCACGCAGTACATACTGCAGCAGAGCACGAACAACACGGTGGTGAACGGGAGCCTGGTCGGCGCGATTACGCTGGTGAACGGGACGGCGACGCAGTACCACGCGACCGGGGTCGGGAACGGTACGTACTATTTCCAGGTGCAGGCGTGGAACAGTTCCGGTTCGAGCCCGTGGAGCATCTGGCTTGCGGGGCTCACGGTTCTGCTTCCTCCGTCGGCGCCCACGGGGCTCAACGTTCCCGCGACGGACGCGGACGGGGTGTACCAGGTGACGTGGGGGCAGAACCCCGGGTCTGAGGGCGTTCTGGAGTACATGATACAGGAGGACGACAATCCGGGGTTCTCCAGCCCGACGACGCTCGGGGGCGCGGAGTTCTCGGGCGGGACGTCGACGTCCGCCAGCGTGGGTGCCGCGTCTGCGCGCAGCGACGGGACCTACTACTACAGGGTGAGGGCCAGGAACGCTTCGACGGCGAACGGGGGATGGGGGCAGTGGGCGGTCGGGACGAACGGGTGCGTGGTGCTGCATCCGCCGGTGTCCCCGGCCAGCCTGGAGGCGCGTGACGTGCCCGCCGGGCCGGCGATTACGCAGGACATAAACGGGGACTACTATCTTGCGTGGTCGGCGGTGGTTTCCGCGTCGAGCTACGAGCTGCAGGAATACCAGGGTCCTCCTGCGCCGTCCGCCGGAGCGACGTGGGTCGCGATGTACATCGGGTCGAACACGAGCTTCCACATCCAGGGGAAGGTGGTGGGGACGTTCTACTACAGGGTGAGGGCGATGAACACGTCCGGGTCGAGCGCGTGGATACCCGTGGCGCCGACGTACGTGAGCGTCGAGATCATACCGCCGATTCTGCCCGCGAACATATACCTGCCGGTGCCGCCGCAGAGCGCGACGGGTTCGTACACGGTCAGCTGGGATCCTTCGGCCGGCGCGACGTCGTACGATTTGGAGGAGAGGCAGGGGCTCGGCGGGACGTGGATGCCGGTGTATTCGGGTCCGGCGACGTCGTTCCAGGTGTTCGGCAAGACGGCCGGGACGTACTACTACAGGGTGAGGGCGAGGAACGGGGCCGGGACGTCCGCGGGATGGACGTCGTCGGAGCCGGGCTACGTGCAGATAATCGCCCCGAATGCGCCGGCGGCGATAACGGTGCCTGCGCATTCGATATCCGGGTATTTCACGGTGGTTTGGACGAACAGCTCCGGGGCTACGGGGTATACGCTGGAGGAGGACACGTCTCCGGCGTTCGGCGGGGCGGCCGTGATATACGACGGGGCGGCGACTTCGTTCTACGTGACGAACAGGGGCACTCTGGGTGTTCCGACGATTTACTACTACAGGGTCAGGTCTTACAACCTGGTGGGACCGAGCACGGCGTGGACGACGACTCCGGCCAACATGTGCGTCGTGGACCTCCAGGCTCCGCAGGCGCCTGCGGCGATAAACGTGCCGACGTCGTCGACGACGGGCACGTATCTCGTGACGTGGACGGCGTCCGACGGGACGCAGAGCTACACGCTGCAGGAGTCGACGGCGCCGGACAGCGGGTTTGCTTCGCCCGTGACGGTGTACACCGGTGCTGCCGCGTCGTACAACGTGGCCGGGAAGACCAACGGGACGTACTACTATCGCGTGAGGGCGACGAACGTGGCCGGGGACAGCGGGTGGACGACGACGCCGGCGAACACATGCGTTGTGGATTTGAAGCCGCCGTATCCTCCGAACTCGTTCACGGTGCCGCTGAGCTCGTTCACCGGGGTGATACCGTTGAGCTGGACGGCCGGGCAGGGGGGCCTCTGGTACGAGATACAGGAGGACGTGGATTCCGGGTTCGGGGGGGCGTCGGTGGCGTATCTCGGGGCGGGGACTTCATGCACGCTGTATGGCAGGTCTACGGGGACGTACTACTACCGCATAAGGTCTGTGAACACGGTGGGCGCTTCCGTGTGGTTCAACGGGTCGAACCCGTGCATGGTGAGCATAGTGAGCGCGGGGATTGGGGTGATGGCCGGGAACATGAACCCGGTTGCCGGGAACGAGCTGCCGACGGCTGCGGACGTGCCGATGCTGCACCTTGCCGTGGCGAACAACAACCACAGCGACGTGGCGATATCCGCCGTGACGATAACTGCCGCCGGGACCGGGGACCCGAACGCGGAGATACAGAGCGCGGAGCTGTGGCAGGACGTGAACGGCGACGGGCGCATAGGCGCCGGCGACGTGCAGCTCGGGTCTGCGCAGGGATTTGCCGCGGCGGCGACTACCGTGACGTTCGGAGGGATAGTTCACACCATGCTGAAGAGCGCGGTGGAGAGCTGGCTGGTGGTGTTCACGTTCAACAACGCGGTGGTCGGGTCGACGTTCGGGGCCATGCTGGCATCGAACACGCAGATAAGCGCGGTGGACATCACGTACGGGAACGCCGTGGTTGTTGAGGGCGCGCCGGTGTCGGGCGGGACGAAGACGATACAGTCGTCCGGTGCCGGGGACCTTGGGGTGCACCTTGGCGCCAGGTCTGCGAAGGGCCAGTCGCTGCAGCCCGGGGCGTCGGGGGTGGGAATCATCCAGCTTGCCCTGTCCGCAGGGTCGATAGACGGGGCGAGGGTGACGAGGGTGCGGTTCACGTCCACGGGGTCCGGGATAGAGAACTCGGACGCGGTGAACGTCAGGCTGTTCGACGACGTTGACGGGGACGGAGCGATAGGGGGGACCGACGTGCAGCTAGGCTCGGGCACGTACTCGGGGGACAACGGCATGATTACGTTCAGCGGGATAACCGGCGTCACGGTGGCTGCCGGCACGACCAGGCACCTCCTGCTGGCTTACGACTTCGCGTCCGGGATATCCGGGGTGCAGACGTACGCCGCGCTGATACTGACCGGGGGCGACGTGTCGGCCACGGGCGTGGCTTCGAACCAGGCGATAGTTCCCGCGGGAGCGCCTGTCGTCGGGTCGTACACGTCGGTGGGATCGGCGTCCCAGAACAATACCGGCGACAGCCCGAGATACTCAATCGGCGGATGCTCGGCGCAGCCCGCTGCGGTCGCCTGCGACCCCATGGGCCTCCTCGCGCCGTTCCTGGCCTTCGCGGCCCTCGGGCTTGCCGTCAGGACGGGCTTCCGCGCAGGACGCGGAAAATAAGGAAGGGCGGCCGGTCAATCGAGCAGTTGTGCGAAAGGGCCGGGGGACTGAAACCCCCGGCCCTTTTCTTTTCCAATCCGGCGCAGAGCAGGAAAATTATGGACGAAGCCGAATCCCGGACGGCATAATACCCGGCATCCACGGGACGGGGCAGCCGGGGGATTCGTTCTTGAGCGGAGGAAACGCGCCAGGGAACATGGCGAAGGCTTGTTCGAAATTGCGGGTATGGCCGGCGGCTGCGGTGTGCATGCTTGCGCTTGCGACGGCCGGCGCGGAGGCTTCGGCGAAGCCCGAAGGAGTGTACGGCTCCGTGGAGGAGGCGGCGTTCGAGGCGTTCGTTTCGTGGGAGGGCTCTCTGGCAGGGGTTCTTGTGCCGGACGGGGATTCCGAGGAAGGCGATGTGTTCAGGCCCCCTCCTCCCGAAAAGATGTACAAGCCCTACCCCCGGCAGAAATACGACTGGTTCTCGGAGATGTTCCGCATCGGGATAAGCACCGGACTTCTGATCCCGCTGCTTGCGCGAGAAGCGGGCTACGATTTCGGCTGGTGGAGCAGGCTCACCCTGCACAGGGAGCTCGACCTGCTGGGCCTCAAGCTCTTCAGGACGATGGCAGAGCTGAGCGCCGAACTGGGGCAGTCGACTTCGATGCCCAGCGACCAGTCCTGGCACATTGTGTCCACGCTGTATTTTTTCCGCCTGAGGGCTGTCGCCGACTTCCTTCCCGATCAGCCCGGGGACCTGTACATCTTCGGCGGAGTCGGCTTGGGTTTCGAAAGGGCCAGGGGGCACCAGATCGGTCCGTCAGGCTACGCGAAGATTCATGAGCTGAACGTGAGCCCCCTGCTCGAGGGCGGCGCCGGAGTCTCGCTCGCAATATCCCGGGCCTTCATGCTCGATTGCCGCGCATCCGTCACATGGCCCGTGACCTCGGGCAACATCATCCTCTACCTCAATATAGAACTAGGCGCCGTGTTCCTGTTCTTCTGAAGAAACGTCAACAGTCGACCTGACCCCTTAAGGACGAAATCCTCTCTCGCGGAGAATTCAACATCTTCGGGCTGAGGAACAAGGAGATACGCAAGCACACACCCGGCAAGACTCCTTCACAGGTCTCTCACATTCTGAAACGTCTTCGCATCCACGGCTTGGTTAAAAAGATTGAGCGCATCGAGGATAGCATTCGGACTGGAGTCTCAAAGGGCGATTTCGAAGAAATCGAGCCTCTTCTCGTAGCCGAGCTGCCTGAAGATGTCGCGGACGAGCGCTGCGGGATCGCCGGCAATCAGCCTGGCCTGCCCCTTGATTTTGACCTCGGTGAAATGCGGGGAAAGCCTTTCGAACAGCGGACGGTACTTCGGCTTTCCGAAGGCCGGGATGCCGCGATGGATGACGAGGTCCAGGTCCGTGGAATCCATGGAGAGCAGGGCTTCGAAGGGGTTCTGCCCCTGGTCTTCGATTATGACGATGTCCGCGGATTTGCCCTTCTCGATTGTACCGATGAGCGAATCCATCATGAGGGCCTTCGCCGGGTTGATTGTCGCCATCCGGAAGACGGTCTCCGCTTCGAGCTCCTTGAAATGCTTTTCGAGGAAGGCCTTTTTGGCGTACTGCATCTCGCGCAGGAGGTTTTCGCTGCCCGTCACGGTCGAATCCGTGCCGATGGACACGTTTATTCCCGAGTCCAGCGCCCTCGAGGCGTCGAGCGTGTCGCCGTACAGGAAATGGTTGGAGCTCGGGCACCAGACGATTTTGGCGCCGGCTTTCCTGACGATTTCGATGTCCTCCCTGGAAAAGCCGATGCAGTGCACCAGGACGGTATTTGATTTCACGGCTCCCAGCGAGTTGAGCTTGCGCAATTCCGCCCTCGCGATGTCGTCGATCCCCTCGGAGATGTGGATGATGAAGGGCGTCTTGCCTTCCGTGGCCGCGATCTCGTCCGAAATGCCCTCTCCCCAGCTGTTCCATCTCGAGGGATTCGTCGCCGAGGCGAGGACCCATTCCCTGCCGAAGGAAGTGACGACCCGGATGGGGGAGCCGTCGTAGGTCTGCTTCGGGAGCCTGAAATAGTGGTCGACGACCGTCGTCACCCCGGAAATCAGGTTCCTGTATCCGCCCAAAGCGACAATCTGCACGTCCGGAATGCTCATACGTTCCAGGCGGACGGGATGCCTCTCGTAATACTCGAGCCATTGGTAGATGTTCGCGTAGAGCCCTTCACCCGCCTTGGGAGCCCAGGTGCCGACGAGGTGGTCGTGGATGTTTATCAGGCCCGGCAGCGCCGTGCATCTGCGAAACGGGAAGGCGACGTCCGGAGACTTGCCGAGCGTGTCCGACGCTCCCGTGATTTCCGCAATCCTTCCGTCCTCGATGACAATCGATCTCTGCGCCTCAAGGCCCAGCGGCGTGAGGACTCTCAGTTCGTTCAGGAGAAAGGACTGGGACACTTTCGACTTCGTAAAAAAGAATCACGGACCGTCAGAACGCCAGGACCAGGCCTATCCTTATCTGGAACGCCATCATGTACCCCGCCTCGTTCACCCCGTTCGCCGTCGCGTCGTCGGATGGATTCGGGGCGCCGTAGGTCGCAAGCTGGCCCTCGAGCATGATTCCGACCGAGGCCGAGAACCGCCACTCGATGCCGAACAGGAAATTCTGCGTGAGTATTATTCCGGAGTCCCAGTAGGCGCACTTGGGATACTTGGTCGTGTCCGGCTCCACCCAGTCCACCGCCGGATGGAACCCGATACCGAACATGTATCCGAGATACGGGGCCACCCCGGTCTGAGCCTTGTTCTTGGAGAAAGAGAACCAGTCCCCGACGGAACGGTCGAAAAGGAAATACACCTTGAATCCCGCCGAGATCGTGATGGGCATGTAGGTGGTGAATTCGTGCGAGAGGGTGATTGCCGGATCGGTCGGATCAACCCTGTCGAACGCGGCGGCCGAGAAAGCGGCGAGCCCCAGGCTCAGGGCTATGTCCACCGCGGGCATGAGCCTCAAGCCGAAGGTCAGACCCCCGCCGATGCCGCCGGAAAAAGCCTCGCTGTATTCCGGGGCGTTCGATGCCGATCCCGCGTCCCCGGAGAGAATCGCGCTGTAGTTGAAGAAGACGGATATGGATATCTTCCGCATCTTCCCGGCCAGGTACCCTTCCTCCTCGGTCTTGCCGGGCTTTTCCCCTTCCTCTCCCGATCCTTTCGGTTCGCCGCCTTTTTCCTCTCCCCAGCCCTCCTCCTTGCCGCCTTCCTCCCCCCATCCTTCATCCTTGCCGCCGGATTTCCCCCCTTCATCGCCCCATTGCAGCATGAACGCGCCGGGCGAAATCCACGGCTGGGCGCACATGCAGACCATCGACGCGTCCGGCCCTGCAGCCGCAGGCGCCGCGGCAATGGCGAAAAGAACGCATAGTGCAGAAATGCAGGATGAGATCTTCCAGTTCATTACACGCCCCCTCAAATCGCCACTAGACCGAAGACGTAATTATATTGACCGCATTCCGGAAGTTCAATCGGAATATCCCACACGAAGCTGAATGCCAGGCGCTTCGTGTGGGATATGCGCCCCCACTCCCCTGCCCTCTCCCCCGACCGGGGGAGAGGGGGGTACGGATGGAGATCCTTTCCAACCACACGAAGCTGAATGCCAGGCGCTTCGTGTGGGATATGCGCCCCCACTCCGGTTCCGGGGCTACCGGTGCGTAAAACTCTCTTTACTATCTACTTTGCATTTTTACAAAAAAACCGCTGGTCAGGCGATGGATTTAAAAGGGCAATCGCATCCTGAAGACGTTGAAAGGGTTGGGAGCGGCGAAAACAGGGGAGGTTCGTTCTGATGCTTTGATTTGCGGCATGTGTTTTGCTAAAATGTATTCAATTATTATCAGCCTGAAGACCATGGAAGGTGACTTAGGAGGAGAAGTGATGAAGAGGAACCTTTTCCACCTGTCGGTAACGGCTCTCGTGCTGGCTGCAGTCGCGGGCTGCGGAGGCGCCGGGAGCTCGGGCAAGGGGTTCGGCAAGACGCCGGCTCTGGGCGAACTCACGGTGACTCTCGGACCTGCCCACCCCGGAACAATCCAGAACGCCAGAATCCCCCTCGGCACGACCAGCGACGTCGTGATGCTCCAGGTCAGGATGGCTGCCGACGGCGTGGAGGACATAAGGGTCAACAACATGACCGTCCATGGCCTCGGATCGGGCGACGAGGTCGCGGACATCGCGACCCTCACTGGAGTAAGCGCCTACCTCGACACCGACAACGACGGTGCGATTGACGCCGCATCCACTCCAATCCAGTCGTCCGCCTATTCGACCAACGGCGGGGCCGTGAGCTTCTTCATCAACACCGTCGTCCAGAAGAACTCGTTCAAGAACTTCCTTATTGTCTACGATTTCAATGCGACTTCCGCAGGCGGGTCGACCTTCATGGCATACGTGAATCCGCCCGCCGACGTGACGGCGACCGGCATCACCTCCGCCGAGCCGCCCACATTGAACAGCGCACCAATCACGGGCATCACCGCGACCATCACCGGCACGCTGACGCTGTCCCGCGGGACAGCCACGCCTGCCAGCGCGAACATCAGCAACCATGCATCCGGCCGCTCGGTTCTGCAGCTGAATCTCGCTGCAGATGCCGCCGAGAACATCACGGTTTCCAGCCTGAGGATTTCGGCCGGGACCACGACCCTCCATGAAGTCAACGACCTCCTCGCGTCGCAGGCGGTCGGGCTTTACGCCGATACGAACAGCGACGGCATCTACCAGCCCGGCACGGACGTCCAGCTCGGGACTCCGCAAGTCTACTCGACAGAAGACGGTTCTATCGATTTCACCGGCATATCCAGGGTGATAACCGCGGGGACCTCGCAGGACTGGATTGTCGTCTACTCCCTCGACGCTGACGGCGGCGAGAACTTCACCGTGCAGGTAACCCAGGCATCGGACCTGACCGGCTCCGGCGTGCTGAGCACCCAGGCCCCGTTCGTGGCCGGGACGTTCCCAATCGTCAGCAACGCATTCGCCACAATCCAGACGGGAGTCCTCACGGTCATTGCAGGCGCTACGAATCCGACCAGCAATACCTATATCCCCGAGGGATCCACGAACCAGCTCGTGCTCGCAATCAACCTCTCGGTCGACAGCTACGAGGCAATCACCGTCACCTCAATCACGTTCACGCACGCGGGCACGGGCGTCCTCACCGGGGCAACGCCCAACGACCTCGCGCAGGCGAGGCTCTACAACATCGACGGAGCCGTGAACATCGCGACCACTACCACCTTCACGGCCAACACCATCACTTTCTCCGGCCTCTCGCAGGCCATAGGCATAAACCAGAACCGCAACTGGGCCCTGTACCTGAACTTCTCCTCCGGGCTCACGAGCTCCGGCGGCAATACGTTCAGGTTCGCAGTGGCTTCCGGCAACGACGTCTCCGGCACCGGGGCCACGTCCGGCGGCTTCGGAGTGACCATCAACGGAACCCTCGGATCGACGCTCCCCCAGGGGCCGACCCCCACGTTCACCTTGCAGGAGACGCTCGAAGTGAGACGCGGCGCGAACAGCCCGCCCTCGGGCGGCATCGGCACCGCGGGCGTGGCTGCCAACAAGGAAATCCTCCAGCTCGAGTTCCGCGCCTTCTGCGACCAGGTCAGGATCTCGAGCATCACGCTCCTGCCCTCGGGCGCGGGCGATGATTTCAACGAAGTGACGGCAGTGGACATCTACGTGGACGCAAACAACGACGGGCTGGTCACCGCCCCGGGCGACACTCAGATAGCCACGAGCGCTTATACGCAGGACAATACGGCCCAGACGTTCACCTTCAGCACCCAGCAGGTAATCACGCCCGGCACGTCCCTGTTCCTCCTGGTCTACTACCACTTCGGCACTACCGGCACACCGGGCGACAATTACACGGTCAGCGTGAGGCAGACCGACCTTTCGCCCTATGGCCTCGGATCGCAGATGTCCATAACGCCCACGGTCGGAACTCCCCCCGGCACATGGCCAATCCAGGGCGCGGTCCTGAGCTACGGCGCAAACCTGCTCCTCCAGGCGGCAGGGTCGAATCCCGGGAACAGCACGTCGGTGCTGAGAAACTCGACCCAGTTCCTCATGGCAGCGTTCAGACTGACCGAATCGACCAACCTCGAGGCGGTCGACGTCACCTCGCTGACGATTACCGCGGTCGGCGGAATGAGCAACCCGACCTTCCTGAACACGCAGATCGCGGCCGTCAGGCTCTTCGTCGACATGAACGGCAACAATACGCTCGACAGGGCCACGGAACAGCGCGACGTCACCAAGACCTACTCCAACTCATCCAACCAGATTACCTTCACGATTACGGCAGGCCCGACCCAGTTCAGAGTCGCCCAAAACGGATCACTGACATTCTGGGTGGAATACGACTTCACGGCCGTTGCCGCAAACCAGCCCTGGGTAGGCTGCAGCTTTGCGGTCAGCATCGCATCGGTCAACGACATCACTGCGAACGGCCTGACCACTGGAAGCGCGTCCATCTCCGGCACGCTGCCGGTCAGGGGCGGCTACCAGGTCATTCAGGGTGTGTGGTCGCAGCTCACGGTAAACAGCGCAGTCTGGGGCACTTTCTCGACATACGGTGTCTTCCAGAACTCCATGATTTACTGCCCCCTCGGCGGCACCGGCGGTTCCGGAAGGCTGATTGCGACCGGAGGGCTCTCACATGACAGGAACCAAGCACCTGGGAGCAACACGTGGATTACCTGGGGCACGTACTCGCTCGACTTGGGCGCCGCGTCTCTCGCCTGGGTCACCATACCGAACACCGGCAGCCTACCGGGCGGAACGAACGTCGGTCATGCGGACGGGACGATGGCCTACTGCACGATAGGCGGGACGCCGTACTTCCTGTACTACGGCGGGCAATACAACACCGGCTATGCGAACCAGGGCACATATACGTACGACCTCTCGACCCCCGCCCCGGCGAACCCGTGGGCGCAGGTGAACTACGGCACTTCGACCTCCCCTTCGGGCCAGGGACGATTCAGGAACGGCTGGGGGATTGACCGCACCGGCACGAACCCGGTGCTCTATGTCTTCGGCGGATTCGACGGAACCAATCGCCTGCAGGACCTTTACACCCTGACCCTTACCAGCGCCACCGCCGGAACCTGGGCGCAGATTACGAACGCCACGGGGACCGCGCCGTCCGGAAGGGCCTGGGCAGCGGGATGCCTCGACACCACGAGCACCGGAACGACCACCTACAACCTGCTGATTTGCGGCGGGGAAACGGGCACCGCCCTTGCCGCAGACGGGGCGTACATGGCGACCGGAACCACGCCTGCATGGTCGGGGCTGAACAGCTTTACGAATCCCAGGTCCCAGTCCGCATACGCGTATGATCCGGACGGGAAAACGTTTTTCGTCTTCGGCGGACTCGAGCTCAGCGGCGGCCCGCCCCCGTTCAACCAGGGATCCAGGGCGCTCGAGATACACCTCATGGGATGCCCGACAGGAACCGGCAATCCGCCGTACAAGGCTTACTACGGCGGCACCTCGGAGCTCCCCAACTCGCCGTCAGGGCCCGGTGCGGCAGCCGGAGTCGGCGGGAGGGGCAGGATGCCAGGCGTCTGGGATTCCGTCCGCCACAGGTTCATCATTTTCGGCGGTTCCAACATGGCGGCACTCACCTTGAATCCGCCGAGGACAGCTGCTCCGTATACGGATCACATTTCCGATATAAATATCTACACACTGGGATAGATTGCAGGGCTGATTGATAAAGAGAGCGGCCTTCGGGCCGCTCTCTTTTTTTCATGCGCACCAGCGGTGGAACCGGGCAGAGGGGGAGAGATAATCGGCGGAGTCCTGACCGGTGAGCTGCGAAGGACAGGACATAAGAAAACACCTCCTGTGGGAGGCGAATGTGCCTTGAGGCTTTCCGGCACTTCGCGGGATCCCATTCCCCTTGTCATCCCACGTTAATCTTAATCTCTTCGCCCGAATCGGCGGCGAGCCTTTCCAGGTTCAGGATGAGGACACCGTCCTTTATCGTTGCCTTCACCGACGCCGGGTCGGGTCTGAACGGCAGCGTGAGGGTCCTGCGGAACGGGCCGCACTTACGTTCCGACACGGCGGCCCGTTCCATGCCCGGCGGTGCGGGCTTCTCCCCTGAAATGGTGAGAACGTCCCCCCTGAGGGTGATGGACAGGGCGTCGGGCCCGATGCCCGGCAGGTCGGCGAGAAGGACGAGCCTTTCGCGGTCGCCGTAGAGGTCGATGGCGGGGATCCATTCGCCCTTTGCGAAAGCGACGAGGTCGGTCTCCGAGAATCCCTTAATCCATTTCCTGATTTCCGTCTGAATCCGATCCACGATCTCCGCAGTGTTGATTTTCCTGTGGTCCATGTTCCATGCTCCGAATAAGAAACAGCCTGGAAGCCCGAATCTTCCGAGACCGATTGCAGGATTCTAATCGTTTCACCGCCCTCTAGCCACAGGCGAAACGGGGCTCATCCCGACCCTTTCCCCCCAAGTTCGGGCCGTGGTGAGGGGCGGTCATTCCACACGAAGCGCGAAGCCTCATGCTTCGTGCGGCGAATGCAGTTCATGCCTGATGTTCCGCGCTGCCCGGCCATGGCATTTATTGTCGTATCGCCCGCGCAACCGGCGCGCCATCGACTATTTTCCGCGCCGGAGGCGCGGAAAATTATTGACTTCCTTCGAAGGGCTCCAATATAATCCTGGACCACATGTCACCAGCGAAGGGAGAGGAGAGGAAATGGGCGCAGAACAGCTGTTCCCCACCTTGGTACTGGTCGGGCTCGTAGTCGCAACGGCGACCGCGCTTATCGTGATATCCTCGCTTTTCGGCCCAGCGCGGAGGAAATCAAGGGAGAAGTTCGATACCTACGAATGCGGCGTGCAGCTTCTGGACAGCGCACGGAGGAGGTTCTCGGTGAAGTTCTACCTCACGGCGCTGATATTCCTCCTGTTCGACATCGAGGCGGTCTTCCTGATTCCCTGGGCGGTCATATACAGGAAGCTCGGGGTCCTGGGCCTCTTCGAGACTTTCTTCTTCATCGCGGTCCTCGGAATCGGGCTCTTGTACATTTACAGGAGAGGAGCTCTGGAGTGGGACTAGAGAGCAGGCTTCCGGAATTCGTCACCACCAGACTCGACTGGGTCGTCAACACCGCTCGCAGATACGCGGTCTGGCCCATGCCTTTCGCCACGGCCTGTTGCGGCATAGAGTTCATGGCCGCCGCGTCCTCGCGCTACGACCTTTCCAGGTTCGGGTCGGAAATCATGAGGTTCTCGCCAAGGCAGGCGGACCTGCTGCTCGTCGCGGGACGCGTCTGCCTCAAGGAAGCGCCGGTCCTCATGAAAATCTACCGCCAGATGGCGGAGCCGAAGTGGGTCATGGCCGTGGGCGCATGCGCGTCCACGGGCGGCATGCTCGACGTATACGGGGTCGTCCAGGGAATCGACAAGCTCCTGCCTGTCGACGTCTACGTCCCCGGATGCCCGCCGAGGCCCGAGGCGATAATCGACGGATTCATGAAAATCCACAAAATCATCGGGGGCGAGCGCATCGCCGACCGGAAACACGGAGATTAGCGGATGTTCAAGGACGCTGAGTCGGTCAAGGAGAAGTTCCCGGCCGGATTCCTGGCTTACGAGGAATTCAGGAACCAGCCGACAATCATCGTGAAGCCGGAGGCGGTCTTCGAAGTCCTCAGGTTCCTGAAGGACGATCCTTCGGCTGGATACGACCTCCTCGTGGACGTGACCGCCGTGGACCACGGGGCAGGCCTGTCCGACAACCGTTTCTCGGTGGTCTACCACCTCTGCAGGACGGCCGAAGGCAAGCGGCTGCGCCTGAAGGCCTTCCTGAACGCCGACAAACCAGTGATTGAATCGGTCGTGCCCCTGTGGCTTGCGGCGAACTGGGCCGAGAGGGAAGCCTACGACCTCATGGGGATTACGTTCAGGAACCATCCGGACCTGAGGAGGATAATGCTTCCCGACAGCTTCGAGCACCACCCTCTCCGCAAGGACTATCCTGTCGAGGGGCGCGGGGAACGCGACTCTTTCATAAAGTACAACCCGGACGACGGTCTGTAGGATTGCCATGAAAACACAACTCAAGAAGGCGGACGGCCTGGAGCCGCGGCCCATGGTCATCAACCTGGGGCCTTCGCATCCGTCCATGCACAACACGCTGAGGGTGATTGCGGAGCTCGATGGCGAAATAATAAGGAAGGCGGACCTCGAAATCGGCTACCTGCACTGCGGTTTCGAGAAAATCGCCGAGTCCAAGACCTACCACCAGTTCATCGCCTTCACGGACCGCATGGGGTACACGTCGGCCCTGTGCAACAACATCGGATACGTGCTCGCTGTCGAGAAGCTGCTCGGCATTGACGTGCCGGAGCGCTGCAAATGGATTCGCGTGATTCTGGCGGAGCTCGCGAGGCTCTCGGACCACGTGATGAGCATCGGGCTCATGGCGATGGACATCGGGGCCTTCACGGTAATGCTCTACGGATTCATAGAACGCGAGCTGATTTACGACGTTTTCGAGGCCTCGACCGGCGGCCGCATGACGATGAGCTACCCCAGGATAGGCGGGCTCGTCAAGGACGTGCCCAAGGACTTCGGAGAGAGGGTGCTCAAGTTCGCGGACCGGGTGGACCCGTTCTGCAGCGAGGTCGAGGAGCTCCTCGAGAACAACAGGATTTGGAACGAACGCACCCGCGGCGTTGGCGTGATTCCGCGCGAGGAGGCCGTGAACTGGGGGATAACGGGCCCGTTGCTGCGCGCCTTCGGGGTGAACTACGACATACGCAAGGTGAACCCGTACCTGACGTACGACCAAATCGATTTCGAGGTGCCCCTGAGGCCCGAAGGCGACGTGTTCGCGCGGTACAAGGTGAAGATGGCGGAGATGAGGCAGAGCGCGCGCATACTCCGCCAGGCGGTCGAGAAGATGCCCAAGTCCGGGCCAATCAACATCGACGACCACGGAATCATACTGCCGCCGAAGGACGGGATGAAGGGCAGCATCGAATCCCTGATACACCACTTCAAGCTGATTATCGACGGCATCAAGATCCCTGCGGGCGAGAGCTATTTCTGCACGGAAACCCCGAACGGCGAGCTCGGATTCTACATCGTGAGCGACGGCGGCCGGCATCCGGTCAGGATGCGCGTGAGGCCGCCGACCTTCTACAACCTCCAGCCGTTCCCGAGGATGGTCGAAGGCGGGTTCATATCGGACTCCATCGCCGTCATGGCCAGCCTGAACATTGCGGCCGGGGAACTCGACAGGTAGGCGCGAAAGAGGACGACTTATGTCGACACTGGAAATCATAGTGACCTGCATAAAGGTCCTGGCGGTCTTCACGGCCCTCCAGATGGCGGTCCCGGTGCTCGTCATCATGGAGCGCAGGGGAGTGTCCTTCATCCAGGACAGGGTCGGGCCGGACCGATGCGGGCCGTTCGGGCTGCTCCAGCCCTTCGCGGACGCCGCCAAGCTCGTGTTCAAGGAAGACATAACGCCGAGGCACGTGGACAAGCTCCTCTATTTCCTCGCGCCGGCGTTCTGCCTCATAGTGCCCACCGTGGCATTCGCCGTCGTGCCGTTCGGCAGCGGCATCAGGATTGGCGACTTCACGCTCTCCTTCCAAATCGCGGATTTCAGGGTCGGCGTGCTGTACCTCCTCGCGATTCTTTCGATGAGCTCGTTCGGAGTCGTCTGCGCAGGATGGGCGCAGAACAACAAGTACGGGACCCTGAGCGCCCTCCGCGGGGTGGCGCAGAGCGTTTCGTACGAAATCGCCATGTGCCTCGCGGTAGTGGCGGTCGTCATGTCCACGAACAGCGACAGCGGCGTCTCTTCCACCGCAATGAGCACCATCGTGGCCGACCAGGGCGGGACCTATCTCGGATTCTTCCCGAAATGGAACGTGTTCACCCAGCCCATCGCCTTCTTCATCTTCCTCGCGGCCATGTACGCTGAGACCAACAGGACGCCGTTCGACTTCGTGGAATGCGAGCAGGAGCTGGTCGCGGGATACATGACCGAATACGGGAGCATGAAGTTCTCCATGCTGTTCATGGGCGAGTACATCGCAATGGCGCTCCAGTCCGCCCTTCTCGTGACCTTCTTCCTCGGGGGCTGGACCCTGCCATGGGTGGACCTTGGCGACGGGAGCATCGCAGGCGGCATCGCAAGCGTCATCGTGTTCCTCGTGAAGTGGTTCGCGGTGGCCTGGCTGTACATCTGGGTCAGATGGACCCTTCCCAGGCTCCGCTACGACAAGCTCATGGACCTCGGCTGGAAGGCGCTGGTCCCCCTGGCGCTCATCAACATCGTCGCCACCGCGTTCGTGGGGGTGTGGCTCAGGAGCTAGAGATGCAGAATCAGCACGGCAGTTCGCACGATTCGCACGGCGCTTCCCATTCGGGCGGCGGGCATGACGGCCACGAAAGGCCCCAGGACGACCCGCGCGAATCGCTATGGTACAGGTGCTACATCCCGGAGATTATCCGGGGCCTCAAGGTCACGATGAAGCACATCCTCTTCCGCCCGCGCTTCACCGTGAAGTACCCGGAGGAGAAGTACAACTGCCCCGGGTTCGAGGGGTCGGCGCCGGGATACCACGGGGAGCACAGGCTCAAGAAGGACGAGCAGGGGAGAATCAAGTGCGTGGCCTGCCTCATGTGCCAGACGGTGTGCCCCGCGAAGTGCATCGAGATTGAGGGCGGCGAGGACGAGAAGGGGGCCAAGTACCCGGTCAAGTTCGAAATCAACATGCTGAGGTGCATCTACTGCGGCTTCTGCGAGGAGGCCTGCCCCAAGGATGCAATCGAGCTCACGACGAAGTACTACCAGGTGAGCACATCGAGGGAAGAGAAGATTTACGGCAAGGAGAGGCTCCTGAACAATTGACGGGGGGCGACTCCCGGTTCCCGAGTTGGGGATTTCGCATGTCAGACGTGATGTTCGTGGCCCTGGCGGTCGTTTCGACGGCTTCGGCGCTGCTCCTGGTGACGCGCAGGAACCCGCTTTACGCCGCGCTGTGCATGATGGTGCTCTTCGGGACGACCGCGCTCCTGTTCCTCAAGCTGTCTGCGCCGTTCCTCGCCGCGATGCAGGTGCTGGTGTACGGCGGCGCCGTGCTCATGCTGTTCTTGTTCACGATCATGCTGCTCAACCTTCACCCGGAGGAACTGGGGAGCGAGAAGGGGCTCACGTTCAAGCTGTCGGCGGGGATACTGTCGGCGGTCCTGGCGATATTCCTGATATACGCGGTCAAGTTCAGCCGCGACATGACGGGAGGGAGCTTCCCGGAACTGCCGGCGGGCTCCGCGGCCTTCGGGTCGGCGGAAAGCGTGGGCGAGGGCATCTTCGACGCGTTCGTGCTGCCCTTCGAGCTCGTGTCGGTGCTGATTGTGGCGGCCGTCGCCGGCGCCATCGTCCTCACCAAGAAAAAGCTTTAGGGGGAATGGCCAGTGTTCACCGTCGACAACTGCCTCGTGCTGAGCGCTGTGCTGTTCGCGATTGGCGTGTTCGGCGTCATCGCGCGGCGCAACCTGCTCGTCATACTGATGTCCATCGAGGTGATGCTGAACGCGGTCAACCTCGCGTTCATGTCGTTCGCGAGGCAGCATGCGTTCGAGGGAGGGAACGCGGGGCAGATATTCGTACTCATCGTCATGGCCGTAGCGGCCGCCGAAGCCGCGGTGGGCCTTGCGATTCTCCTGGCTTTCTTCAGGAACAGACAGACGGCCGACGCGGACGAGGCCAATCTCATGAAGAACTGACCGTTCGCCGGCTTGCAGGTGGGAAATGATTGAAAACAACACGATTTTCCTGATTCCGCTCATGCCCCTGGTGGGGTTCCTGATAAACGGGCTCCTCGGAAAGGGGCTCCGCCGCAGCACGATTGGCATGGTGGCGTGCGCCATGCCGGTAATCTCGTTCGCCGTGGCTCTCTCCCTCTTCATCAAGTTCTCGCAGTTCGGCCTGGAATGCGACCTGACGTTCCGGCAGATTATGATTCCGTGGATTGGCGTGGGCAGCATCGGCGTCCCGTTCGGCTTCGCGGTCGACCACCTCACGATTGCCATGACGCTCATGATTACCGGCGTAGGTTCGCTGATTCACATCTACGCAACGGGCTACATGTCCCACGACCGCTCGCCAGAGCGGTTCTTCGCATACATGAACCTGTTCATGTTCTCCATGCTGGTCCTTGTGCTGGCCGACAACATCCTTCTCATGTTCGTCGGGTGGGAGGGCGTCGGGCTCTGCTCCTACCTGCTCATCGGGTACTGGTACGAGGACATCCTGAACGCCAAAGCGGGCAAGAAGGCGTTCGTCACGAACAGGGTCGGCGACTTCGGGTTCCTCCTGGGCATCCTGCTCATCTTCGCGCTCATGACCGGGAACGGTACGCCGTCGCTCTCGTTCGCGAAGATTAACGAGGTCATCCCGAAATTCGCGCCGGTCACGTATGAGGTGCCCGTGATAGGCGGGTCAATCGGCGCGGTGACGCTGATTTGCCTCCTCCTGTTCGTGGGAGCCGCGGGAAAGTCCGCGCAGATACCCCTGTACGTCTGGCTCCCGGACGCCATGGCCCGCCCCACTCCGGTCAGCGCCCTCATACACGCCGCCACGATGGTCACGTCCGGCGTGTACATGATTGCGAGGCTCGCGCCGGTGTTCATGGCCAGCCCCGCGGCGCTCTCCGTGGTGGCAACCATAGGCGCGGTCACGGCACTCTTCGCGGCCACGATAGCCGTGACACAGAACGACATCAAGAAAGTGCTCGCGTATTCCACGATTTCGCAGCTCGGATACATGTTCCTCGCCATGGGCGTGGCCGCCTTCGGGGCGGGCATCTTCCACCTCATAACCCACGCGTTCTTCAAGGCCTGCCTCTTCCTCTGCGCGGGCTCCGTGATGCACGCCATGGCAGGCGAGCTCGACATGCAGAAGATGGGCGGGCTCCGGAAATGGATGCCGATTACTTTCTGGACAATGCTGGTTTCCACCATGGCCATTTCCGGCTGGCCCCTGTTCGCCGGGTTCTTCTCAAAGGACGAAATCCTGTGGAAGACCCTCGAAAAGGGCATGACTTCGCAACAGGGGACGCTCTTCTACGTACTGTACGGCATCGGCCTGCTCGCCGCGGTGTTCACGGCGTTCTACATGTTCAGGCTCGTCGTGCTCACGTTCCTGGGCAAGCCGAGGATGAGCGAGGAGACGCAGAAGCACCTGCACGAGTCGCCGAGCTCCATGACGATTCCGCTGATGATCCTCGCCTTCCTGGCGGCGGTCGGCGGGTTCATGTGGCTCCCGGGCGTGATAGGCCACGGCAAGTTCGCGTGGTTCCACGATTTCCTGGCCATCCGCGAGCCGGCGGCGCACGGGGCGCACGACATGGCCGGGGCGGAATGGACCTCGCTAGCGCTGTCGGTCGCGCTCGCGCTCGGAGCCTCCGGCCTGTCATACCTCGTCTACACCCGCGGAAGGTCCGCGGTCGAGAAGCTCGCCAAGACAGTGTACCTCACGAGGGCCATGTACAGGTTCTCGCTGAACAAGTACTGGGTCGACGAGATTTACGAGGCGTTCGTCATAAAGCCGATTTACTACGGGTCCATAGCCCTGTGGCTCTTCGTGGACGTGGTCATCATCGACGGCCTCGTGAACCTCGCGGGCATCCTCGTGAAATGGGGCAGCACGATTTTCCGCAATCTCCAGACCGGATTCATCGGGTCCTACGCCGTGACCGTGCTGGTGGGGGTCCTTGTAGTCCTTTGGTACCTCATTCTCCAGGTTTTGAAGTAGCAAGAGAACAACATGCTTTCAAACATACCGCTGCTCACGACAATCATATTCCTCCCGGCGCTCGGGGGGGCGGCCCTGCTGTTCTTCAAAAGGGAACAGGACAGGGAGATGAAGATCGTCGGGCTCATCTTCTCGCTCGTGACGTTCCTGATTTCCCTCGCGCTGTACTTCAAGTTCCCCGGCGGCGCAGGATTCGCCTTCGTCGAGGACAGGGTCTGGATTGACGCCTTCAACATACACTACAAGGTGGGAATCGACGGCATAAGCCTCTTCCTGGTGCTCCTCACCACCTTCCTGACACCCATCTGCGTGCTCGCGTCGTTCACCTACATCCACAAGAGGGAGAAGGAATTCTACGCGGCCCTGCTCTTCCTCGAGACCGCCATGATTGGCACCCTCTGCGCCATGGACCTGTTCATGTTCTACGTGTTCTGGGAGGCGATGCTCATCCCCATGTACTTCCTAATCGGCGTGTGGGGGGGCGAGCGCAGGATTTACGCGGCCATCAAGTTCTTCCTGTTCACCATGGTCGGCAGCCTGCTCATGTTCGTCGCGATTCTGTACGTGTACAACGCGGCAAGGCCGCACACGTTCGACGTGGTGACCCTCTACACGGCCCTCGAGATCCTGACCCCGAAGGAGCAGTGGTGGCTGTTCCTGGCCTTCGCGTTCTCGTTCGCGATAAAGGTGCCCATGTTCCCGCTGCACACGTGGCTGCCCGACGCGCACGTCGAGGCGCCGACCGCGGGATCCGTCATCCTCGCCGGCGTGCTGCTGAAGATGGGGACCTACGGCTTCCTCAGGTTCGCCATACCGTTCTTCCCGGGCGCGCTGGTCCACGGGTTCACAATCCCGGTCCTGGGAGTGGACGCGAACTTCCTCGGGTGCTTCACCGTGCTCGCGGTCGTCGGCATCATCTACGGCGCTCTCATGGCCCTCGCCCAGGACGACATGAAGAAGCTCATCGCCTACTCGTCCGTGAGCCACCTGGGGTTCGTCATGCTCGGGCTCTTCGCGCTCAACGTCGAGGGCGTCACCGGCGGCCTGTACCAGATGCTGAACCACGGGGTCTCGACGGGCGCGCTCTTCCTCATAGTGGGCATCCTCTACGAGAGGCGCCATACCCGCGAGATTTCCGAATACGGCGGAATCGCGCGCAAGGTGCCGGTGTTCGCCGCGATATACATGATTGTGACCCTCTCCTCGATCGGCTTGCCGCTCACAAACGGGTTCGTCGGCGAGTTCACCATACTCCTCGGCGCGTTCATGGCCGATCCGTGGTACGCGGTGTTCGCGGCCTCGGGCGTCGTGCTCGGCGCGGTCTACATGCTGTGGCTCTACCAGCGGGTCATGTTCGGCAAGCTCAATCCGGCGAACAACGACCTGACCGACGTCAACCCCAGGGAGATTGCATACATGGTCCCGCTCATCGTGATGATCTTCGTGATGGGCGTCTTCCCGGGCCTTTTCTTCAGGAAAATGGAGCCCTCGGTCGACTATCTCCTGAGGGGGGTGGTGCGCGAGAGGCTCCTGAGCGCCGGAGCCGGCGCCCGCAAGGAAGTCGTATCCCGCTGGACGGCGGAGGCGTGCGCCCCTTCCGAATCCGCGGGCAAGACAGTTACTGACAGGTAGCCAGATGGAGCATCTGATTGCTGAGATGAAACCCCTGAGCCCGGTGCTCATAGTGTTCACCGGCGCGCTGGCGGCGCTGCTGGCGGGAGTGTTCTCGAAGAAGGAGAACAGCTACGCGCTCCCGTACATCGGAATCACGACCGTTGCGTTCGCGTTCGTCGCGCTCCTCAACTACTGGGGCCGCGGAATGATCTGGCTGCTCCAGGGGGCGATACGCATCGACTCCTTCGGCCTGTACATATCCGCAATCATCCTCATCGCGTGCCTGATTACGTTCCTCGCGTCCATAGGATACGCGAAAAGGCTCGGCTTCGAGCACGGCGAGTACATAAGCCTCCTCCTTTTCGCGTCCGGCGGCATGATGCTGCTCGCCATGAGCGCCGACCTCGTGACCCTGTTCCTCAGCCTCGAAATCATGTCCATCTCGATTTACGCCCTGGCCGGAATGGCCCGGCACAGGCAGAAGTGCAACGAGGCCGCGCTCAAGTATTTCATCCTCGGGGCCTTCAGCACGGCCTTCCTGCTCTTCGGCATCGCGCTCATCTACGGGGCCACGGCCTCGACCAAGATTCACGCGATTGCCCAGGTCCAGGGATTGAAGCCGCTCCTCGTCGCGGGCCTCGGCATGCTAATCGTCGGCTTCGGCTTCAAGGTCGGCGCCGCGCCCTTCCACGTGTGGGTGCCCGACGCCTACGAGGGCGCGCCCGCCACTGTCACCGGCTTCATGGCCGTCGCCGTCAAGGCCGCAGGCTTCGCGGCGCTCCTCAGGGTCATACTGATCGCATTCCCGGGCACGTGGGCCGAGTACTGGTGGCCCGTGTTCTGGGCGGTGGCCCTGCTGACCATGTTCCTGGGCAATATAATCGCCGTGTTCCAGAAGAACGTGAAGCGCATGCTGGCCTACTCCGGCATCGCCCACACCGGATACATCCTCATCGGCCTCGTTTCCTTAGGCATCGCGGGGTCCGAGCCCTACATCCCGGGCATGAAGGCGCTCATGAACCCTATTGCCGGCGGGATGCTGTTCTACCTGCTCGCGTACACATTCATGACCCTCGGCGCGTTCGCGGTGATTTCCCTGGCCGCCCGCGACGAGGACGACCTCGAAACCCTCGACGACTTCTCCGGCCTGTCCCAGCGCAAGCCCGTGGTCGCGCTCGCCATGGCCGTGTTCCTGATTTCAATGGCCGGCGTGCCCCCGTTCGGCGGGTTCATAGCCAAGTTCTACGTGTTCAAGGGGGCAATCGACGTGCAGGGCATGCTGCTCGCGTCCGGAGTGAAGGAGTACCATGCGCTGGCCCTGGCCATACTCGGAATCATCACGAGCATGTTCTCGGTCTACTACTACCTGCGCGTGGTGTGGTTCATGTACTTCCGCGAGCCGCTCGAGGACAGGCCTTCGGTCGCGCCTTCGTGGGGACTGCACTTCGTCATCTTCGCGTCGTCCGTCGCCATCGTTGTGCTCGGCATCCTGCCTTCCGGGTTCTTCTCCGTCGCCTCGAGGGGGGCCGAAGCCCTGGTCAGGTAGGCCCGTGAGCGCGGGCGAATCGGGCATGGGTCGTCCGGTCCGGCGAATCCGCTGTTTGGACGCAAACGAATGGACGTGAAAATCACTTTCCTCGGCGCGGCGAAGAACGTCACCGGCTCCAGATACCTGGTCGAGGCGGCCGGCAGGAGGCTGCTTGTAGACTGCGGCATGTACCAGGAGCGCGATCTGCTGGCGCGCAACTGGGACCCATTCCCCGTGCCTCCCGGGACCATCGACGCCGTGCTTCTCACGCATGCCCACCTCGACCACTGCGGCTTCCTGCCGAAACTGGCCATGGACGGCTTCCAGGGCCCTATTCACTGCACGGGCGCAACCGCCGAGATTGCGGTGATCGTGCTCCTCGACTCGGGAAGGCTGCAGGAAGAGGACGCGGCGAAAAAGGCGAGGCGCCACTTGAAGGAGGGCAGGAAGGGGAAGTTCCCCGAAAAACCCCTCTACACAGAAGAGGACGCTTCGAAGTGCAGCAAGCTGTTCAATCCCGCGGAGTACGGCTCGGAAATCGCGCTCGGGAACGGTCTCTCGGCGGTCTTCCGCGACGCCGGCCATATCCTCGGGTCCTCGATGATTGAGCTCAGGGCCCGCAACGGGTCCGCAACGAAGAAAATCATCTTCTCGGGCGACATAGGCAGGCCGGGCAGGCCGATTCTCAACGATCCGACCGTCTTCGACGAGGCCGATTTCGTGCTGGTCGAGTCCACCTACGGCGACCGCCTGCACCGAGACGAGGGCGACATCGCGGACGTCATTGCGGCAGCGCTCAACTCCGTGCGCAAGGCGGGCGGGAACATGCTGATTCCCAGCTTCGCCGTGGAACGGGCGCACGAGCTCATGTACCACTTCAATACCCTGCTCATGGCAGGCCGAATCCCGCTGGTTCCGGTGTTCATCGACAGCCCCATGGCCGTGCGCGTGACCGATGTCTTCAAGCGCCACGAGCGCCTGTACGACAAGGAAATGACCGGGCTTGTCGAAAGCGGCAGGTCGCCTTTCTCGTTCCAGGGGCTCAAGATGATCGCGAGCGTGGAGGAATCGAAGGCTCTTAACGGCCGGAAGGGCACTTCGGTGATTATCGCGGGTTCGGGAATGTGCACGGGCGGCAGAATCAAGCACCACCTCATACACAACATATCGAGGCCGGATTGCATGATTGCCTTCCCCGGATTCCAGGCATCGGGGACGCTCGGCAGGCTGATTCTCGACGGCGCGCGCTCCGTGAGAATCCACGGAAGGGATTACCCGGTCAAGGCCAAGGTGACGCGCATACAGGGCTTCTCCGGACATGCCGACCGGGACGAGCTGTTCGCATGGCTGTCGCACGTGAAGAACCCGAAGAGGGTATTCGTGATTCACGGCGAGCCCGAGGCGGCCGAGGCGTTCGCGCGCCACATAAGGCAGCAGCGGGCCGGATTGGACGTGAAGGTCCCGTCCTACGGCGAGTCCGCAGTCCTCGCTTGACCCGACTGCAGAAAACGCCAATGCTTTCGATCCTGATTGACCTGATTTATCTGCTGATTTACATGATTCAGCAAAAGGAGAATGCCATGAGAACCATGACGGCATGTCTTTCAATCGTCCTGCTGGGTTTTTCAGGCTGCGGGCAAAATCAGGGAACTGATCAGGGCGGAGGGCAGAGCCAGGCGACCCCGGATGCCGGCAAAGCCCCGGTCCAGCCTGAGCCGGCCTCCCCGGCCGCGGGAACTCCCGCGCCTGCTCCTGCGCCTAAAACCCCGGCGCCGGCAGTCCGGCCTCCGGCCATGGAATCCAAATCCGCTGAAGAGCTGATTGAAACGCTCAAGGCCGGCGACTCGTTTTCGAGGTCAGCTGCCGCCGAGGCGCTGGGAACCAAGGGCGATTCGAAAGCAGTTGATGCGCTTCTGGCCGCGCTCAAGGACAAGGACGAGCAGGTGAGGGCGTCGGCAGCCCATTCGCTGGGCAGGCTCAAGGACGCGAGCGCGCTGGACGGGCTCGTTGCGGCTCTCAAGGACGAGAACCGTTTCGTGTGCGCCAACGCCGCCGAAGCGCTCGGCATCATCGGCGACGCGAAATCCGCAAGGCCCCTCGTCGCCGCGCTCGGCCACGACGATCCCGACGTCCGATTCTGGGCCTGCGACTCCCTGAAACGCATCTCCGGCAAGGACTTCGGCTACGATGCAGCCGGCTGGACGAAATGGATTTCGGAGAAGAAATGAGCCGGGCTAGGTTCGAGGGGGCAAGAGGGCAGGGTCTTCGACGGCCTACGGCCCTGGATTCCGGCTTCCGCCGGAATGACGGTGCGAAACGCGGGACGCGCAACGCACGAGTGGATGAGCAGGTGGGTGGATGAGTACTTGGGCGACAACTCAACCGCGAAACTAACTCAACTCCTGTCGCGGCTTACGATTTCACCCAGCCACTACGGTCCACGGTCTTCCTTGTGGGAGCCGCCGCGACCTTCACGGCTTAAAAAGGCGGCGATTTCCTCCCCCGGCTCCGTTCGCGGCCATCCGGCGGCCACAACTGGGCCAGACTCACCGATCACCGATTCGGCATTCCCTACTTCACCCTCCCGTGGAAATCGACGGTGGCGACGGCGCCGAACTTGAGGTTGGTCGGCGACATGAAATTCGGTTCCACGTTGGAGACAAGAAGCCACGCCTCCGGGCCGGAGAAGGAACCGGTCCTGAAGATCGCCTTTCCGATGCGCGGCAATCCGGTGTCAAGCGCAGTGAAGGACAGCGGCGTCTCGTAATATGCGGGATGCGACCGGAACTCGCCGGTCGCGAAATTCGCAGGCAGGGAAACGACATGGGCTTTCGCGCCGTTGAAGTCGGTCACCAGCGCGTACTTCCCCCCGGGCGCCACAGACACCGATCCCGCGTAATCATGGTCGGACCCGCAATAGGAGAACACCTGCACGGGATTGTAAGCGTTCCTGAGGGGCTTGAGTCCCGCAGCGTCGACCGGGAACTGGTTCAGGCCGGTCAAATCCACCGCATAAATCCTGCCGTAGAACGACGATCCGAGAAGCCCCGCCGTATGGCCTGCGGCGTCCACAGTGATTGCGATGTCGTCCAGCGAAGGCGCGGCAAGACCGAGGTCGATGTTCGTCCTGGCTCCGCTGCCCGGGTCCCACGAGATAATCTGGGGAACGGAGGCGTCTATGATTTCCACCGCAGCGTCCGTGTGGCTCACCAGCTGGTAGGGCGGGCTGTATCCAAAGGACGCGGACGTGCCGTAATACCCGTTGACCCCAGCTTCGGAAATCAGCACATAGTCCCTTCCTGCCTGGGTCGAGAAGTACCTGGTGACCTGGACCGGGTTCCACCTGGACGGGGTGAGCGTGGATGAGGGCGTTGCAGTCACGGGCGTTGCAAGCGAGGTATCCACGTCGAAAACCATCACCGTCCCGGGGTTGTAAATCATGGTCTGCGGGAAACTCGAGGAGTCGTAGAGGTTCGACATGGACACGTACAGCCGTCCCTGCGTTCCCGTGCCCGGCACGTAGGCCAGGCCGGAAGGATTCGTCTGGATGAACGACGCCGCAATCGCGCTTCCGTCTGATCTCAGCGACCCCGGCGCGGGAGAATGCTGAATCGCGAGGTTCAGCACCTGCAGGAGGCTGCCGTCCTGCGGTTTGAAGACTGCCAGGTTCGCGAGATAGGGCGAATCGCTCTCGCACGAGGCCGAGATCAGGAGGAAGCCCAGCCCCGCATGAACCACGAGAAGGTCGTCCGTGGTCGCCTGGAGGCTCCAGCTGCCCCACGTGTCCCCTGCAAGGACCGCTGATCCTCCGGACTGGAGGAGGTCGGTCTTGTGAATCGTGAACGTCGCATAGAGGGTGTCCGGCCCGGGAAGGACAAGGTCCATGTTGACCGGGATTACCCTGGCGCCGGCGGCCGCGTCCACCGTGGCTTCGTCCGTGACGAACAGTGTCCTCGACATCGTGGGATCCATTGCGACGCACATGTCCGACGGGAAGCCTGATCCCGACCGGTCCACGGCGCCGAGAGCGAAGGACGCGGAAGCGACTGCCGGATCAGCGGCATAGTTGAATCCCGCCGCCAGCAAGCACGTCTTGCCGTCAGGATTGGCAACGGTCACGTCCACGGTGCCCGCGGCATGCGCTGGAACCACGCAGGAAATCGTGCATGAGTTGACGACCTTCACGTCGGTGGCGGGCGTGGAACCGAAGGTCACGGAAGTCGTTCCCGAGACTTCGAATCCAGCCCCGGAAACCGTCACGGATACGTTGCCCGCGGTGGGGCTTTCCGAAGGCGACACGGCGTCGATGGCCGGCCCGCCCGGCGCCGGAGGCGGAGAGCTATCTTCGCTGCAGGATGACGCGGCGAGCGCAATCGCGAGAACCAGAAGTACGGCGGCAGTGCATTTCATCTTCCCATTCCTCCATAACCCGGACGTGCCGGAAACAAAGAAAAGGGTTCTTCCGGCGCGTCCGGGTTATATCACATGCCTCATTCCTCTTTGCTTTGCAGAGATGAGGAGGGGCAAGACGCACCACGCATGCGAGAAAACCCGGCTGCCGGAATTCCATTGTTCCCATAAAAAAACCTCTTCTCGACATCCCGGACGTGCCGGAGCGCGGCGAAAAAAAAGCCGGGCCCGATGTTGGGGGCCCGGCACATGCTTCGAACGAAGCCGGCACGCACTCGCCCAAATCCGGGGGTCAATATGCGGCAGCGTCCGGCAGGTCTTCTGGCTCTCGGATCATCCTCCGCCCGCCCCTTCCCGCCCAAATTGGGCAGTGGGTTCGACACGGGCTTCGTCCCCGATTACAGCGGCGGTTCCGCGACGGCATCAAACCGTCTTCCCTTTGCCGATTTCTCGGACCGGACGCGTGATTCGGTTTTTCAGAAAGTTCTCTAAATCCTCCACAGGTTCGGATTCCATGGATGCTTTTATCTCCGGGCGGATCAGGTGTCAAGCGGGAAACATGTTTTTATAATCCTGTTTTCACGCGCGCAGCGCGTGTTATAACCCGGACAAGCCGGAACCTGAATCCCGGTTTGCTGACGGTTTGTCCGGATTATGAATGTATACTGGTGCACTCATTCGTAAAGGCGACGATCAGAGGTGTCTCATGAAAAGAAAGCTGACCCGTGAAGAGGAGGACGTCATTCTCCGCAAGGGGACCGAGGAGCCCTTCACCGGCAAGTACGACATGCACTTCGAGACGGCGTACTTCGCCGCGGGATGCTACTGGGGCGTGGAACACCACCTGAAGAAGGCCGGGGGCGTGATTTCCACGACCGTCGGCTTCATGGGCGGGAAGAAGGAGAATCCCGTCTACAAGGATGTCTGCGGGGGCGGGACCGGGCATGCCGAGACCGTCGAGGTCGTCTTCGATCCGGGGAAGACGCCGTTCGAGGACCTTACGAAGCTGTTCTTCGAAATCCACGATTTCACCCAGGCGGACGGTCAGGGACCGGACATCGGCATGCAATACAGGTCGGGAGTTTTCTACACGACTGCGGCCCAGAAGAAAACCGCCGAAAGGATTGTCGCCGCACTCGGGGATATGGGTTACGACGTGAAGACCGAAATCACGAAAGCCGGGCGTTTCTGGCCGGCCGAGGAAGCCCACCAGGACTACTACGACAAGAAGGCGGAACTGCCTTATTGCCACGTCAGGAAGAGGATTTTCCGAACCGGACCGCTCGTGATGGTCCTGACCGGCGACGGCAAGGGGAAGAGCACGTCCGCTTTCGGCCAGGTCCTCCGCGCGTCCGGGCACGGGCTCAAGTCCCTCGTGGTGCAGTTCGTGAAATCGCCGCAGAGATACGGCGAAGTGAAGGCGCTCGAGAAAATCCCCGGCGTGGAGATTCACACGATGGGCAAGGGATTCGTCGGCGCCCCGGGAAAGCAGGGCATTGACATGAAGGAGCACGTCAAAGCCGCGGCCGGCGCCCTGGCCTTTGCAAAGCGCAAAGCTGGTTCGGGCGGATTCGACCTCATCGTGCTCGACGAGATAAACTTCGCGCTGTCGAAGGAGCTCCTGTCGGAGCCCGAAATCATGGAGTTCCTCGACGGCCTGCAGGGGCCGATTGCCGTCATCCTCACGGGAAGAGGCGCCCCGGATTACCTCCTGGACCGCGCAGACCTCGTTACGGAGATGGTCGAGATAAAACACCATTACTCGAAGGGGATTAAGGCGAAGAAGGGAATCGAGTTCTGACTTTGCCCGGCGGCTTCAGAGAGGGCAAAGTCAGCTGCCCGCTCCGCGGGGAATCGGAGAGTTTGGAATTTGGAATTTCGTTGGGATTTAAAGTTTGCGATTTGGGATTTGTCAGCAGGCACGTTCCATTCGGCACATGCTACAACGCCGTCCTGCCGGTCCCCATCGCCGGTCTGGTATGCGGTTCTGTTCGCCGCTCTGGCTGCGTTCGCCTCCTGCGACGGCGACAAGGCCGGATGCCCGGCAGGATCGTGGCCCATGTTCAGGGCTTCCGAGGACAGGGCGGGCGCGTCTTCGTCGTCCGGGCCGAAAAGCACGCCGGAAATCCGCTGGACTTTCGACACGGGCTACAAGATCGCGTCCTCGGCCGCGGTCGGCGACGGGATGGTCTTCTTCGGCTCGTACGACAAGGTCTTCTACTGCCTCGACGCGGACAAGGGCAAGGAGGTCTGGCGGTTCGTCGGACGCGGCCCCATACGGTCATCGCCGCTGATTCACGAAGGGGCCGTGTATTTCGGCATCCTTCCTCCAAGGGGAGACCGCAAGGGGGGAATCGCCTGCCTCGACATGAAGACCGGAGCGCCGAGGTGGCAGACTGAAATCCTCGAGGGCGTGTCCTCTTCTCCGCTCATGGCAGGCGGATTCATCGTCGTCGGCGACCTCGGATCATGCCTGCGCGCCTTCGACCCCGCCACGGGAAAGGAAGCCTGGCATTTCAAGGCGGGCGACTGGATCCAGTCGTCCCCGGCCTTCTCCGGCGATACCGTGTATTTCGGCACGAAGGCGGGGCTTTTCTGGGCGGTTTCCGCCGCCACGGGCGCCGAGTCATGGAAATTCAAGGCCGGGGGCTACATCATTTCCACCCCCGCGGCGACGAAGAACAGGGTGATATTCGGCGACGGCGACAAGACCGTGTACGGGCTCGATCGGGCCACGGGCAACGCGGCATGGATTTTCAAGGCGCGCGACTCCTTCATCTCCTCCGCCGCAGTCTCGGATGGAGTCGCTTATATCGGGTCCGCAGGCGGCAGGATGCATGCAATCGAAATCGCGACCGGAGCCCCGAGATGGGAGGCGGACACGGGCGCGGAGATCGCCTCCTCCCCGGCGGTCGCGGGCGGGATGCTCTACTGCGCGGCGGGCACGCGGCTCCTCGCGCTCAGGCTCAAGTCCGGTGAACAGGCGTGGGCGGTCGATTTGGGCGCGAAAATCAGCGCGTCCCCCGCCATGGCGGACGGCGTGATTCTCATCGGAACCGAGGAAGGAAAGTTCCATGCGCTTAAATAGGAGCACGAAGACCGGCGGCGGAAAGCGCGGACCCGGGAAGGGCGGAAGCCTCGAATCCGGGCGGCGCGCCCCGGCAAGCCCTGGCGAAGCCGGCGAAGCGCCGGATTCCATGCGGGACCGGCGAGGCGCATGGCGCCTTTCCCTGCTGGATCTCGACGCCGCGGGCCTCGAGGCGTTCCTTGCCGGCATCGGAGAGCAGGCGTTCCGGGCGCGGCAGATCCGCGAATGGGTGTACAGGCGGAACATCATCGACTATGCGGCGATGACGAATATCCCCGCCATGCTCAGGGAGAAGCTATCGAGCGACCTCCCGGCGGACCCGTTCGCGTCGTGCGAGCCGGTCCGGACGGCTTCCGACGGCACCGAGAAGCTCGAACTCGCGACCCGGGACGGTGAGAGAATCCAGACCGTCATAATACCGCAGGACCAGAGGGTCACCCTCTGCATTTCCACGCAGGCGGGATGCGCCCTGGCATGCGCTTTCTGCGCGACCGGCGCCGCGGGCTACAGGAGGAACCTGACAAGGGCGGAAATCCTCGGCCAGGTCGTGCATTCCACCGCGCGATCAGGCAGGAGAATCAGCAACGTCGTGTTCATGGGCATGGGCGAGCCGCTGCTCAACTACCGCAACGTGATGTCCGCGGTCAGGGAGCTCGCCGACGAGAACGGCCTGGCAGTGGGCACGAGGAAGATTACCGTTTCGACCGTAGGCGTGGTTCAGGGAATCATCAGGATGTGCTCCGAGGAACTGCACCCGAACCTCGCGATTTCGCTGCATTCGGCCGACCAGAGACAGCGGGAAAAGCTCGCGCCCTCGGCCAGGAAGTGGAAGCTCGACGAAATCCTCGAGGCAGCCGAACTCTACGCGGCAGCTTGCGGCAGGCCCGTGACCTTCGAGTATACGCTCATCGACGGCGTCAACTCGTCCCAGGCGGACGCCGACAGGCTCGGGAAGCTCCTCAAGAAACGCAGCGCAAAGGTCAACCTCATCCCCGTCAACCCCGTCCCGGGCATGAAATTCAAACCCCCCGACGGCGATTCAATCAGGCGCTTCAAGCTCAAAATCGAAGCCTACGGAATCATCGCCACGCTCCGGACAGGCCGCGGATCCGAAATCCAGGCCGCCTGCGGCCAACTCAAACCTCAGGTTTGATCCAGCGACTCTTCTCCGGCAGCTGTACCCCAGTTGGAGTCCCCCGGCTTCCATCGGAGTCGTTCCGGCAGTTCAGATCGGGAGCGTCATGAACCTCAGGTTTGATCCAGCGACTCTTTGGACTGCGCTCAGATTACATGCGGCTCCTCGCGCAGTCCATGTCAGGAGAAACGAAAGAACTTCTAGGAAACACACTCCTATGGTTAATTACCGTATGTCATGGCGAGCGCCTACCCGCTGGGCGGCGGGCGTTCGCGATCGTCACTTCGCCCTTTCGAGGTATTCGGTCGAGACGAACTTGTATTTCACCCTGCCGTTGGCGCCCGCCCTTTCCTTCGCTGTCCCGACCACTATCCCCTCCCGGAGGTTGTCTGCGCCCGGGATTAGGGAAGGCCCATTGGACAAGGCGACGATCTTTTCGAAGTCGAAAGGCCCGCTGTAGACGATGGGAACGAAGAGGTCCTTGCAGATTCGGATGGTCTCGGTCTGGTCGAGGAACCTGCCGTCGAGGCCCATGACGTCGAACGATCGGAAGAACAGCTTTCCCTTTCCCGCCCCGTATTTGAGGTCCTGCACCTGCCCGAAGACCTCGCCGCACAGGATCAGGTTTTCGTTGGCCCTGCACCATTCCTCGATTCCCGGGTTCTGGGCCACGCACTGCCACCAGAGAATTCCCGGGTCGGGCTTCTTCCACGCCGTGTGCGACCTGGCCCACAGCCTGCCGTCGCGCCACAGATAGGCGGCGTTGGCTCCGTGGATCTTCTCGGTGGCAATCACTTCCTCTCCCGGGATGAACTCGTCCTTGTACCTGTATGCGGAGTCGATGTCGTATTTCGGCATTGGCACGGGAGCGGGTTCGTCTTCCCCGCCGGTCCGCCAGGAAACCGGGGGCTCGTAATGCGTGACGCCCAATGCTTCGGCCACGTCGTCCCCGATTCTCGACCCGGGCGGCGCGGGCCAGAGGAGCCCCTGGGAAACCACGCCGCGGAACTTCCTTACCCTGATGCGCCTACGTCCGGAGAGGAAAGCGAACTCGGGCCTGTCGGGGACCACGGAATCCGGCGGGATATAGGCTCCCGTACTCCTGCCTTCCCATTCCCTGGTCTGTACAACGCAGGTGTAGCCCCATACGCGCACGATGGACAGCGTGTCGGCGTTCGGATGCTTTTCCAGGCTTATCGGAACCACCTCGACCTTGTGGGTTGAAAGCGCCATGAGGATTCCCTCCAAAACGCAGAGCAACTGAACATATGCCAATCATACAGCGTTGGATTTCGGATTAAAGCGGCATGAAACCCCCAAGGTCCAGATTATAACGAGCAGAGCAATCTTCCTTTGGATTTTGGTTATTGGAGTTCATTGGGCCCCTATGGTCGGGATTGTTTTGTTGTTGCGAACAAATTCGTGAGAACAACGTAACGTCTTGCATCTCTGAAGTTTGGGATTTGGATTTTCGTTGGGATTTGGAATTTGGGATTTGGGGTTTGCGCAGCGTTTTGGTTGCGGCTTTGCTGCGTTATGATTTGGAGGTTGAAATTTGGAATTTCCTGCACTTCGCCCATGCAGGACGAGCATTGTAAGGTCAGTCCCCCTCGCCCGGCGGACCTTTCCTCTCCTCCTTGTCCGGTCCCGGGACTTCCGGCGGGGCATCGAGCCCGGCGGAGCGCTCGAGGGCTTTTTTCGCGTATTCATCGCCCGGGTAGGATTCCGCGAGCCGCTTGAACGTTCTGCGGGCTTCGTCGTTCAGGCCGAGCTTCATCTGGCAGTCGCCGAGATAGTAATAGGCTTTTGGCAGCACGGAGGCCGAATAGGGGTAGTCGCGGATGAACTCGGACATCTCCTGGGCGCAGCCTTTGAGGTCGTTCTTCTGGTATTTCGACATTCCCACGTACCATTTGGCGTCATCCACGAGTCCGGATTTCCCTGAATACACAACGATGTGGCCGAGGAAGGCGGCCGCGGCCTTGTCGTACTCCCTCTTGTAGAAATAGCACTTGCCGAGGTAGTAGGAGGAAGCCGCGGCGGCGTAGGACTCCGGATGGGCGTCGATGATTTCGGCAAAAGCCGAGATGGCCCTGTCGAACAGGGAGAGCCTGTAGTACTGGAAGGCTTCCTTGTACGCGGTGTCTCCCTTGTCCGCGAAGGCTTTAATCTTCCCGACGGCGAAGGCGAGCGCGTCGTTCCTGAACTCGTCGAACGGCTTGTCCACGGCCGCTTCAATCGCCTTTTCCGCCGGCATCCTGTCGATTACGAGCTTCTTCATGAAGAGCCTGTACTTGTCCGGTCCGAACCTCTCCACGAGGTAGTGGAAGACCAGCGAGTCCCTGGCGTAGTCGTTGCTTGCGTGCTTCGCCTTGAGGTCCTGAATCAGCGAGAAGGGATTGTCTTCCGCCTTGAGGCCCAGGATGTGCTGGACCCGGTCATCTTCCTGTCCCGCCATGTACACCGCGGTCCCTTCCCTGACCCATTGGGGGATTCTGAGGTACGCGTCCTGCGGCATGAGCTCGCGCATGATTGCGTGCGACATCTCATGGAGGAGCTTTTCGGCCGGATCAGCCTGGCCGTTCTTCAGGTATTCGAGGAAGAGATGTATCCGCTGGAATTCGCCCTGGGGCCCGGTCGCCGTGACCCTCTGGGCCTGCAAGCCGTTGAACTTCCTCGCCCCGTCCTCGTTCTGGTCCTCGAACCTGAGGACGATGGTGTATTTGTCCACGTAGGCGAGCCCCATCATCCTGTTCAGGTCCTCAACGGTCTTCTTGCGCAGCGCAGGAATCCTGGCCGCGAGGTCGTCGAACCATTCGGTACCCGCGTACTTGCTGTCGGACTGGAGTTCGACGGCGTGTTCGAGCAGCCTTGCGATGTAGCCCGCCGTATTGTCCTCGGCGAGGGTAGCAAGCGGGATTGAAACCGCCGCCCACGCGGCGATCAGGGCCCACGCTGCGGTCTTCGGGATTTTCATTCAAGACCTCCGTTCTATCCGCGGATGCCGAAGAACCTCTCGCCGCGCGACATTGATTCGGCGAGCCTGCCCTCGGCCCTCATCGCATCAAGGATTTTCGCCACTTCGTCCTTCCCGGTCCCGAGTCCGGCCGCGATGTCCGTCAGTGTGCACGGCCTCCTGCGGAGCAGGGCTTCCACTTCCTCCCGTTTCGGACCCGGTCCTTGCGCTGCGACCGGGGACTTGAAGGACGCGATAATTTCGGCGCGGGACTCGAAGAGCGGGAGGACCCCCTCGAGCCTGTCCCTGGGCACGGCGGGAGCGGGGCCGCTCCTGGACACCCGTACGGTCGTGTTGAGCTCGACCACGTCCGGCCGGATGCCGTCCGCTATCTCCGCAATCCGCATGACCTGCTCCTCGGTATCGTTGACTCCGGAAACCAGGAACACCTCGAGACGGTACATGCCCTTGTACTCCCTCCTGAATTCCCTGAGCCCCCGGACGTACAGGTCCAGGGGAAGACCCGGGTGCGGCTTGTTAATCGCCTCAAAGGTTTTCTGGTCCGCCGCGTCGAGCGAGGGCATGACCATGTCCGCGGCCAGGAGGTCCTTCCTCAGCTCCGGCACGTGCAGCATGGTCCCGTTCGTTATGACAGCCACGGGGCCGCGGAAAAAGCCCTTTATCGCGGCAATCATCCTCCCGATACCGCTGTGCAGCGTCGGTTCGCCCGATCCGGAGAAAGTGATTACGTCGGGTTTCGACTCCGCGGCCGCCTGTTCCGCCTCGGCCAGGATCTCATGCTCCGGAACCCAGACCTTCCTCTCGAGGGTCCTGCAGGTCGTGGGGCCGACCTCGCAATAGACGCAGTCCAGCGAGCAGGTCTTGAGGGGGATTGCGTCTATGCCGAGGGACCTGCCAAGCCTCCTCGACGCCACTGGACCGAATACGTGTCTGCGCCGCATCTCGATGTTCCGACGATTAGCCCGGCTTGCCGATGCCCGTCACGGCCGATTCGCGGACCTTCCGGGTCACTTGCCGCAATGACAAGGAAATCCTACAACTTCCATCTCGGATTTTCGCGGTTTTCATTCAAAATCCCGCGGAAAATCCGGCGGTAGGGGGCTCGCGGCGAAGTTCCATTTTCCGCCGGCCGGGTTATAATCTATCCGGACCGGTCAATGATTCGGAGGGATGCGGATGGCTGCGAGGATTGGAATCGTAATCGTCATGGCGGCGCTCTGCATGGTGCCATCGGCGGAGCGCTCAAATGCGCATGCGCAGGCGGGTAAGGTCTCGTGGGCGCTGCTCGAGAAGCTCGGGTCGGCGGACGCGGACGAGAGGGACGCCGCGGTGGCGGACGTGCTGAAAATCGGCAAGGACGCCGCTCCTGCGCTGGTGGACGAGCTCGGCAAGGGGACTCCGCAATCGAGGTGCTCGGCGCTCCTGTGCCTCGAGAAGCTCGAGGATTTCAAGACGGCAAAATCCGTGGAATTCTTCCTGAAATCGGCGGGGACCATGGACGAGCTCCTGTACGCAATCAAGGCGCTCGGCATGCTCGGGAACGCGTCGACCAGGCAGGCCGTCAAGCCGTGGCTGGATTACAAGGCGCCGGCAAGGCTCGACGAGAAGACCGCGGGGTGGATTGCGGAGAAGTCGAGGGAGACCGAGCAGGGGCTGGTGAGGAACCAGGCCGCGGAGACGCTGGCCAGGCTCGGGGACTTCTCGGGCGTGCCTGTCCTGATTGACGGCCTGGATTCCAACGGCTGGGTCCGCAGGGACGCGCACATACGCCTCATGCGGATGACCGGGTGCAAGGTGGATTTCGGGTACAACCTCGGCACTTCCCGCAAGGAGAGGTCGGCGGCGATTGGCAAGTGGAAGAAGTGGTGGGCGGACGGCAAGTCGAAGTTCAAGCCCGAGTGGACTAACAGCCACAAGGTCTTCGACGTGAACAAGAGAGGAGGTTAGCCATGAAAATGCGCGCAATGACCGCGGCAATCGTGTGTCTGGCGGCGTTTGCAGCCTCCTCCGGCCGGCATGCATGCGCGGACGTCGGCGCGGCCGACGGCTTGAGATTCGCCGGCAAATACAAGGAGGCGCTCGAGAAGTACGGGGAAGTCCTGGACGGGGAACCGGACAACGGGCCGGCCCTGTACGGGGCTGCGGTGTGCTGGACGGCGCTCGGCACCCCCGAGGCTGCGCCCGACACGATTCTCAAGGCGAGGCCCCTTCTAGCCCGGCTCACATCCAAATACCCCAAGGACCCGGAATACAGGTTCATGTACGGCTACTGGGCGTACGTCGCTGCGGGGAAAATCCCGGCGGAGAAGGAAGATCTGCTCAAGCTCGCCGAGGCCGAGGTCACGGCCGCGAACGAGCTCAAGTCCGACGACAGGTTCCTCGAATACGTCGGCAGGATTTGCAGAATGCGCGGCAGGTTCGCAGAAGCCGCAATGATCTTCGACGTGTTCCTGAGGAAAAGCCCCAACAACGCGGAATTCCACTTCCTGCTCGGGGAATGCAGGAACGGGCTGGGGAACGAAGCGCAGGCCGTGGAATCCTATCTTGCCGCGTTCGCGGCGAATCCCAACTATACGCCTGCCTATGAGCCGCTCCGGAAGGTATTCTCGCGCCTCCGCGCAGAGGAAAAGCAGGACAAGGCCATCGAGCTTTTGAGGAAGATTGCCGCGCTCAAGACCCATCCCTGGGTGCGGGGATGGGTGCTCTGGGAGCTCGGCGGCAACCTGACGGACATCGGGGACTACCCAGGCGCAATCGACGCCCTGAAGCAGGCGGAAACGGCCTGCCCGGACGAAGCGATGTTCTCGAATACCCTTGCGCTCAACTACCTGACGATCGGCGAACACGACAACGCAATCGCTTCGCTGAAGAAGGCTTCCGAGAAGAATCCGAAGCTCCTCTATTCCTGGGAGAACCTCGGCCACACCCAGGCCTCGCTCGGCAGGATTGCAGAGGCGAAGGACGCGTTCAAGAAGGGGCTGGCCAACGCCCGCGAAGTCTCTGAAAAGTCCGACAGGGCGGACCTGAAAGCGGAAGCCCAGCTCTATTTGTCCCTCTTCAGGTGGTACCTGGACCAGCTGGCGGAGAACAGCAAATAATCGATATTGCCCGCTTCGCTCGCAATATCGAGTTACTGAGATGAAAGCATCCTGCGCCTGTTCTAATAATACACATGCAGGCATCAGGATGAAACTTCCCCGCCTTCTTGAATCCGCGCATTCGGACAACCTCTGCATAACGCCAACCCTTGGCCGTTTCCGCCTGAGCCGGGGCGGGCTCGCGTGCGCCGCCTGCGCCTCCCATTTCTTACTTGAAGTGCGCGATGGGGTTAGGTAGGGTCACTTCCGGCAAGGTCCCGTCGGCACGGGATTCGCATCGTTTAAGCACAAATCCGCAAATCATGTGGAGGTGGAAATGAACGGATTCTCATTCAAGGAAAGGAGGAGCGAGGGGGGCAAGGGCAAGCCCGCGCCCCAGGCACCGGACTTCTCCGCAGTAGTGTGGAAACTAGTCAAATGGTCGCCTGCGCTTATCGTGGTTTTCGTGCTGATATTCGGGGCCGCAGGAGTGCTGAACGTCGACTCGAAGAAAGCCGCGGTGCTCATCCGCAAGACCGGCGACGATCCGCCCGACGGATCGATAATCTCGCCCGGGAAGGACTGGAAGGGAATCGTGCTCGATCCGGTTCCCGAGGGGTTCTACTGGAAGAATCCCTATACCTGGGACTGGGTCATCATCGACCAGGTCGAGATTCCGCAGGGGCAGCTCGGAGTGGTAATCCGGCAGTATGGGAACGAGCTCAATCCCGGGGAGATAATCGCCAAGGAGGGCCAGAAGGGGATTCTGGAAGTCCCGCTGAGGCCCGGAAGGCACCTGATAAACACGCTTGTCAACGAGATCGTCCTCTTCAACGCCACGGAGGTGCCGCCGGGCTACGCCGGGATCGTTACGCTCCTTTCCGGGCGCGAATCCGCGAATCCGAACAGGTTCATCGTGGACGAGGGCGAGAAGGGGGTCCAGGCCAGGACGCTGGCTCCCGGATCGTACTATCCCAACCCGTACGTGCAGAGGATTGACCCGGTCGACCTGAGGGCCCACCGCTTCGACATGGAAGGGAGCGACGCGATCATGTTCCCGTCCAGCGACGGGTTCATCATTTTCCTGGTCGGGACAATCGAATGGTACATCGAAAGCTCGCGAGTCCCTGAGGTGTTCGTCAAGTACGGGGACTCGGATACCGACATAATCGTTTCCATCGTTGAGGAGGTCATCCTTCCGAACGCCCGAGCGCTCAGCAGAATCGAGGGATCCAAGCACCTGGCGAGGGACTTCATCTCGGGCCTCACGAGGCAGAGGTTCCAGGACGCGTTCCTCGAAGGCCTCAAGGTTTCCTGCGAAAAGCAGGGGGTGGTGATTAAATCCGCGCTCGTGCGGGACACGGTCCCGCCGGATGAGATAGCGAACCCAATCCGGCAGAGGGAAAACGCCATCTTGCAGAGCGACAAATACGAGCAGGAGAAGGCCAGGGAAATACAGCAGAAGCAGCTTTCCATGGAAACGACGATGATGGACAGGAAGACCAAGGTCAAGGAATCGGAGACCAAGGTTTCCGTGGCAATAACGAAGGCCAAGGAGAACCAGAGAGTTGCGCTCATCGACGCCGGCCGGAAGCTGGAGGTCGCAAAGCTCGAGCTCAAGGCCGCCGAGAACCAGGCATCGGCCCTCAAGGAGAAGGGGCGGGCCGAATCCGACGTGATACTCTACAACAACAAGGCGAAGGCCGCCGGGCTCAGGACCGCGAGGGAGGCGTTCGTTAACGGCGCGGCATACGTGAAATACCTGTACTACAAGAAGATTGCGCCCGCGCTCACGTACGTCCTGTCGAACACGGAGGGGCCGTTCGCGGACATATTCAAGGAGTTCGGGACCGGCTCGGGCGGCAAGGACGGGGGAAAGTAGGAAGATTTGAAAGGCTGCAAGCGATGAACGCTGACGACTTCAATCAGGGAGATGCAAACCAGGACCTGGGAGCGGGCGACAGGACACCCGCCGTCCGGCGCCGCGGCATCGGGTCCGCGGTGTTCGGTCTCGCCGCAGCGGCGGCGGCCCTGCCGGTCCTTTTCCTCGTTCTCTACGTGGGAATCTGGAAGTGGGGCATGTGCAGGATATACGTGAGTCCCGGCGAGATGCTCGTCCTGAGCTCCAAGTTCGGCGACGAGAACCCGAGCCAGGACGAGATGCGCGTGGTGCCGGAGGGAGTCAAGGGCATACGCGAGCGCGTATACGGCGAAGGCAGGCACTTCTACAACCCGGTAACGTACGACCGGATAACGGAATACACGGTGACTGAAATCAAGCCCGGGTACATCGGCCTCGTCGAGTCGAAAAGCGGCAAGCCGCTCGAGCCCGGCGACTTCCTGGCCGAGAAAGGCCAGAAAGGCGTGATGAGGAAGGTCCTCACACCCGGCAGATGGCGGCTCAACCCCTACGCTTTCCAGGTCACGCCGATTCCCGCACTGATTATCAAACCGGGATTCGTGGGGTGCGTCACGTCCCTTTCCGGGACTCCTTCGAAGCCGGGCAGTCTCGCGGTGAGAGGCCAAAGGGGCATATTGAAGGACGTGCTGCAGCCGGGCATCTATTACCTGAACCCCAAGGAGTACAAGGTCGACGTCGTGGCCACGGGCTACAGGCAGATAGCGTTCAAGGACGTGGAATTTCCGTCGAAGGACGGGTTCAGCATTAAGCTCGACATCTCCGTTGTCTGGGGCCTCGAGCCCGTGGCCGTCCCGCACATCATCAACTCCTTCGGCAACATCGACGACGTCATAAAGAAGGTCATCTATCCCCAGGTCGAATCCATCTGCAGGATAGAGGGCTCGAAGTACGGGGCGAAGGAGTTCATCGAGGGAAAGACCCGCGAGGAGTTCCAGGACGCGTTCACGCGGGAGCTCGAAATCGTGTGCAAAAGCAAGAACATCGACGTGCTGCTCGGACTCGTGAGGGCAATCAACGTGCCGACCGAGGTCAGGACGCCGATACAGGAGGGCAAGATTGCGGTCGAGGAGAAGCTCACGAAAGAACAGCAGAAAATCACCCAGACCGTCAAGAACGACCTCGAGGAGCTGAAAGCCGACGTGCAGAAGGGCATACGCGAGGTCGAGGCCGAGACCCGGAAGCTGCTGGCCGAGGTTGCAGCCGGCGGAGAGAGCGAAGTCGCGAAGATTGAGGCGGAAACGCAGGTGCAGGTCGCCGTCATAATGCTCGAGGCCGCGAAACTCGACGCGCAGAAGACAAGGCTTCTGGGCAAGGCGAAAGCGGACGTAGAGGAGCTGATGCAGACCTCGAAGTCAGACGAGCTCAGCCAGAACATCGCAGCGCTGGGTTCTCCCGACGAATACGCGAGGTACATTTTCGCGAGCGGGCTTCCGGAGGATATAAAGATCTTCCTGCGCTATGCGGGCCCGGGGACCTTCTGGACCGACCTTCCCGAGGCGGCCAAGAACATGGAGAAGCTCGCGGCCATGAAAATCCTCGAGGGCAAGACCGGCAAGAGCGAAACCGGGGGGAAATAGACTGTGGATAGGCGGATATTTCAATCAGTCTAAAGATAAAAGTCCAACGTCCAAGGTCGGAGGTAAAAGCAGAACAACGGCGCTACATGTGGGAGGCATCAACCCGCCGGTGAGCGAACGCGGGTTGATGGCGACCATTGAGGCCGGGGTGCGGGACCGTAGTCGTCGGACCGGTTCGCGAATCGGCCGAAAACATTGAAAGGCCCGGATGTGGAAGGCGGGAATCCGGAGATCCGGGAGGGAAGCGCCATCGGCCCATGGGTGCTGAAGAGGAAGATCGGCCAGGGCGGTTTCGGGGCGGTATGGATCGCAGAGCACCGGGAGTGGCCGGGGCGAATCGAGGCGTTCAAGTTCCCGGCCGGCGACAGATCGCTCAAGAAGCTCAAGACCGAAGCCGGGATGCTCAGGTCGCTTGAGCATCCGAACATCGTGCGGATCCACGATGTGGACACACTTTGCGAAACCCCGTATATCCGCATGGAGTACGTGAGCGGCGGGAACCTCGACGAGGCCATGCGGAAGAAGGGCAGGATGACGCCGCTTGAGGCGTCGGGAATCATGGCCCAGGCGCTCCGGGGGCTCGGATACGCGCACGGAAAGGGGATTATCCACAGGGACCTGAAACCCGCCAACATCCTGATATCCGAAAGCGGGGAGGTGAAGATATCGGACTTCGGTCTCGCGGTCAGGGAGGAAAGTGATCGTGCCGCGATGTCGGGGTCGCTGGATTCAGCGCCGTCCTCGGGCCGTGCCGGGGCCGGCACTTTCGAGTACATGTCGCCCGAGCAGAGGGACGGATCCCCTCCCTCGAGGGAGTCGGATATATACTCCATGGGCGTGGTTTTCTACCGCATGCTCGCGGGCGAGCTGCCTTCGAGCATGAATCCCCCGAGCCATTTCAATCCCGAAGTGCCGGCGAGCCTGGATGGAATCGTTTCGCGCATGCTCGATCCAAAGGGCGAGAGATACCAGTCGGCCGCGGAAGTGATTGGCGACCTCGAGGAAAGCGGGTGCGCGGGGTCGAAGGCCGGGGGAGGCGCGGGGCGGAGCTGGAAGGGGACTCCGATGGGGGAGATGTCCTTCGCCGCGGTCGTGGCCGGGCTGGTCGCGGTCGTATCGAACTTCAGGGCGTTCCACAACGTCCCGGCCATAATGCTCGTGTCCCTCCTCTCTCTCCTGACCCTCTATGCGGGAAGGCTGTCGAGCTCCCCGGTACTGGCGGGGCTGTTCTGGGGAGGAATCACCGCAATCGTCATGGGCGGAAGGCTCCATTGGACGCTTTTCTGGATCGGCCTGGCTTCCGCCTCATCGGGCGCCCTGCTCTGGATTGTCCTTAGAATCGCAAGAGGCAGGGGCGGGAGCGAGGGGTAGAACGGGGACCGTGTGTTGTCGCACGGATATGCGGATGAGTGGATGGGCGGAGGAATGGGGTCGTAGACCGAAAACCGTCAACTGTAAACGATATACGAATAGGGTTTCCTGATGCGGGAATGGTTGTAGCTCTATGCAGGAAGGGGGGATCGCTCGATGTCGGAAGAATGTAATCCTCAGGCACTCCTCCGTCATTCCTGAACACCGCTCACCCGTTCCCACACCCAGGAAAGCGCCAATTCCTGAATCTAGTGACCACCCATTCCAGCATCCAGAGACGCTGGACCTTCGACCTTGGACCTTCTACTTTGACGTTGGGCATGGGACACACCGCCACGAACGCCCACGGGTTCACACCAGAAGGCTGTAGCCACGGCGCTCGGTCGCCGTGATCGCCCCGGCCTGCCTTCGCTTGGAGCGCATAGGATGGGCTCTGTTCGGTGTCAAAACCGTCGCGTTTTATTGCTCGCCGCTACTGTTCGCAGTTCGCGGCATGCTTCGGCTTCGCCGCAATCCATGCCATGAGCAGTCCCATGAATCCCGCTCCGGAGAAGAGCGCGGCTGTGGGGAGCGAATTCATGGGGACCGGCGCGGATGCGGCATGGACCGTGATTATCGCGGCATTCGAGAAAAGCATCGCGGCCAGGATCGCGCAGACGGCGGCTGCCGCTTGCCTGGCAGCCCTCCGGACGTCCGTCCCGGCGCCGGTGACGGCGAGGACCGCATTGAAAAGGATGATCCATGCCGCCCATGAGGTCAGCTGGGAAGGTCGAAGGCCGAGGAGGTATTCCGCGGCGGTGACGAACGGGGCGAAGATGACCGCGGCATCGGAGGCAGGTCCGGGCGCACCTATCACGATCGGCCGGACCGGTCGGCTCCCGTCGGCGCGGACCGCGTCGATGACCGCCTTGGCCCTTTCACCGTGGTCGGCAATTCCGCGCAGGCCTGGAATGCGGATTGCGGTCCAGCATTTCGCGCCCATTCCCTTGCCGTGCCAGTCTATCGAGGCCACGCAAGGCCTGTCCTGATATGCCCCGACCGCATCCAGTATCTCGGCCCTGTTCCGTACGCCCGGCTGCCAGCCGTGGTTGTAGGATTCCACGGCGTCGAACCCGCAATCGAAGATCCTGGAAAGCGGAATCCTGTTCACGTGCCTTATGCATGGACACGAAATCAACGCGGTGTGCGGCTTAGAGCGGACGAATTGCGCGAGACGAGTTATGCTCGGCAGGGGATCCGTATCGAGGATTTCCGGAAGCCCCAGGACGATGAAATACCCCGCTCCGGGGTATCGTCTCTCCTCCCCCGAAAGGACGGTCATTCCCTGGACGGCGTCGGCGGCCCGAATCGCCTCCGGAACGCCCGCGTGCGTATGGGGATCGGTCACGGCGACGGCATCGAAGCCGTTCATCCTGTGCCAGTCCACGTCGAAGGAGGGGGAGAACCAGCCGTCGGAGTGAAACGTGTGGGTGTGAAAATCCGCGAGCACGACGTCCGAATCCAGGGCTTTGAGCCTGTAGCCCGGGAGGTGGGGGAACGCCGCGGCGCCGAGGAGCAAGAGCGCGGCGAGCGCCGGCGGAAAGCCTGCGCGCATTATTGAGGTCCCGATTCTTCGGGCGGGATTCGAGGCGCGGATTCCGGCCGATTTCCTGCGCAACAAAAGCCGCGCGGCTTCCGAGGCCGCGCCGAGAAAGACCGCCCATGCGAGCCAGGACCACGCCTCCCGGCGGATTGCTGGCCCGAGCATGAATGCCCTGGCGGGACCGGCCACGGGTTCCAGGACGACGGAAGAGAAGGGGAGTTCGAGCATGAAGCCTTCCTGCTTCTCGAGCGTCACCGCGTCGTGGATGCCGGGCCAGTCGAATGGCACGGCGCAGCATGCGGCCAGGAGCAGGATGAGGCCGGCGGAGAGGAAGTGGATTCCGCGGCGGCCCATGAGAAATGCCGGTCTCCGGCTTTCCGCGGGTTCAGGGCCGGCCGTCACCGGCTCAGGTGGCATCCGTTGCACTCCGTCTTTTCGTACATGGATTCAGGCGCCTTGGGAGCGCCGTCCTTTCCTTCCATATGGCAGGAGAAGCACTTCTCCTTCGTCATCTTATCCGCTTCGGCATGGGGGCCCTTGGCTTCGAACTTCGGCGCCGCCCATCTCTGCATGGCCGCGCAGCCGAGCAGAAGCAGCAGGATCGCCCCTGCGATGACGGCGGCGGCGTTCAGGTTTCTCATCTTTTACCTCCTATCCACGGCGTGATGATATACGCCTTTCATTGGACCCGCAACAGTGAACCAATCCGCATGCGATGAAGAGTCGCGTCAGCTGACGGTCGTACCTGCATCCGTCCCGGGAGCGGACGGCATCGAGGGTCGCAAGCCTGCCCTGCTCCGAGTCCGCCGAGGCGGACGAGTCGAAGGGAAATTCACGTTCCTGCGTGGATTTTCCGGGTTAGAATGCATTCAATCGATGAGGCGGCTGTTTTCCCCTTGCCCGCATTCCAACATTGAGCGGCGGGGAATCGGCATGGGAAAGGAGGTTGGGGAATGGAATATCGAGCGTTCCCAGTCGGATTCGCGATTGCCGCGTTTCTTGCGTTGTTCGCAGGCCAAGTCCCTGCCGAAGGCCTGGAAGGCGACGTGATTGTGAAGGTCGACGGCCAGAGGCTGGACGTGTCGGACGACAAGGACATCGAGAAGCTGACCAGGCTAGTGGAACGGGCGGCGGGCGGCACGGCGAAGGCGTTCACCGTGCTCCGCAAGGGGGAGAAGGGGTTCGAGGAGACGGAGATAAAGGCGGTCATGGAGGAAGAGCCGACCCGCGAGTACGAGGTCGAGGAGGTGGAGGAGAAGACCTTCGGCTTGAGGATAAAGCCGCTCACGCGCGACTTCCTGGACAACGAGCGCCTTCCTCTGGACTCGGACGGGGTGAGGGTGACGCAGGTGGAGTCGGCGGGCTGGGCACAGCTTGCTGGCGTGAGGGCCGGCGACATAATAAAGGGCGTGGTGCTCAAGAAGACGCCGGACAAGGCGGAGTTCCTGAAACGAATGAAGGAAGTAATCGACGCGAAGGAACCGGAAGTTTGTTTCAACGTAATCCGGGGCGGGAAAAGCCTGTTCCTGTGCGTGAGGCCGCAATGGAACGCCGGGGCGAAGGAGAAATGAATGATTCTGGACACCCTCGACAATTGCGCGTTCTACGCGCGCTTGTCTCCGCTGCTTAGCCGGGCGTTCGAGTTCCTTCGCGGGACGAATCTCGAGGCTTTGGAGCCGGGGAGGCATGAAATCAAAGGGACGCACCTCTATGCGCTGGTGAACGAATACATGACCAAACCCCTCGGGGAAGGCAGGTGGGAAGCCCACAGGAAATACATCGATCTGCAGTGCATGGCCCGCGGAGAGGAACGCATCGGCTACGGACACCTGGCCCGATTCTCAGAGGGGCGCTACGACGAGGAGAAGGATTTCCTTCCCCTCGAAGGCGAAGGCGAGTTTGCTACGTTGCGCGCGGGGTATTTCATGCTCCTCTTCCCGTGGGATGCCCACATGCCGGGAATGGCCGCCGGGGCGCCCGTGCAGGTGAAGAAGGCGGTCGTGAAGATACTGAGCATGCAACACTGACAAGTACCCTCTCCACCTCCGAGGGGGAGAGGGCTGGGGTGAGGGGATAGGATACATATGAGATTTCTACGTCGCCCTCCGCGCCTACCTGTTGAACTCCTTTTCCATGTGCTCGATGACCTTCGGGAGACGGGCTGCGACCTTGCCGAAGTCGATTTTCGCGTTGATGCTCTTTATGAGCTTTATGTCCATTATGAAATGCCTTGCCGCGTCCCTCGGGACCAGCACGTTCGGTCTGACGGGTATCTGCGCCGACTTGGAAGCCGCGAGTTTTTCCTCGGTCTCCTTCTTCAGGAGGAAATCGATGAACTTCCTCGCGTTCTCCGGATTCGGCCCGCCCGCTATCAGGCATACCGAATGGGGAATCAGGAACGTTCCGATTTGGCCCTCTCCCTGGTCGGGGTAGATGATTCTCACCGGCTTGCCCTGGATGACCGCGACGTTGGCGTCGTTGGTGTCGGTCCATCCAAAGGCGAGTTCGCCGTCCGCGACCTGGTCCTTCACGTGGCCGTTTCCGTTGCACAGGACCACTCCGTTCGCCTTCAAATCCGCGTAGAATTTGCGCGCTTCGTCGTCGCCGAGCAGCTCGAAGAGGGCGGCCGCGTGCGTAGCAGTGGTCCCGCCCGTTACGACCGACATGCCGAACCTGCCCTTCCACTTCGGATCGAGCATGTCCCGCATCGACTTGGGAGTCTCGGCCTCGGGCACGCGCTCTGTGTTGACGATGAAAACCCTCGCCCTCGCGCCGAATCCGGTCCAGTATCCGTCCGGATCCTTGAACTCGGGAGGGATGTCGTCGGCGGACGCGGACTTGTACGGGAGGAGTACCCCTTCCTGCCTGAGGAGGATTGTGTTGGCGAGCTCGTTGTTCCAGAACACGTCCGCCCTCGGCGCGTCCTTCTCCTTGACAATCCTCGTCCTCAGCGCGACTCCCCTCGTGACCTCGGTGTCGGAGGCGATAACCACGTTGAGCCCGGTCTGGTTCCTGAACTCGTTGACGACCGATTCCGCGAAGATCTTGTCGCCCGCTGAATACAGGACAAGGTCGTTCTTCCCGCCGCATCCCGCGGCAAAGGCGCATGCAAGCGCCGCGGCAACCAAGAGCCTGCTCATTCCTTGCTTCGCCTCCATGAAAAATCCCGATGCCCGCCATTGCCCTAATGCCAGGGTCCCATGCAAATACCGGGACTTCCAGGGGACGTCCGCGGTCGGGTGGCGGCATATTCCTGATGATTCACGATCCTTCGTGAATCATCAGGACTAGAACTTCACGTCCATTCCGAGTATCACGTTCGCGCCCATCTCGTCCGCCCTGCTGTGGGCTCTGCGGTATTTCCTGTTGAAGATGTTCTCGCATCCGAGGGTCAGCGTCAGGTTCTCCGTGGCTTTCCATCCGGAATTGAAGTGCCATACCGTGTAGCCGGGGAGGCCGTCGGCCCGGATTTTCCCCCCGGCCGCGCTCTGCGGATTCCTCCAGTATGCAACGTCGTTCTCCCGGCTGTTGGGAATCCTGTCGAACTTCCCGACCATGTCCGCGGTCAGTGAGAACCACGCGTCCTTGCTTTCCGGCTCCTCCCATTTGAGGGACAGGAGGCAGCGGGCGGGATGCGTCTGCCTGATCGGCTCGTAGTGGCTCGTGCCGACCCTGTGGGCGAGGTCGACCCCGTAGTTCCACATGAAGCCCCCGTACAGGCTGAGCCCGTCCCACCATCCCTTCCCCCAGCCGAACAGCAGGTCGAAATCCTCCTTGAACCGCCACGTCCCCTCGATTTCCACGCCGTAAACGTAGGCCTGGCCCGAATTCTTGCGCGTATATATCCCTTCGTTCGAGTCCTGCGTGCCGTTGCCGTTCCAGTCGAACCAGTCCTGGCCCATGAACGTCCCGGCGCTGTACTCCGCGAAGCCGTCCCACCAGGTGTAGTAGGCCACGGCCTCGCCTTCGAACTTCCTGTGCTTCCACTTGAGGCCGGCTTCCCCGGTGTAGCTGTACACGTCCGCGGCCTCGGTGTCCGGGGCGAACAGGTTGTTGCCGTGCTGGGTGACGCCGAAAGCCGGCGGCCAGTGGCGGTAGCCGACGTTCAGGTTGACCACGGCGTTCAGCCAGTCCAGGACGCCGTAGGTGGCCCCGATTCCGCCCGTAATCACGTGATCGTCGTAGACGAAATCGTCGTTTCGCTGCGCTTCTTCGAGCGACGCGTATGCGAAAGGATTGGATGTATAGGCGACGGGGTAGTACCTGCTGTGGAACGGGTCGGACCAGAAGTAGAAGTAGTCGTATCTCGCGGACGCCTCGATGGAAAGCCCCTTCACCATCGCGTCCTTCCAGCGGTCGTGGACGAACACGCCGAAGTTGTGCCACCAGGTAATCGGCGAGTCCATCCGCTCTCCCGGGGGCCCTATGGTCCAGCCGGCCTTGCGATACGTGAACTGCTCGTCGTCGGCGCTCTCGCCCCTGTCCAGGTGGTAGGCGACGCCGGCCGTCAAGTTGTGCTCGCCCGCGGCATCGAACTTCATCGTAGCCTGCAACTCGCTCTGGTGCGTCTCGATGCGGGAGAATCCTATCCTGGGATTGGAGTCGATGAGCTTCCAGCGCCTGCGATCGACCTTCTTCTGGAAGTACTGCTTGAACACGATTTCGGCGAGCAGATCCGAGAGCTTTTCGGCCTTGTAGGTTACGGTCACGGCTTCGCGGTCGTTGGTGTTGTCCTGTGTCGGCCTGTAGAAGCGCTGGATGTGCGTCCTGTGGACGTCCTGGTAGGCGACCGAGACCACGTGGCCTTCGGCGAGCTTGAACTCGTATTTCATGTCGAAGTTGTGGTCCTCGCCGCCGCTCCGCTTCTGGACCCCCACGTCCCCGCCCGCCCTGACGTCGTTCAGGTCCCTGAACGAACCTCCGACCAGGAACCGGAACCCCGGACATGCTCCGAACGCCTCGGCCCTCCACGAAAAGCCCGTGTTGCCGGACGTGTACTTGTACGTCCCCCTCACGCCGGACTTGGACCCTTCCTCAGGGAAATCGAAGGGGCAGGAACGCGTGATGAAGTTGATTACCGCTCCCAGGGCCTGCGATCCGTACATGGCCGATCCCGGCCCGCGGATGACCTCGATGCGCTCGACGCAGTCCGGGTCAATCTTCCCGTACATGTCGTCTCCGGCGAATCCTCCTTCGCCCCAGAAAGTGCTCAGCGAGCAGCCGTCCACGAGCGCGAGGAGGTTTCCTCCCGAGAGCCCGCGTATCACGGGATCCCCGGTGGTCCCCGTCCGGTGCTCGACCCACGTGCCTATTCTGAGCCCCAGAGAGTCGACGGCGACGTTGAGGTTCAAGCGCCTGAACTCGTCCTCGTCCACTATAGTCAGGAATCTCGAGAGGCTGAAAGCCTCGGTCCTGGTCCTGGTGGCCGTGGTCACGGTCACCGGCTCGAACTCGTGCTCCTTCTTTCCAGCTTCCCCCCCCTGGGCGTCGGCGGGCGGATCAGCGGGTTTCGCGCCGGCGGCAGGATCCCTGGCCGGAGGCTTCGGGCTTTCCTTGGCAGGCGCCTTCGGGTCTTCTGCAAAGACAGGCGGAGCCGCCGCCGAAACCAGAACGCCTGCCAGGAAGAAGGCTATGACCGGAACCGCAACCAATCTGGCCGACATCTGTCTCACCTCCAAACCGTATTGAATTCGCTGAACGATGCGCGATCCCATCCGGTTTATATCACGGCCCGCGGATTCCGTCGCGTCGGGAAAACCCTTACGGGGGCCGGGGAATTCCCTTAGGGGCATTTTTGCGGGGAGATGGTTCCAGTCCGCTGAATGGCGCGGTCTGCGGCCAATGAGCAGCTCACCAGGAGGCTCGCCCTCCCGACAGGATTACGGCAAATGGTCAAAGGCATGCCGTCGACAGCTCACAGCGTCGTCAGGCCTTCCCTAAGGGCGTATTTCGTCAGTTCGGCGACGTTGTGGATGTCCAGCTTGCACATTATCTGGCGCTTGTGAGTCTCGACGGTCTTGGGGCTCAATCCCAGCTTCGCCGCGATTTCCTTCACCGCAAGTCCCTCCGCCATGAGCTGGAGGACTTCCCTCTCCCTGGGGCTCAGAGCCGGAGAAGCCGGTTTCCCCGGCGAGACGGACTGCTTCACGTAATCGTCGATGACGACTCCCGCGATTTTCGGGCTCAGGTACGTCCCCCCCGAAGCCACCTCCCGGATGGCCCTGGCCAGTTCCTCGAAGGCGCAGTCCTTGAGCAGGTATCCCCTCGCGCCGGATTTCATCATGCCCGAGACGAAGAGCCGGTCGGAGTGCATGGACAGCGCGATGACCTTCGACGCCGGGCAGGCCGAGGATATCTGGGCCGCGGCCTCCATGCCGTTCAGGCCGGGCATGGAAACGTCCATGACAACCACATGAGGAGAGAGCTTGCCGGCGAGCTTCACCGCCTCCCGGCCGTCAGAGGCTTCAGCGACAACTTCTATGTCCTTCTCCCTGCCCAGCAGCGCCTTCAGCCCTTCCCGTATTATCGCGTGGTCGTCCGCGATTACGACTCTGATGGCCATGATCCCACCCTCGACAAGCAGACCGCGTTTCAAAAACCCGGACATGGAAGTCTAGCGCGGCGGCGCGGGATATGCAACGAAGCGCTGCTGACCGGACAGGTGCAGAGAGACCTGAGTCGCGGGTGATTGGCGTCGAAGGTCCAACGTCCAAGGTCGGAGGTCGCCGGAAGAAGTGTGAAGGTCAATGGTCGAGTGCGGAGCGGATGCAGAACGTCCGCCGTCATTCCGGCGCAAGCCGGAATCCAGTCATACGATGGTTTGATATAGGTCCATCCAATCGGGATTCACGCTTTCTATTAATTCCAGCTTCCACTTTCTTCTCCACCCTTTCAACTGTTTCTCCTTCATGATAGCGGATTCCATGCTCTCGTGACGTTCGAACCAGACTAGAATATGTACGCAATAGCGCTTTGTGAATCCTTCGATAATATCATTCTTATGTTCCCATACCCTTTTCACGAGGTCCGATGTGACACCGATATAGAGGGTGCCGTTTCTCTTGCTTGAAAGCATATATACAACGGGTTGCTTGTTCATGGTCCCCCCTATTTACCTGGATTCCGGCTTTCGCCGGAATGACGAACTGTGACGAACGGCACCGGCGACCTGGATTCCGGCTTTCGCGGAATGACGTGACGAGGGCTTCGCCGGGCTTTACTTGCGAACATCGTCATTCCGGCGCAAGCCGGAATCCAGGCAAACTTACTCACTCAGAATATCGCAGAACCGGCTGCATGGCCGGGCCCTGCTCCTATACGAGAGGCGCCGTCATTGTGACCTTCGTCCCCCTGCCGGGTGCGGAATCGATCAAGAGCGATCCGCCAATCCGTTCGAGCCGTTCGCGGATGCTGAACAGGCCCCAGTGCGAACCGCCTCCTGATTCCGGACCGGCCCCGGCGGGATCGAATCCCTTCCCGTCGTCCTCCACGATGGTCCTGAGAATCCCTTCGCCGCATGTCACGGTCACCTTCGCCCTGGCGGCGGACGCGTGCTTTGCGCAAGGATTCGAACATGAGGATCCTGACGTCCTCGGCGGGCGGGTCCGGACAGCGCATGACGAGACAATCGATTGCGAGGCCGTTTTCCCTGCTCGTCTTGTCGCACAGCCACTCCACTGCTGCCTCGTATCCGAGCTCGTAGAGGACCGGGGGGCTCAAATCGGAGGTGAGCGACCTCGTCTGCCTGATTGCCCCGTCCAGGACTTCGACTATCTTCGCGATGTCCTGCCTCTGCGTTTCATCCGCGGCCGCGAGAATCATCCCGAGCTTCATCTTGAGAAAGGCGAGCTTCTGCCCGACGTCGTCGTGGAGGACGCCCGCGATTTTCCGGCGCTCCTTCCCGCCCGCTAGCGTGATTTCGGAGGCGAGATCCCTCAGGCTGTCGCGCGACACCGTAATCCTCTGGAGGTCGGCGGCCATGCGGTCGAAGGCGACCCCGACCCTGGCCAGTTCGTCGTCGCCGCGAAGCCCGATTCTGCTTCCCAAATCTCCCGAGCCGATCGCCGCGGCCCCCTTCTCGAGCGCTTTCACGGACCTCGCAAGGTTCCTGACAATCGTCCCGGTCACGGCCATCACGACCAGGGAGAGGGCGGCGAGAAATGCGATGCCGAAGGCCGTGCCCCTCGCGAGGACCGACCGGACGGAGCCATGGGCGTCCCATGCGTCCTTCCTGAACTCGTCGTAGGCTTTGGATATCTTCGGGAGGAGATAGCCGTCCAGGACCGGAAACACCCTGTGCCGCAGGATTCCCGCGGCGGAATCCCGGTCCCCGGCGGCCGCCAGGTCCAGGGCTTTCCTGAGATG
>DYIT01000003.1:102204-102806 GCA_020723505.1 Candidatus Kuenenia stuttgartensis
TCCCCGTGCTTCTTCACAACGTCACGGGCATTCTGCAAGTCCAGCTCCTCCCCTCTCCGGCCCGGCACGGAAAGAAGGCTTATGGCCGTTGTCCATTCCTTCAGCGCATGGGATGCGTCGGCTTCGAGCAGGTCCAGCTCCCGGGCTCCGCCGCCCCCGGCGGCGGCCGCGGAAGAGGCTGCGCGCGACTGCCGTGCGATGGCCGCGCAGGACGGCTCGGCGGCGAGGAAGTAGGTCGGCGAGTCCCTCGCGGAAGCGATTCGATCCGCGGCTTCGGCCGAATCCCAGGGGAAAGAGCCGAGCCTGACGAGCAGGAGATCGTATGACTTGTGGACCCTGGCCTTTTCGAGCGCAAGGAGCCTGTCGGACGCCGCCATGAACTCGTCAATGCGGCCGGATATGCCCTCTTGGCCGCCGGCATTCCCGGGCCGCCCCGGAGCTCCGCGGCTCCCGTCGAGCGCGTCCATAAGCCCGGCATGGAGCCTGAGCGTCTCGGCGAGCGCGGTCGCGTGAGCGCCATCGACCGCGCCGCGCGGATCCGCGGCCGAGGACGACGAGAGCGCCCTGGCCGCGGCCTGCCCCGCTCCGCGGAACTCCTCGAA